>CAZAEQ010000018.1:0-74858 GCA_964484185.1 uncultured Phycisphaeraceae bacterium
CGATTCATTTCATCGTGGAATGGCGGGCCAGCGATTACACGTGCGATCTCGCTGCATGCGAACGGGATTGAACTATTGCCTGCGATGGTCGAAGGGGTGAAGCTGGTTGAGGATGATCCGGAGGAAATGTCGGTTGGGTTTGGCGGGTTGCCCAATGAGGACGGTGTGGTGGAACTTGATGCGGCGGTGATGGATGGGAAGACGCATCGCGCGGGCGCGGTGGCAGGATTGAAGGGGTATCGATATGCGGCGGCGGTGGCGCATGAGGTGATGCGACGGACAGATCACTCGCTTTTGGTGGGTGAGGGCGCGTGCCGATTTGCACAGATGTTGGGGTTTAAGCAAGAAGAGCTTTTGACTCCGGCGGGGCGGCAGGCGTGGCTTGAGTGGAAGGCGAATTTGTCGCCGCGTGATGCATGGCTTGCGGAAGGCGAGGATGCGAGTGACTATGGGAGAGCGCGGTGGGCAGGTCGTGCGGAGGCGAGTACGGAGGTAGAGGCGGGAGCGCCGAAACCGAATCAATCGGGAGGTGTGCCGCGGGAGCCGTTTACTTTTGGGACTATCTATATGGGCGGGATTGATGAGGCGGGCGACTTGTGTGCATTGACGAGCACGAGTGGACTGTCATACAAGATTGCGGGAAGGGTGGGCGATACGCCGGTGGTTGGCGGCGGGTTGTATGTTGATAATCAGGTGGGCACTGCAGGAGCGACCGGGAGAGGCGAGGCGGTGATGCAGTCGTGCGGGAGTTTTTATGCAGTGAGCAGGATGGAAGCGGGTGACTCGCCGGAGGAAGCGTGCCTCGCAGCGCTCAAGAAGATTGTGGACAAGACACGGCAAAAGCGGCTGCTGGATGTGCAGGGGAAATTAACTTTCAATGTGACGATGTACGCGATTCGCAAAGATGGCGTGATCGGAGCAGCATCGATCCATCCGGGGTATGAGTTTGTTATTTTTGATGGTCAGAATGTGACCGTGCGGATGGCGGCGAGTCTGTATACGAAGTGATCAGGCGGAGCGCTTGCCGCTGGCTGCGAGGACGATGCTGCCCAGGATCAGGAGCATTGAAGATGCGGCAACAGGAAGCGTCCAGCCAACGCTTGAGAGTGCATCGTTCTGCGGTTTCATGCTCGGTCCCATTCCCTTGGGAATGAGGAGGAGTGCGGCCTGCATCTCCCAGGTATTCTCGACGAGTTCGCCGGGTTTGGCATCCTGCCAGCGGCGCGAGGTTGGGTAGTTCAGACGTTGGGTGGAGAAGGTGCCATCAGGCAGGAACTCGCTGAAGGTGAAGATCCAGTCTTTGCGCCAGACGCGACCCCATGTGCCAGGATCTACGCCGGGCGGGAGTTCGCGGGTGACGATGACCAGGCGATCGACAACTTTGCCTTCGTAGCTGTCTTTGATCACTTCAGGAATGGGGCGACCGTTGGTGGGGACGAAGCGGACGATGCGCATCCAATCCATGTAGGGCTTGAGGCCGGGGAGTTCTTTTTCGCCGGGGAGCTGGACGCGAAGCTTGAGGTCGTTGTCGCCGTATTTGATGTTGACGTACGGAGTTGTGCCTTCGACGGTTTCAGTGACCGAGACATTGTGATTAGCGTACTTAAAGGTGCGTTCGTCAACTTCGCGGAAAGCGAACTGGTTGCGCTTGTGATCTTTGTGGAACTCGCCAATGCGGCGAGCCATGAAGACGCTGCTGACAATGAGCGTGGCAATTGAGGCGAGAGCGAGGAGTATTGAACCAGTGCGACGCTTCATGGTTGGCCTACATCTTCATTAGTGGCCGCCGGGAGCGGCGGAATCAGCTGCGGGGTCTTTTGCATCAAAGAGACCGGGTGTGGTGCCTGAGCGCGGGCGGCTTGCGTCTGGCGTGGATTGATTTACTGAGTGATCAGCGTGCTTGGTGTGGCGATGATGAATTGCTTCGGCAAGTTCGCGAGAGTACTCGACCTGGGCCTTTTGCTTTGCGACATCGGCGGGATCACCGGCTGCAACGAACTGAGCAGTCAGTGCTTCCAGACGCTGGCGGGCTCGGAATGCGGTGATGGATTCAGAGCCTGCGGAACGACCGTTCTGGAGATCTCCGAGGACTGTTTTTCCGGACTCACCCGCCCCACCGGCAACGATCTCGTGCTGTTTGAAGTCATAGACCTTGCCTCGGTTTCCCAGATCGATCGCGGTGAAACCAAGGAAGAGGGAGAAGGCAAAGAGCGAGAAGCAGAAGATGACTGAGTTGATGAGATTGTCGAAGCGAAGCTGCATGAAGTAGAGGACGACGAGGATTGCCTTGATGGTCGCGATTGAGAGAGCGATGAAGACGTTGAGCCAGGTGGGAAGCAGGATGTGAAAGGTGTCCTGAATCCACGATTCAAAGTTTGCCGCGCCGACCGTGGCGAAGGTAAAGAAGAGCAGGATCGCGAGTACTACGCGATTGGTGAACGCGGAGACAATGACGTGCTCTGCGTGCGGCTCGTGGTGTGGATTGATTTCGTCGAAGGATGCGTTGTCGCCGTGAGCGCCGTGGGCACCATGTGCATCGGCGGCGTGAGCTGAGCGAAGTGGATTGTTTGCGATGGGCATTTGGCGAACTCCAAGGAAGGCAAGCAGGTCGTGAAATTGTGCCGCGGTGTGGGAATTGAATCAGTGAATGAGATAGAGAAGCGGGAAGAGGAAGATCCAGATAAGGTCGACGATGTGCCAGTAGAGGCCAGCCATTTCGACGCCGGTGTAGTGGCGCGGGCCGTAGTTTTCAACGCCGGGGCGTGAGAGCCACCAGACGCGGAAGATGAGACCCATGCCGATGATGACGTGCAGGGCGTGGAGGCCAGTACCGGTGTAGTACATCGACCACCACATGTTTTCGTTTGGATTGGTTGAGAATGCGAAGGTGAAGAGGGCACCTGGGAGTTTGCCGCCGTAGGTGGGATCAAAGTAGAAGAGACCACCGAGTGCGGTCTTGATATCAGTTGCGTGAGCGTGCGATGCGAAGATATCGAAATGCCACCCCGTCATTTTTGGGACGTATTCCATGAGCAATTTAATTGCCACGAATGCAGCGCCACAGACGAGGGTAATGAGCAGATTACGACGAGCTTCTTTCTGGCGATTGTGCTGGAAATGATTGATGGACATCGCCATGGTGTAACTGGAAACCAGCAACACGATGGTGTTGAGTCCGCCCCAGCGCCAGTCGAGGTATGACGAGCCAATGCGGAACGCATCGGGGTACATCATGCGATAGATGGCGTACCAGACGAAGATACCGGCGAAGAGCAGGACTTCGGTGGCGAGGAAGAGCCAGAAGCCAGTCTTCGCTGCATCGAACTCATCGTCTTTAGTACGAAAGTGCGATGCGTGCTGGTACTTTTCGTACCCAGGCAGATCGGCCGCGGATTTGGTTGGAAGTGTCGTCATGGTGAACTCGAGTGTGAGGGGAACTGGTTAGTGATGCGCGCTAGTGATGTGAATGAGCCTTGCGGTCTTCTTCGGATGCGAGCGGGAATTCCTTTTCGGTGCAGTGGAATGGAACGACCAGGCCGTAGTCGTATGGGCCGTGGGTGACCACCGGCTCCTTCTCGAAGTTGTGTTCAATTGGCGGGCTTGAGCAGAGCCATTCGAGCGTGAGAGATCCCCATGGGTTGGCGGGAGCTTTGGGCCCGCGGATAGACATGAGGAACACCAGTGCGTGGAGCAGGAAGCCCAGAAGAAGCAGGTAGCTACCGATCGTCGAGATCTGGTGATAGATCTGGAAGTGATCGACATAGCTGGCGTAGCGACGGGGCATGCCTTGCACACCCATAAAGAACTGGGTGAAGAAGGTGACGTTGAACCCGATGAACACGATGACGGCGCCGACAATGGCCCATCTCTCGTTGTACATGCGGCCGGTGATTTTGGGCCACCAGTGGTGCAGGCCACCGACGAAGGCGATGATCGTGCCTCCCATCATGACGTAGTGGAAGTGAGCGACGACGAAATATGAATCGTGCAAGTGGAGGTCAGTTGCGAGCGCACCCAGCGGGAGACCTGTCAGGCCGCCGATTGAGAAGAGGAAGAGGAAGCTGAGTGCGTAGACCATTGGTGCAGTCAGCGCGATGGAACCCTTATAGAGGGTCAAGATCCAGTTGAATACCTTGACCGCTGTAGGAATTGCAACCAGGAAGGTGAGTGCTGAGAAGATAGTCGCGATGAGTTCACTTTCAGCAGTGAACATGTGGTGGCCCCACACCAGGAAGGCGACGGCGGTGATGCCGAAGGAAGCGAAGGCGATGGCGCGGTAACCGAAGATCTTTTTGCGGCAGTGAGTCGGAATGATTTCGGAGATGATTCCCATGCCAGGGAGGATCATCACATAGACGACGGGATGGCTGTAGAACCAGAAGAAGTGCTGGAAGAGAACAGGGTCGCCGCCCATTGCGGGATCGAAGATGCCGACGTGGAAGACACGCTCAAGAATAAGCAGGAGGAGCGTGACGCCGATGACTGGTGTCGCAAGGACCTGAATGATGCTGGTTGCATAAAGGGCCCAGACAAAGAGAGGCATGTCGAACCAGCCCAGCCCGGGGGCACGGAGCTTGTGAACAGTGACGATGAAGTTAAGGCCGGTCAGGATGGAGCTGAAGCCCATGATGAACGCGCCGGCGACGATGAAGACGACGCGCCATTGATCTGGATCAGTAGTAGTTGAATACGGGGTGTAGAAAGTCCAGCCGGTATCTACGCCGCCGACCAGGATGGAAAGTCCGGCGAAGAGCGAGCCGAAGAGGTAGAGGTACCAGGAGAACAGGTTCAATCGCGGGAAGGCGACGTCTTTGGCGCCGAGCATGAGGGGGATCAGGAAGTTGCCAAGTGCTGCTGGAACACTGGGAATGATGACCATGAAGACCATGACCGCGCCGTGAAGTGTGAAGAGGCGGTTGTAAATAGTGTTGCCGCCTGCAGCACCTTCACCCTTGGAGAACAACTGGCCCATGACCTGGCCATCGACCATACGAACTGGCTCCCATAGTTCGGTACGAACTGCGATTGCGAGCACGCCGCCGATGAAGAAGAAAATCAGCACTGCAACCAGATACATCACACCGATCTTTTTGTGATCGACAGTGGTGGCCCAGTTCCAGATGTCAGCCCAGAGCGAGCCTTTGGAAGCGAGATAGCTTTCGTGATGATCGTGGCCAGAGCCGTGCCCGTGAGCATGGTCGGTTGAAGGTGAGATGGTTGACATAGCAGAAACTCCTGAGGCCGGTCGAGCGCCGAAGCGCGGATGAGTGGATGGATTACTTCTTCAGAGACTTCATATAGGCGATGAGACTTTCGATCTGTTCGTCTTTCAACTGTCCGGCGAAACTGTTCATTGCTGATGTTGGACCATACGTGACGTGGATTTTTGCCTGCGGGTCAAGGATGGATTCGCGGGCATAGTTCTCATCGAACACCACTGGATTGGGGCTGCCCTTATCGAGTGCAATGTTGCTTCCCCAGCCGGTTCCCTTGGCGGGATCGGGCTTCCAGGTTGGACCTGTATTGGGCGAGCCATCGACAGAGTGGCATGAAGCGCAGTTGCGCTTGTAGAGCTTGAAACCTTGTTCTTCGGGCGTGCCGCCACTTGCGGCCAATTCGACCCATTTATCGAAGTACGCGGCGGGCACAACGCGGAAAATTCCCATCATTTCCGAGTGCGATTGTCCACAGTATTCTGCACAGAAAATCCAATGATCGACATAGGGAACGCCATTGGGAAGCTTCTCGGCGTTGTCGGGAAGTGGCGGCGTGCGGAACCAGAGTGAGGTATAGCGATTGGGAAGCACGTCCTGCTTAATGCGGAAGTCGGGAATCCAGAAGGCGTGAAGAACATCCGCGCTGGACATACGGAGGCGGACGTTTTTCTCAGCGGGAACGTAGAAGATCGGCACATCGGTAGTTCGAAGGGATTCGGTTGTTTCGCCAAAGCGTTCGGTGTTGGTTTTCTGCCCTGTATTCGCATCAGTCCACACAATTTGCTTAGCTTTATTGGAATAGGTTGACTCAACCGATGTTCCGCCATTGGGGTACTGGAGGTCCCAGTTCCACTTACTTCCTTTGACCACGATCTCCATGGAGTCGCCGGGCGCGACAAGGCCGTTGACATAGCCGTGGAAACCTGCAAAGAAGATATAGGCGAGCGGAATCAGCGGTCCCACTGTCCACATAATTTCCAGAGGAGTGTTATGTGAAGTTGAGAGCTGCAGTTTCTTCCCCGGTACGCGGCGGTATTTCACGGTCCAGTAGACCATGACTCCCATGAGGAATACAAAACAGATTACGCAGAACCAGAAGACCCACATGAACAATGCGTCCACATCTGATGCATACACAGCGCCGGGTTTGGACCGGAACCAGAGTTCTTGCAGCGAAGTTGGGGCTTGCTGGGCTAGGAAAGGCGAAATGTCAGGCGATTTGAGCATCGTTCAATCTCGAGAAACTAAATTTGGATCATGATTGGGATCGTGGGATTCTGTGGAGGATGATTCTGCGGGGACAACTGTTGCTCCGGCGAGCAGAAGCGCCTGTCTGCGGCGGCGGATACGTTCACCAGCGAACAAAAGTCCGATGAGCGAACCCAGGCCAATGACTGCGACAATGCCGCCGGCCTGCATTACCCGGAGGGCGACAAGTACGAACTTTCCCGAATTGGGATCGAAGCGGTAGCAGAAATGCAGGAAGGCATCGCCGATGGAGTTGGCGATTTTGCCGTTGGTTGCTTCGAGCAGATGCAGCTTCATGTCCTTGGCGTCGTAGTCATAACCGCCGATATAGCGAGCAATGCGGCCATCAGGAGTTGTGACATAGACAATGACGGGGTGGGAGTACTCACCGTTGGGAAGAAGCTTGTAATCAAAACCAAGAGCAGTCGCGAGTTCCTTGGAGGCGACCTCAGTACCAGTGTGGAACTCCCAGCCTTCGCGGACGCCAGGCGTATCCGCTCGCTCGTATCCGGAGAGGTAGTGCTCTTTCTTGCCGCGTGCGGAGGGAGTTTTCTCGGTTGGGTCGAAACTGAAGATGAGTGCTCGGTAGTCTTTACCGACTGTGTAATCGAGGTTCTGCATGCACTGAGCCAGCTTGTCCAAGACGACTGTGCAAACAACTGGGCAGCGGTAGTAGGCAAGCACAACGATGGCGGGCTTGCCATCTTTGTAGTAATCGCCCAGCTTGACTGCATTACCTTCTGAATTGCGGAATTCAACGTCCATGGGCAGACGCTGACCGAGGTGGTCTTGAAGGCCGACTCCTTGCGCTTCTTTGGGGAGTACGTTTGGAATGCCGCCGCGACCATCGGTGAACTGCCCGTTTGCGACAGGTGCGCAGAAAGCCAGACCCATTGCCAGGAGCAACGGAATCGAGCGGCGCAGACTGTGGAAACTCTGAATCACGAAAGGTCCTTACTTGGTCTGGCTGTACTTCTTGATCACTTTTTCTTTGGCAACAGAGACTGGAATCTGGATTATCTCTTTCGCCGGATCGATCCACCCTGTGGTTTTCAGGGTTCCGTCGACGACACCTGCTTTGTAAGTGCGAACTTGCCGATCCTGCATGAGCTTGAATGCATCAGCTTCAGTTTGATCAAGGGTGTAAAGGTTGTATTCAAAGCGATCGGATTTTACTTTGGTGATGTAGTGATCGAAGTAGATCCACACGGCGCCGATAGAGCCGATGGTCGCGATAACCAACGCAACGCTCCAGAAAATGATTGAGCCGTAGCTGATGGTGGCACCGTGCTCTACCTGCGGCTTTTCGCCGGAGGAGTGATGATGCCAGGAATCAGCATGAGCCTCTTCGTGGGGGACGGTGTGAGTGTGTTGGCCGTGGGCCATTTCCAGAACTCCGATTTTCAATGCGATTCAAGCATTACTTGATTCGCTGGATGTATATCAACCGATTCAAACTCGCCCCAGGGCATCGCCCGAGAACGAGAATTAGACATAGTTCTTATGGCCAAGCGATTCAGCCATGCGCGGGTCATTCACTGCAACGAGCGGTGATTGTGCGATCTTGCGCCAGAGCAGACCCATGAAGATGCCGAGCATGCCGATGCTTGCCGCGGCAGTTATCAGAGCGGTGGACGAAGGCGTAAAGCCCGCTTCGGTTTCGCGGATGAAGACCATGGGCTTGACGATGAACGTCATATCCAGGACCTGCATGAGAATTGCCCAGACTGCCATGAGCGTCAGTGCGTTGAAGTTACGTTTTACATCTCTAAAGAGGAGGATGAGGAAGGGGACCAGGAAGTGGCCAAAGCAGAGAGTGTAAAAGAGGTACTGCCAACCTTCATGTTTGCGATAGACATACCAGGCGGTTTCTTCGGGAATGTTGGAATACCAGATGAGGAAGTACTGACTGAAAGAGATGTACGCCCAGAAGATCGTGAACGCGAAGAGGAACTTGCCGAGATCGTGGAAGTGTTCCTCAGTCACCAGGCCGTTGAGCAGGCCGCGACGTCGAAGCGAGACGCAGATGAGGATGAACATCGCGATGCCGGAGTAGGCAGCACCGGCGAAGTAGTAGACGCCCCACATGGTTGAGAAGAAGCGGAAGTCGAACGACATCAGCCAGTCGAACGCACAGAATGCGGTTGTGAGTGCGGTGAGAATCAGGCCGACAGTCGCGATCCGGCGTGAACGGGCGCAGAGCATGCGGTCGCCGGTGCGATCTTCCTCAAGACTGTTCTTGAGATAGATGCGTGTGAGAATCGCCCAGATGATGATGTAAAGGAAGCCGCGACCAAAGAAGAACAGGGGATTGAAGAACGCGATCTTCTTGGAGAGAATTTCGTCGTGTACGAAGGCCTTGTTCATCCAGGTGAACAGGCTGCCGTCCAGGAAGAAATAGTCGACCAGCGGCGTGAGAATCGCGAGCACGCCGAAGATCGGCGCGAGCGAGGCAATATTCTCCATCTGGCGGCGAATGGTCGCGTACCAGCCAGCATTCACCAGCAGGTTGATCTGCACGAAGAAGAGAGCGCCAAGGCTGATAGCCAGGCAACTCATGACACCGATGTGAATGGATGAGAGAGCGTGCGCCGCTTTCATGTGTTCCTGCATCATGCTGGCCACAATGGCAACAGCCACGCCGATCAGACCGACGATGAAGAAGATCACTGACGGATTTGAACCCGCGAGCGTGATGTTCTCTTTGCGCAGCTTGGGGTGGTGGGCCATGTTGGGCAGCACCACAGTTCCGGGCAAGTAGATTGGATGATTGGCGGTGCTCACTTTGAACCTCCTGCGGGTGCAGCGGGCGGAGTCGCCGGCGGAATTGCGGATGGTGCGGGTTTGCGTTTCAAGAGTTCAGCACGCTCGGCATCGGTCAGATCGCTGAGTGAGCCCAGGCGCGTTTCCTGCAGAACACGGATATAGGCAACGACGCCCCAGGCATCCATCGCGTCGAGCGCGTGTGCATAGCCGGGCATCTTCTGTTTGCCTGTTTGATCAAAGACACCGACCATGGCAGAGTGAAAGATGTATCCATCCTGGCCAGTCTTATTTGTCTTATCGCGATACTTGGGATCATGGAAATTGGCAACGCCAGCTGCGCCGCCAGCCCACACTTTGCCGACTGCTCCCTGCGCATCGCCAGCGTAACCGTGGCAAGTCGCACAGGTGATATTGAACCACTTCTCGCCGCGGGCAAGGAGTTCAGCGTCAACCTTTACTGGAATCGCGTCAAGGTATGTGCCATCTGGATTCGTACCCAGATAGATGCGATCGTCTTCGCGAAGGAAATCAGCCTGACGTTCCGCGTAGACCTTGCCCCAGTTTTCCTTCCCAGCGCCCACAGAGCTGCTCGGTGTGACACTGGCGGGATCAAAG
Source organism: uncultured Phycisphaeraceae bacterium (assembly GCA_964484185.1). Taxonomy (GTDB): domain Bacteria; phylum Planctomycetota; class Phycisphaerae; order Phycisphaerales; family UBA1924; genus F1-120-MAGs238. The sequence goes on from CAZAEQ010000018.1 coordinate 9,846, forward strand.
CTGGTGCGACCAAAGGGAACAGTGCCCTTTGGTGATTGACGCATGACGCGACCATCGGCGTGGAACGTTGTCGTCCCCTGCGGCTTGGGCTTTGCCTGATCATCAAGGTCAGGAAAGAACTGGCGAGGTGCTTCGCGTGAGCGCTCGCCGCGGCAACCGGTGATTGCGGCGGGGGCAGCGATGATCGCGAGTGCCAGGAGGTGAGTTGTGCGAGGAATTTGAATCATGCTTGCGTTCTTTGTAAATCGCCGATCTGGTGATTGGCGTGATGCGTTCTGGGTTCAATCTTCAACTAGTTCGATATTTTTTGCTCCGGCGCTGCGGAGCAGTGCACGGGTTTGCTCTGGTTCGAATTTTGGATCAATTGATTCAATGGCAATAAAGAACTTGTCATCAGAGCAATTGAGGAACTTTGTTGAGCTGAAGAGCGGGTGATGGTGCCGCGGCAGGCCGTTGAGAGCGAGCATGCCGATGATGCAGGTGAACGCGGTGAACAGAATGCCAAGTTCGAACGTGATGGGAACCAGTGGTTCCCAGGCGGTGTAAGGCTTGCCTTGGACGACCATTTTGTAGTCCACATTCATATAGATCTGCATATAGAAGCCGAGTGCGGCGGCAGTGAGCCCAACGCACGCTGCGATCAACGGCAATTTCGTGCGTTTGATTCCGATGGCTTCTTCCATTCCGTGTATGGGAAACGGGGTGTGCAGGTCCCAGTTGTGATAGCCAGCATCGCGAACCTTTTCGCACGCGTGAATCACTTCTGCTGGATTGGCGAACTCCGCGAGCACGCCGTAAAGCGGCTTGCCGGATTCGGTGACGTAGAGAGGCTTACTCATTGGCCGTGCCCTCCGGAGTGTTTCGCGGCGTGGCCGTGATCGTTGTGAGTGTCATGGGTCCCATGGTCATCATGATGTCCGTAGCCCGACCAGTGCGGACTGGCCTGCGGCAGAACTGCTTTGATTTCCGAAATTGCGAAGATGGGAAGGAAGCGGACAAAGAGCAGGAAGAGCGTGATGAAGACGCCGAAGCTTCCGACGAAAATCATGATGTCGACGATGGTTGGGAAGAACATGTGCCACTCGCCAGGCAGGAAGGTCTGGTGAAGTGATGTCGCGATGATCACGAAGCGTTCAAACCACATGCCGATCGTGACAAGGAAGCTGACGACGAACACAACGAATGGACTGGTGCGAGCCTTCTTAAACCAGAAGACCTGCGGCGAAAGCACGTTGCAGGAAATCATGGTCCAGTACGCCCACCAGTACGGGGCCTCCGCAGGGTTGGCGCGACTGTTGAGGAAGACGTGCAGTTCGTACTTGTTGCCTGAGTACCAGGCGATGAAGAATTCCATCGCGTAGGCAAAACCGACCATCATGCCCGTGACGAGAATGATTTTGGCCATGTTCTCGACGTGTCGCAGTGTGACAAAGTCAGCGAGGTTCTTAAAGAGAATGCGGCAGGGAAGCAGGAGCAGAAGCACCATGGCGAAGCCGCCGAAGATGGCGCCTGCGACGAAGTATGGCGGGAAGATGGTGGTGTGCCAGCCGGGAAGGATCGACGTTGCGAAGTCGAAGGACACGATCGAGTGCACTGAGAGCACAAGAGGGGTTGAAATGCCAGCGAGCACAAGATAAGCCACTTCGTAGCGGTGCCAGTGGCGAGCGCTCATTCTCCAGCCCATTGACAGGAAGCCGTAGACGTAGGCGCGAATCGCGTCGACGCGAACGGGAACAAATGGCATGAGCAGCGGACCATCGGTGAACTGGCGGAGGCGCTTGTCAGCCCGATCGCGGAGCGTTGCAAAGTCGGGGATCATGCCCATGTACCAGAAGAGCAGCGAAACAGTTCCGTAGGTTGAAACTGCGAACACGTCCCAGAGCAACGGCGACCGGAAGTTCGGCCAGATCATGTTGGCGTTTGGAATCGGGAAGAGCATCCACGCCATCCACTGGCGGCCGATGTGAATACCCGGGAATGTCGCGGCACAGATAACCGCGAAGATCGTCATGGCTTCTGCTGAACGGTTGATGCCTGTGCGCCACTTCTGCTTGAGCAAGCAGAGAATCGCGGAGATAAGTGTTCCGGCGTGACCGATACCGATCCAGAAGACGAAATTGGTGATGTCCCATGCCCAGTCAACCTGGTTATTAAGACCCCAGGCTCCGATGCCGGTGATGACGAGATAGAGGATGAACAGGCCGCCAAGCTGGGCGATTCCGAATGCGTGAAGGAAGACCGGGAACCACCAGCGCGGGGCTTTGTTCTCGGTGTACCCACAGACGATCTCGGTCACTTCGCCAAAGGTGCGCTGATTCAGCACCAATGGCGGCCGCACGCTGGGGTCGTCGATCAGTGTGCCATCGCCCAGTGCCGGATCGAGCACCACACCCCCGGTGGGGCGGATGAGACCGGCCAGGCGGTCGGCGGTCACTTTATCAGGATGAATCGCGCTCATGTATTACTCCGTGACTTGTTGTCACGTCTAAACCACTGTTGACTGTTTCAGGACAAGACGCTCAAGCTCAAGGCATAACCCGGTTCGCCGTTCTGCTTGCGCGGATCGACATAGAAGCCGTGTTTCTTTTCTTCGTTGCCGTGCCCAGGAGTTGAATGATCATGACCGTCATGATTGTCGTGGCCGCCTGGAGCATGGAATGGATCCGCATTGGGAACGCGGAGTTTGGGATTTGGATTTTTGACGCTTACCAGGTAGCTGGTGCGAGGACGGGTGTTGAGGAACCCAAGCAGCAGGTAGCTGCGGCCAGATTCGCGAGTCTTCTTGACCTTGCTTGCGGGATCAAGAATGTCGCCAAAGACGATGGCGTTGGATGGGCAGGCCTGCTGGCAGGCAGTCTGGAAGAATCCATCGGGGATGATGTCAAGATTCTCAAGCTTCATCTCGGCGCGAGAGGCATTGACGCGCTGCACGCAGTAGCTGCACTTTTCCATCACGCCACGCATGCGGACCGTCACATCGGGATTGCGCTGCATGCGTGAGATCTCATCGACCTTTTCGCGAAGACGCGGCGGGATCGCGTTCACATTGGGCAGGCCGCCGACTGGCTTGAGCAGGTTGTCTATCTGCTCTTTGCCGCGGTAGCCACCGTTGAACTTGCTGATGCCGAATTCATAGAAGTTATAGCGGCGAACCTTGTACGGGCAGTTGTTCGCACAGTACCGCGTACCGATGCAGCGGTTGTAGACCTGGTAGTTCATGCCTTCTGGACCGTGAACAGTTGCGTTCACCGGGCAGACGGTTTCGCAAGGTGCGTTTTCGCAGTGCACACATGCGACAGGCTGGTGCAACATTGATTCGGGGTTGTTGATATCGTCGCCGGTGTAGTAGCGATCGACGCGAATCCAGGTCATTTCGCGGCCCTTGGCCACTTCGATCTTGCCGACGACCGGGATGTTGTTTTCGCTCTGACATGCGATGGTGCACGTTCCGCAGCCGGTGCAGGATGAGAGGTCAATGGTCATGCCCCACTGCTGGGCCCGGCTGTACTGCGGACCAGTTGGCTGATTCAAGACATCAGGATTTGGCGCTTTCGTGTTGGGATCAGGATCGGCTGGACCGTTGTTGTAGGGATTGTCGAAGATTGAAACGTTTGGCGGCGCGTGCGAGAGCTCACCCAGCATTTCGCCAAAGTTCACTTTGGCAGTGTTGCGGCCGTAGATCGAGTCCTTAAGGGAGTGAATGACATCGCCATGCTTCTGCCATGCGGCCAGATCAACCTGTCGCACCAGTTCGGTGCGGCCTTCCATTGACCAGTGGTTCTGCGTGCTGGAGATTTCGTAGGTGTCGCCCAAGGCCGATGCTGTCGCACCCTGCACGGTGCGAGCCATGGCGCTTGAACGAATACCAGAGACATTGAATCCAACACCTTCGCCAACAACACCACAGCCCTTGCGGCCGTAACCCATTGTCAGGATGATCGTGTTGTCGGCCATGCCGGGACAGATCCACGCGGCGATCGCGAGTTTGCGACCGTCAATGGTGATCTCTGCCATGCGAGCCTGGGGATACTTGCGATCGGTGTAAATCCGGTCAGCGTGTTCCTCAACAAACGAGACTGGCGCAATGCCGAGTGCCTCGGCGGTCTTTGGGCTGAGCAGCGCGGGGTTGTCCCACACTACGCGTGTGCCGTTCTGCGGCAGTTCGTGCAGCCAGGGGTTGTTGCCGAAGCGACCATCGCCGACCTGGCCGACTTCAAACACGACATCAAGACTGCTGGACGTCGCGGCCTTAGGTACTGACATCTTGGCAAGCGCTGATGCGATTGCGTCAACCTTGAGCGCAACTGCCGCGGCAGGATTCACTGGATTCTGTGTGCGTCCATCACGCAGCAGTCGACGCCAGGTCTTGTCCGCGGCTTCAGCTTCGCCAAGCGCCGCTCGCCATGTTTTGCGGATCAGGCTCATGCCATCGGGCTTTGCATCGCCGCCGATGAAGGCGAGGAATTCAATTTCGCTCAGGACTGGAACTGCGGGACCAGTTGCGTCTTCGAGCTTGGAGTAGAGCGGCGCGATCATTGGCTGTACGACTGAGCGGGTGCCGTCTGCGGCTTCGATATCGCCCCAGGCTTCAAGTCCGTGAGTGCCGTTGATTGACCACGCGCTGTGTGCAGCGGTTTCAGTTGCTTCAACGCTCCAGGTGATTGTGTTGGGCACCTTGGCGAAGAGGTCGCTGAAGTTCAGGTCAGCTGGTGCGTCATAGCAAGGATTGACGCCAAGACAGATGAGTGTTGAAATCTGCCCCTTATTCATCTTTGCTGCCAAGGCGGTGAGTTCAGCGCGGCAGTCAGATGATTCATCTTCGGACATCGGGCGATAGGCAACAGTCTTGCCCGCGTTACCCAGCGCGGCGTTGATCGCGTGAACCAGTGCGTGAACTTCAGCGGGCTGACTCGCACCGGCCATGACAACGCATGCACCCTTGTGAGCAAACAGGTCTTCGGCCGCGGCGTCGATGAACGCATTGTCGAGCTTTGCATCGCCCGAGGGATTCTTGATGAGCTTCTTAAGATTGCCATCGCCTGACAATTCGCCGATCTTGTTCGCCAGTGCAAAGGCGAAGCTGGTGATCGCCGAGGGTGCCATACGGATGCGGTGGTCGGCAAGCGAACCGGCAAGTGAGGTTCCGCTTTCGACCATGTACAGACGATTCATCTCGTCTTTCGTGGATGTTACGTTTCGGCCAGCGCTGAAATCACGTGCGTTGACCAGACCTGTTGCCTCAGCCCCGCTGCCAGATGTCGAAACGAAATCTCGATCCATGCTCACGACGATCTTGGCTTTGGAGAGCGAGTGCACTTCGCGCATCGGCTTGCCGAATGCGAGGCGTGATCCTTCGATCGCGCTGAAGTTCGCGCTCATGTCGTAGGCGATCCACGTTGCGTCTGGAAGCTTCTTCTTGAGGTCGGCCTTCACGCTGTCGCGTGTTGGGCTCGACTTCTTGTCGACGAGAATCGCGAGGCCTGCGCCTTTGCCCAGCGACGGGGCGAGTTCAGACCACTTGGCGGCGAAATCTTCCCATGTTGCTTCGAGCGGACCGCGAGCGGGATTCTTGTAGACCGGAAATTTCAGACGATCCGGATCGTAGAGGCCGAGCACATAGGCCTGTGCCCATGGCGAACTCTTGCCGTGATTGATCGGGTGGAGCGGATTGCCTTCGACGCGCGTCGGACGACCTTCGTGGGTTTCGACAAGCAGGCCTTCAGCGCCGCCGCCGGGAAGGGCCATGGCGGTTGCGTAGAACAGTGGCTTGCCGATGATGACGTCTTCAGGCACATCTTTGGAATAGGGCAGGATTTTCTCAACTGGGCGGCGGCAGCCTGGAATCGTTGCCGCGCCAGCGAGGGCGAGCGATGCGCCCATGAACTGCAGGAATGAGCGGCGGGAAGAGGTGAAGAGTTCGGTCACGCCCGCGGGGAATTCACGTTCGACAAAGTCACGGAATTCCTGCGTATCAGCAACTTCATCAACACTGCGCCAGGACTTCTTGCCGGCAATAGTCGACAGCGCACGCGGCGTGAGCTTTCGCTCGGCTTTCGAAGCTTGCTTCTTTTCACCCTTGGTGGTCGTTGGGCATTGATCTTGCTGGCTCATGTGTATTCCGGAGGATGAGGTCGTTTAAACTTTGGCGGTATTCGCCGCGAGAGAAGCGTTGGGTTGTTTATGAATCAGTGGTGGCAGGCGCCGCAGTGCTGGGGCGGGGACTCTTTAAGATTCTTCAGCAATTCGGCGGCGTGAGCTTTGTGTTCAGCAGGATTGGCAAACCACTCTGATTGCACATAGACCAGGTCGAACACCTTGTCTTTTGGCACGAGTACCTGTTCTGGGCTGATTCCTACCTTGCGATGGCAATCAAGGCACCAGCCCATGCTCTGCTCTGCGACCTGGGCAACTTCCGGCATTGCGGTGATCTGGCCGTGGCAGGAGAAGCACGACACGCCTGCATTGAGGTGGACGTTGTGGGGGAAGTTGCGAACATATTCGGGGACCTTGTGAACTCGGGTCCATTCCACGGATTTGTCTTTGGCGTACGCCTCGCGAATAAAGTTAGTCTTCTGAACGTGCGCTTCATCGCCGATCGCATGCTTGACCAGTCGGCCTTCTGCGTGGCAGCCATAGCAAGTCGCAACATTGGGAATGTTGGCCTCGGCCGATTTCTCAATCTTGGTATGGCAGTAACGACAGTCCATACCGAGCTGACCGGCATGGATCGCGTGATTGAAACCGCCGCCGGGCTGTTGTGGCATGTAGCCGATACGCCAGAATTTCGGCGTGGCGTAATACCAGAACCCGCACACAACGGTTGTCAGACCACCTACAGCCAATAGAGCTGAAACGGTCGGAAACGCATTCATCCACTTCGGAAATAGCGTTGACATCGAGTCTCCCGCAAGGACAACCCGCATCTGCCGAACAACAGATACGACCAAAAAAAGAGCATGCCCAAAGCCCGGGTAATCGTCGGACGAGTTACCGGTCCTTGTGCATATTTCTTGTCAGGCAGGAAAACTTATTGCCCCGGCGTATTGTGTCAAGGCCACGCGAACGATTGTTCGTAATTGAGACACGATCTCAATATGTTTGAACGGTTTTTATTCGGTTTTCGTCTTTCGGGTTGGAAGGAACCCGCAATATGCCTGACTCACTAACAACTTCAGCCTCATCGCGAATCGGAACGATGCTTCGCACCATCGTTGTTGGTAGTCGATTCGCGGCACCCGCAGGTGTGTATGGCCTTGGGACTGCGGTCGCAATGTGGGTAGTTTTCTTCCTGACCCACCTCCCTGGAGTGAATGCGCCGCCAATTGCGGTAGGAATCGCACTGCTGGGGTGCATGATTGTCGGCGCGGGACTGGCTGGTCGGCAGTTTGGCCGCACATTGGGGTGGCGTGTTGGACTCGCATCGGGTTGGACCACACTCAAATTCAACTTACTGCTCGTGGGGGCGTTTATCGCGCGAGCGCCGGAGAGTGTCACCGCTGGACAAACTGATCCTGCGCAGGGAGTGAGCGGGTTTTCGATCGCCGCGCTCGGACCAGTTGCGGGATTTTCGATTGCATCAGTGATCATCGCTCTTGTGGCGGGCTTTCTTGCGAGTCTCTCACAACCGCGGCGCAGCGCGGCTGAATTCGACCTGAGTTCTGCGACCTGGCTGCCGCGATTCGGATTGATGACATCCGTTGTTTTCCTGCCGCTGATCCTGATTGGCGGGCTGGTTTCAACCACCGGCAGCGGCATGAGCGTCAGGGGCTGGCCAGCATCTGACGGCGCGAACATGTTTCTGTATCCCATCTCGCTCATGACGAGCCACAATTCGATTTTCCTTGAGCACTCTCATCGACTCTTTGGAACATTGGCGGGGCTTGCCACGTTGCTGCTCACAATCTGGGTGACGCTGGGAACTTCCAACAAATCACTCAAGGTCTTTGCCTGGGCAGTTCTAGGGCTGGTCATCGTGCAGGGAATCCTGGGCGGTTTCCGAGTCATTGAGGCAAGTCTGGTGCTGGCGCTGATCCATGGGGTTGCCGGACAGGTCACTTTTGCGGCGGCCATTGCGCTGTGTATGTGCCTCTATCTCTCAGGTCGCCCGCTGCTGACAGATTCAGTAGCGAGCGATGACCGCAAATTAAAGTCGTTTGCCGCGGGACTGGTTCATTCCACGCTTCTTCAACTTACGCTTGGCGCAGCATTCAGGCATTTGCGCCTTGATGGTTCCTCGGGTGCGAACCACGCGCTGTGGGCTCACATGGGGTTCTCGCTTGCAGTCGTGGTCATGGCTGCATTGGCAGCCACATTCGCTCGATCAGTTGCAAAAGAGCGTGGCGGTGCGACATTGCGGCGACTGAGCGTTGGCCTCCTTGTATGTGTTGGAGTTCAGTTTGCCATCGGATGGCTGGCGTTCTTCTTTGTCTTTGCAGGACACAGCAAGGATCAGACAATCCTTCAGCCGGGACAGCTCGCATCAACGCAAATCGCTATTCCTGTGCATGAAATACTCACACGGACGCTGCATCAGGCAAATGGCGCAGTACTGCTTGGTCTCGCAAGTGCAACGTATGTCATCGCTCTCTTCAACCTTCGCCGCAGCAAAGCGCCGCCTGCCTCAGCCTGACATAATCAATTGCCATCGTGCGAGGCTTCGAATTCAGCATCGGTCATGAGATACAGGCCAACGAGCCAGTTGCCGGTCACATACGGCTTCACCTGAAATTTCCCGACGATCGACCCGTGTACCGCAAAGCGCGTTTCCTCATCGACCTTCTTGCGAAGCTGAACTTCAATCGCGTCGTAGGCCGTCGGAGGCACACCAATGCAGCAACCATCCCACTGATTTAACATCGCAAGCAGCTCCTTGGGCTGCGGCACATACAGCGGGAAGCAAATGTACCCGGTGATCTTCACATATGTATTATCAAGATAGTGAAGTCGTGATGGGATGACATCTTTCTTCTGAGATGGATCAAACGTCTCCTGAATGCTGACAAGGTGTTCCCAGGAAACAACGTACGGATCTTCCTTGGTTCCTTCGCCGGTGACAATGAATCGGTCGTCAATTTTCTGTGATCCGTCGGGACGCGATTCCAATTTGGGATCTTCTTTTTCGACAACCCATTTAAACTCTTCCACTTTGGGCTTGGTTGCCGTCGACGCCTCAGCTGCGGGAGTCGTCGGCTCGCCGCTCAACACCTTCTGCAGTTCCGCAGCGGTCTCATCTGAAATCTGCACTGGTTCTGGTTGTACTTCAACCGGCTTTACCGGCGCTGTGTCCACCGGTTTTTGATCCGGGCTCTTTTCTTCGGTCTTGGCAGCCGGGGCCTCTTTAGTTGGCGGGGCTTCTTTAACGACCGGAACTTCAACCGCGACTGGCGGCGGGACCGACTTTGATTCCGCTTCTTTCTTCGCTGCGACGGATTGTGCGACCGCCTGTGCCTGAGCGTTTTCAGCGCTCAGCCTGGCCTGGTCAGCCTGCTTCTGCGCTTCCATTGCCACGGTACGCTGCTGCCTCGCACGCAACGATAGAACCACCGCAAACGCGCCGGCGATCACGATCAGCAGTCCAACGATTATCCAGAAACTTCGCATGACTTCCCCAATTCGAAAACGCTGACCCCTGTTCGCCAGCGCTCCCGTAGTACATTGTTGGCACCCTGTCACGAGGCCGGTTCAGGAGGCGGGTTTCAAGCTCCTGGCAACACTTGTTCTATAAGCCATTGCCGCGGGAATAACACCTGCTATTGCCCCCAGAATTATTGTTCCGGCGGCAACGGTGACTGCAGTTTGCGGGTCAATCGACGAATTGATCACCAATCCGAGCATTTTCTTCAACGTCGCGGCTGCGACCGCAGTGCCGACAAAACTGAGCGCGATCCCAGTTCCCGCGCCCAACATTCCTATCAAAGCCGACTCGGTCAGCACCAACGAGAATATTCGACCAGAGCTTGAGCCCAGCACCCGCAGAATTGCGATCTGCCGCCGCCTTTGATCCATTGAGTTGTACAAGGCAAGCATGATGGCGATGCCGCTTGAAACCATCACCACCAGGGCCATCGCAATAAAAATCTGATCGATGTTTCCGACAATCTTAAAAAGCTGTTCAATCTGCCCGGCAGGCGAAGCGACTGTGATCGTCGGATCTCGACGCAACATCGATCCAACTTGCGCGAAGTTGGCAGGAGCGCCCGAGCCCACAGGTGTCGCCAGGCGAATATAGATCCCGGTGATCTTGCGATCTTCCGGAAGCAGATCCGCGGCGGTGGTTTCCACATGACCGCCTGCCGCTTTCTCACGTCGATCCTGCGCGTGAATAATCCACGCCGCCTCAATTTCAGTAATCAATGCACGATCGTGCGAGCCTCCGGTGGGCTCCAGAATTCCCACGACGGTGTAAACGAATTCTTCGTGTACGTGCGCTGTTGGTTCAGAACTCTCCGCCGCATGATCATGTTCGCCTTCATGCTTGTGGTCGTCGCCGTGATCGTGGTCATCGTGCTTTGTCACTGGCTTAGGTTCTGGACGTGGTGCATCCTTACTTGTGGACATTCCATGTACAAGATAAAGCTGATCACCGACGCGCAGATTCGTAGCTTTCGCGGCGGCGGAGCCAAGCACAACTTCAAAGCTCTTGTTAAACGCTCTTCCATCCTTAAACGCCCACGCTTCGTCCTGACTTGGACGAAAATGTGTGAAGAATTCCGGCGTGGTTGCCAGCACCGGCAACCCCATGAAACTGTCGCCCTGCTGCGTTGGAATCGCGTAGCCGGGAGCGAGGTTTTCTTGACCGCCGGTTTCAAGAGGCAGCGATGCTTTCAAAGTTTCGTACTTCGACCACATAATGGGGCGCTGCGGCGCGTTGGCGTAGAACACTCCGTTGAGCACCGCGACAAGAGGACTTGCATCGGCACTCACAAGAAAATGCATATCGCCCGAACCACGTTCAAAGGCCTTGCGACCAGAATCACGCATCGTCAGCAGCACCAGCAGCAACGCCACCGATACTGCGACCATTAACACGGTCACAACAGTTGAGAACAATCTCGCCTGCATGCTGCGGCGGATAATGACAAAATCGGTCATGATGCCACCGGTCCGATCTGGCCCGCTTCTGAGCCCTTGGTGCCGCGAGAGGCTCGCAAATCCAACCGATTGTCAAAGCTTGCCGAAAGCGAAGGATCGTGAGAAACGCACAAAAGTGCGGCATTTTTCATCTTACAGGTATTGCGAATAAGCTCCATCGCGACCTTCGCGTTTTCTGGATCAAGACTGGCAGTTGGCTCATCCGCAAGCACAAGCACCGGATCACACGCCACCGCGCGAGCAACCGCAACCCGCTGCTGCTGCCCGACACTCAATGCATCCACCATTGCATCAATCCGCTCTATGCCAAGGCTCTTGAGAAGCTCTTCAGCCTTCGCGCGATGCGTGTGCGCTGGGGCGCCAGTAAACAGCAACGCCGCTTCGACGTTCTCACACGCTGTGAATCCGTGCAGGAGGTTAAATGTCTGGAAGATCATGCCAATCGATTTGCCGCGGAACTGGTCTCTTGCGGCACCCGCAATACCATGAACCCACTGACCATTTACGTGGATCTGTCCGCGCACAGGTTCGAGCAATCCGGCGATAAGGTACAAAAGCGTCGACTTTCCAAACCCCGACGGCGCAGTGACCAGCAGTTGATGCCCCATCTTCAACGATAACTCTTTGATCGCGACAACCGGAGGGGCATCGGCGGCGGCATCGGGGAACCGATACTCGCAGTCGCGAATCTCCAGCGCGTTCTCGTTCTGTCCTTTGGCAATTTCCACCATAGTTGTCGCACTCGCTTTCAATGCCGGAGGATAGCGTAAAGCTGATCCCCCAGTGTGTATTTAGTTGTTGCAGCCCTGTGAGAATCCTGCCACGAAATCCAGATAGTCAAAGAAATCAACTACAGAATCATCGTTGACATCAGAAGCCGGAACGCTTGTCGAAAATGCACTGACAAAGTCAAGGTAATCAAAGAAGTCAACAACCCGATCGAGATTGAAATCCGCCGGACACACCTTTCGCCGATACACCCACTCCATCGCCGCGACGTGCTCGGCATCCGGGCGACCAAAGTTGTACACCACCCAGAAGGGCTGCGACGAACTGATTGTCGGCACGTTTGAAAACAGGTCTGCCTCGTAGAGATAGACACCGTGATCCGGCTCAGGGATCGGAGTTCCCGAAAGCAACAGGCATCCTGGATGATGATGGAACTTCCCAAATGGATTTACGGCAAGCGAAAACCCCATGACAATCGAATCTTCTACTGGTGTCAACACCGGCCCGAGCGGACCAGATCGAATCGAAATCCGTTCCGCACAGATCGTGTTGAAGGTCTCGCCATCCCATGACCGCAGCGCTGCGCGAATCCGAAACCCAATTTCACTCGAAGGTGGAAACGCTCCTTCTTCACTGTCAAAACCGGGTTCATTTGTAAAGAATGGCTCGAATACGCCGCCAAACACTCGTTCAGCACGCAGTACGCCATCTGGACCCACTGAGTTGGTTGAGATTTGCTGCGCAGCATTCATGTTGAGAATAACGTCTGCTTCGTCGAGCTGGGCTTGTGCGCAATTTGCAAACGCAAACGTCATCGCCGCAACCGACACAGAACACTTTTGGACTTTCATATACGTCTCCCGCAATCCCCGCAGCATCAGTTCGCTGTCGGAGGATAAAACTTGTTCTTCTCAAAATCTGTAAACACCGAATCAAATGGCAATGTCGCCGCGTGCCCATCGAGAAAGCCGTAATTTGAGAGCGACCGACCGACCCGTTTGGGCCCGCCAGCCGCCGCGATTTCAGCTTCATTTGAAGCGATTCCCGGAGCTGATCCCGGGCCCCCATCGCCCCATCCCTCAACATGCACGTGGTCCGACCGTGAAAATTCGCTCGTCCCATCAAACGCCATCATCAGAAATTGAATCGTCGATGCTGGGTTCTGAATCCTGTTCATTCTGTCAAACGGTTCACGCTGCGGGAAATACCCGGGATTCACACTTCGCGACAGCCAGTTGTTCATGCCATAACTTGTCCACCGCGCCAGCGTTGATGGTGCAGGCGAAAGCCCTGCCGAAACCTGGTCCGCAAACTCATTGAGCGTCAGCCCATTTGAGCTGCCACCTTCTTTGCTCGCCCACGCAGGGCTCTTATCCAGCGGCGATCTCAACACCAACGGCGTACCGGTGTACTCGCCCAGTACAAATGGCCACGACCGTTTTACTTCCGCCTGGCTCGATGCGCCACCATGTGCAAGCCCCGCATCGATGAGCCACTCTTTGTTGTCATTGGCGTAGAGAGTCTGCGCCATTTCCAACTGACGAATGTTCGAGAGACAACGCACAACTTTTCCACTCTGTCGCGCTCTACCCAGCGCGGGCAGCAGAATGGCGATCAATAACGCAATGATGGCGATTACCACCAGCAATTCAATAAGCGTGAACCCACGCATGATGCGAATCATGTAAGTCACTCCAATTCTGATGATTGTGTCGAAATCGACGCACTCACACCAGGACTGGCGGACCTCGCGATGGCGGCGGCATCGTCTGCCGGATGACCATGGGCGATTCAGTCGCCGTTTCAGACTCAGTGCTCAACTCCGCAAAGAACACCTGAGCCGGTGGCGGCACCGTTGGCGCTCCAAACAGCCTTCCCAAAACCAGCAAGGCACAATCATCACAAGCTTCCGAATCGTCATCTTGATGATGCGGAGCTCCTGCAGGTGAATCTGAATTCAGACCAACCGCAGTTTCAGGCTCGCAGTGGGCAGAAGCGTGTACCAGCGGCAGGGTCATCAACAACGCAAACAAACTTGCGATGCACCACGCAACCAGGGCGGTGCTTCGAAAAACAGGTTTGAAGGCCTTTGACGCCAAATGAGAATCCTCTCTCATTAAGCATACAGCGGATCAACTCCGCCGGCAAGGTAATTCCATCGAAAAGTCGAATCTCGATCACTTCGAAATCAACTCTTTTGCCACATCGTCCGTGCGAACCAAACCCGCCCGTATGGCAATACGTGCCAGCTCCACGCGATTGGCGATTCCAAGCTTGTTGCCCAGCGCAACGCGATGCCATTCGATCGTCTTTACGCTTCGGTGCAGAAGCTTTGCAATGTCTCCCGCCGAAAGCCCCTCACCGATGTAGCAGAGGATCTCTATTTCACGCTTACTCAAAACGCTCAATATCCCAGTGTCATCGTGTTTCGCACGAAGGACGCCCGCTGGGCGAGATTTATCGTGATAGCTTGAGGCCAGTCGTCCAACCGCCAGCACTCTGGGCCTTTGACCGACTTCGTGCGGCATTGGTCGATAGGTAATTCGACGCCAATAGCCGCCGATCATGCCATCAACCGTGATCGCCTGCACTGATGCGATGGCCTCGCGAATAAATGCGATGCGCTCTTCGGCAACTGGAACAGTCGTAAATTCCCTGAGCCGGCGGCCGGTGACAGTCAGGACACTTGCCTTGTTCAGCAACCCGGACGCGATCTCGTTGGCGTAATAGATCGCGCCATCAGAATCCATCACCATGACCAGACAGGAGGAATCCTCCACGAGCGCTTTCCAGGCAAGCGGTACTTCGCCCGATGCAATACCTGGCGGAACTTCTTGACGCACACTTTCAGGCATTTCTACTTTCTCCACTGACCTGAAACAGTCGATTCTCTGCCGCGTTTGGTATTGGTGGGGGAAAGAACCTAGTGCTTTACGCCGGTTTCAAGTCCCAAACCCAGTGTTTACACTGGTATCAGAACTCTAGCCGCGATGCAAGCAATTTCTCGATTACCACCCTGAACCAGGTCAATTTGCCGATAACCCTTGTGAATGTCTCACCAAACACCTCAAGGCACAATCGGCCCCAAATGGCCAGCTCGTCCTGAACCGCAAGCCCAACAAGAAGTCTCAACTTTTCTTTCCGGTCCGCGCTGGCGTCGCACTGAACTCGCTCGCGCACTTCGAATCTTCTTTGAGTTCATCAAAGCATTTCGATCCCTTCACTTTGTCGGACCATGCGTGACGGTGTTTGGTTCTGCGCGATTCAAAGAAGATCACCAGTACTACGCGATGGCCCGCGAGCTTGGGACCCGCATCGCGCGCCTGGGCCTCACCACCATGACCGGCGGCGGGCCGGGCATCATGGAAGCCGCCAACCGCGGCGCCCGCGAATCTGGCGGCAAGTCCATCGGCTGCAACATTGTCCTTCCCATGGAGCAAAAGCCCAATCCCTACGTCGATCGCTTCATCGATTTCCGCTACTTCTTCATTCGCAAAGTCATGCTCGTCAAGTACTCCTACGCCTTCGTCGTCTTCCCCGGCGGCTTTGGCACGCTTGACGAAGTCTTTGAAACTGTCACGCTCATTCAGACCAAGAAAATTGAGAACTTTCCGATCATCCTTATGGGTTCGGAATTCTGGACACCCATGATCGACTTCCTGAAGTCACGGATGGTCGCGGCGGGAACCATCAGCCCCGACGACATTAATCTGCTGACAGTCACCGATTCATTCGATGAGGCCGCCGCGATCATTCAGGCCAGCATTGAGAATAATCGCGAAACAATCCAGAAAACACCCCGCAAATTGTGGTGGTTGGCGGAGAGCTGACAAGGGCGGGTTCTCCACCGAAACAACAATTGCTTTGCAATTCGATCCCAGTTTGGGTATGCTGCCATTCACTCGCCAACCTATCAGGGGTTTCTTGTCCGTCCGATATCGGACGATCTCAACTTGAGCAAGCCCATCCGGGCTTGGCGCAGGCTTGGAGTGTTCAGTATGAAGATTTCTTCACCCATCAGCACTACATCGCATCACCCATCCTGTCGCACAGGGCCGCTTGCAGCGATGTCTCTCGCCGCGGCCGCGTGTTGTGCGATTTTTAGTACTTTGGCAGACGCCGATCCCCTGAACCCGCTCGACTTCCCGTCGTTGGGAACGTTGACGCTGCCTGCGGGCACATACACGCTGAACACCGCCGGAACCCCCACACTCATCGGCCCGGGCACAAATATCGTCGGCGCGGTCAGCCCAACCGACATCGCGGTCTTTGCCTTCGATAGTCTGACGGTGCCCAGTGGTGTCACCATCACCGTGAGCGGCGGAACGGGCTCGCGCCCCGTCGCACTTCTGACCCGTGGCAACTTGGTCTTTGAAGGCTCGCTCTTTGCGAATGGTGCTCAAGGAGGTGCCGCAGGTTTGTACAACGGCATCGGCGGAATCGGAGGACCCGGTGGATCCATCGGCGGCGGCGGCGGAAGCCCCGGAGATAGCGGCACATTTATCGGCGGTGATGGCAGCAACGGCGGCGGTGCTGGTGGTGGCATTGGTGGCAACCAGAATCGAAACGAAGGCGGTGGCGGAAGTTTTGGTGGCGGAGGTTTCAACTATGTTCCATACATTGGGTGGGGACAGATCACCGGTGTGCAACCCAACTTTCATCTTTCCGGCGGCAGTGGCGGCGGAGGCTGCGCTGGCACCGGCGATTCGTGGCCCGGGCAATTCCGTGGTGGAGGCGGGGGTGGCGGAGGTGGCGGCGGGGCCGTCGAGTTCGGATCATTGGGCGCACTGAACCTCTCGGGCGGCTTGATCAACGCCAACGGCGGTGCTGGCGGAACATCTGTTAATATTTTCATTGGTGGCGGCGGGAGCGGCGGGGCGATCCTGCTGCATGGCAGCACAATCACTCTTGGCGCTTTCATCCAGGCAAATGGCGGCAACGGTTTCGGTGGCGGCGGCGGTGGCCGCATCGCGGTACAGGCTGCCGCAAATCCCGGCACACCATTCGATGTGACCGGAGGCAACTACCAAGGCGAACCCGGCGTGATCTCCTTTGCCCAAGTCGAGCTTTCAACCACGAATCTTGATTGCGGATCGGTGCCCGTCGGCTCCAGCATCACCGTTAATATGATTGTTCAGAACACCGGCGATGCAGGATCGTTCATCAACGGCCAATTTCCCGCCGCCGCCGCACCGTTTACACGCAGCGCTACGGGGATTTTCAGTTCCCTCAAACAGAACGCCTTCACGGCATGCCCCTACACCTTCACACCTGCTGCGATTGGCCCCTTCTCACAGACCCTTTCCTTTCTCTCCAACGCCGGTCCCGTCACAGTAACCATCAGCGGCAACGGCGAGTGCCCCGCCGACTTCAATAACGATGGCTCCATCGACTTCTTCGACTATCTCGACTTCGTTGATGCCTTCAGCCTCGGATGCTGATTCACGAAGAGGTGACGTCAGATAACACACACGCTTACAACTTCCGAGAGAATTGCAGTCTCAGCGTACCTCTTTTGTGCTTGGTTACGAGAACGGATGCCGGTAGACTGACTTGCCCTTCTGACTAGGTGCCCGATCTCGGCACACAAATGGAGCCCTCCATGCGCTGTTCGTTCCTCACTCGTGCGTTGCCGTCCGCGGCTTCCTTTGGTCGGATGCGAGTCGCTTGCTTTCTGGGAACGATCGCGCTTGCGGGCGCGATGACAACCCAGGCCCAATGCCCGATTTCATTCGCCTCAGCGGTTGCATACAGCGCTGGCTCCGGTTCCCGGTCCGTGGCCGTCGGCGACTTGAACGGCGACGGTCACCTGGACCTGGCGGTGGCGAATCTCAACGACAACAACGTCTCGGTGCTGCTGGGCAATGGCAATGGCACCTTCGCCGCCGCGGTCAACTACGCCGCGGGCAGCAACCCCGGCTCCGTGGCCATCGGCGACCTCAACGGTGACGGACGGCCTGACCTCGCGGTGGCCAACATCACCGGTGCAAACGTCTCGGTGCTGCTGGGCAACGGCGACGGCACTTTCGCTGCGGCGGTCAACTACGGCGCGGGAAGCAATTCCCGCTCCGTGGCCATCAGCGACCTGAACGGCGACGGCCGGCCGGACCTGGCGGTGGCGAACTTGGTCAGCAACAACGTTTCGGTGCTGCTGGGCAACGGCCCACCCAACAGCGGCACCTTCGCCGCGGCGGTCAACTACGCAGCGGGCACTCAGCCCTACGCAGTGGCGATCGGAGATGTCAACGGCGACGGCCGGCCAGATCTGGCGGTCGCGAACAACAACGTCTCGGTGCTGCTGGGAAATGGCGACGGCACCTTCGCCGCCGCGGTCAACTACGCCGCGGGCACCGGTCCCTTATCGGTGGCGATTGGCGATGTCAACGGCGATGGCCGGCCCGACTTGGCAGTGGTGAACAGCGTCAGCAACAACGTCTCGGTGCTGCTGGGGAATGGCCCCCCCAACAGCGGCACTTTTGCCGCGGCGGTCAACTATGCCACGGGTATCAGTCCGCAATCCGTGGCGATCAACGACTTGAACGGCGACGGACGGCCCGACTTGGCGGTGGCGAACCTCAACAGCGGCAACGTCTCTGTGCTGCGGGGCAATGGCGATGGCACTTTCGCCGCGCCCGTGAACTACGTCGTGGGCACAAGTCCCCGCCATTTGGCCGTCGGCGACGTCAACAGTGACGGCAAGCCCGACTTGGCGGTCGCGAACGGCGGAAGCAACAACGTCTCGGTGCTGCTGAACTCTGGGGCGCAGGCAGCGATCTCGCAGCAACCCGCCGACAAAACTGTGACCGAGGGACAAAACGCCTCTTTCACGGTGACGGCCACGGGTGCGACTTCGTATCAGTGGCGGCGAAACGGCATGCCGCTGATCAACAGTGCGCCATACAGCGGCGTGACCACGAGCACGCTTGCGATCACGAATGTCTCAATCGCGGAGGCAGGCACCTACGACGTGCAAGTCTCTGCGGGCTGCAACCTGGTCTTGAGCCAAGCCGCAACCCTGGAAGTCATGCCCGTTCCGCCTAGCTGCGCAACTTCATTCGCCGCCGCGGTCAACTACGGCGTGGGCTCTTCCCCCTTCTCCGTGGCGACGGGCGATGTCAACGGTGATGGCCAGCCCGACTTGGCGGTGGCGAACTTCAGCAGCAACAACGTCTCGGTGCTGCTGGGCAATACCAACGGCACTTTCGCTGCGGCGGTCAACTACGCCGTGGGCGTTCAGCCGTACGCTGTAACCATCGGCGACCTCAATGGTGACGGCAGATTAGACCTGGCGGTGGCCAACAACGGCAGCAACAACGTCTCGGTGCGGCTGGGCAACGGCGATGGCACCTTCGCCGCCGCGGTCAACTACAACTCGGGCGGCGGTCCAACTTCCGTGGCCATCGGCGATGTCAATGGTGATGGTCGACCCGATCTGGCGGTGGCGAACTCGAACGTCAACAACGTCTCGGTGTTGCTGGGCATCGGCTCCCCCAGCAGCGGCACCTTCGCTGCGGCGGTGAACTACGGCGTGGGCAGCGGCCCCATCTCCGTGGCCATAGGCGATGTCAACGGCGATGGTCGACTCGATTTTGCGGTGGCGAACCAACTGAGCAACAACGTCTCAGTGCGGCTGGGCAACGGCAACGGCACTTTCGCCGCCACGGTCAACTACGCCGTGGGCACCCAGCCCACTTCCGTGGCCATCGGCGATGTCAACGGTGATGGTCGACCCGATCTTGCGGTGGCGAACTTCACCACGGCCAACGTCTCGGTGTTGCTGGGCAACGGCCCTCCCAACAGTGGCACCTTCGCCGCGGCGATCAACTACGCCGCGGGCGCCGGTCCCCGCTCCGTGTCCATCGGCGATGTCAACGGCGACAGCCGGCCCGACTTGGCGGTGGTGAACCAAAATAGCTTTAACGTCTCGGTGCTGCCGGGGAACGGCAACGGCACCTTCGCCGCCGCGGTCAACTATGCCGCGGGCGGCACGCCCGCTTCCGTGGACATCAGCGACGTCAGCGGTGACAGCAAACCAGATCTGGTGGTGGCCAAACAGAGCGGCAACGTCTCGGTGCTAGTGAACAACGGTCCTTCGATTGGGTTCAGTCCGCAGCCGCAGAGCCAATCGGTTCTGCCGGGAATGAATGTTGTCCTGACAGCGACCGCGACCGGCACCGGGCCGTTCACCTACCAGTGGCGGAAGAACGGCATACCGATCATCGGCGCGACAACTGGATCGCTCACCATCAACAACGTGAGCGAGGCAAGTGCTGGCTCCTACGACGTGCAGGTTCGCGGCGGGTGCAACCCAACCGGAGTGGCGACCAGTCGCGCTGCGATCTTGACGGTCGGATCGGATTGCCCGGCAGACTTCAACGGCGATGGCTCCACCGACTTCTTCGACTATCTCGACTTCGTCGATGCCTTCAGCATCGGATGTTGAATCGATAGCACTCACCAGACCTACCGCACCCGACACGCCAGGGCTTTTCCCTCGCATTTGAGTGCGATTTCTGCATGTCGCCGGGGCAGCGCAGTGAAATCCCTTGACATCATCCAGAGCATCTGTTAGGTTCTGAATCCTGTTGTGTCGCTCCCGGTCTCCGCGCGAAAGCGAGTCTGTTACCGGAAGTTGCCATCGCGGCTATGTGGGGGTCGAATTCATGTCATCAATCAATCTGTATCGGCATCGCTTCACATCTCAGCTGGTCTGCTCTGCAGTACGCACGATCGCGGTCGGCCCGCGCGGGCTCATCCTCGCGCTGACCACGCTGCTCGCGATCGGCGGGTCGGGCACGGGTGCTCTGGCTCAGTGTCCTCCGGTGTGGGCGCCGGGTGCGCCAGGTTTTGCGGGCGGCGTATCAAATTTTGCCAACTGCATCACGATTCTGCCCAGCGGCGCAGTTGCCGTTGGCTCCCCGTCCAGCGGCATTCCGCCTGTTTCGGGCGTGACACTTCTCAACACAATCACCTTTGCGATTCTCGTGCTGCCCAACGGCGACACGCTTGTTGGTGGCGATCTGGTCTATCGCGTACCGCCCTCATCAACCAATCGCTACGGCTTTATTCGCATCAGCCCAGCGGGGGTGGCTTCGCCGTGGACATCTGGGATGAGCAGCGGCGCGATTGTCTATGCCATGGCCGCGCTGCCCGAGGGCGATGTCATCGTGGCCGGGAGCTTTACGTCCGTCGAAGGCGTGACAACGAGCAACATTGCTCGCTACAACCCCGCGACCTCGGGCTGGTCGGCGCTCGGCGGCGGGGTCAACGGCGTGGTCCGCGCCTTGACCGTTCTTCCCGGCGGCGATGTCCTCGTCGGTGGGCAGTTCAGCACCGCCGACGGCTTGCCCGCCGCTGGCATCGCCCAGTACAACCCCGCGACCAACACGTGGTCCGCCATCGGCAGCGGGGTCACCTACTTCGGCGGCGCCGGCCTCGTTCGATCGCTCCTGGTCATGCCCGATGGCGATGTGCTCATCGGCGGCCGATTCGACACGGCGGGCGGCACCCCGGCGAACTCGATCGCACGCTTCAGCCCCGCGACTGGCGTCTGGTCCGCGCTTGGAACGGGAATGAACGCCCCCGTGAACTGCATCGAAGTGCTCGCCGACGGTGACATCGTCGCGGGCGGCGACTTCACCATCGCTGGCGATGTGCCCGTCAATCGCATCGCACGCTACCGCCCCAGCACCGGTGCTTGGTCGGCCCTCGGCTTGGGCGTCAATCGCTCCAGCGGCGGTCCCCCCACCGTGAACGCGCTCAAGTTGCTGCCGCCGGGTCGGGAACTCGCAATCGGCGGGGGCTTTACTACTGCCGGCGGTGTCGCCGTGAACAATCTGGTCCGATACATCGAGGACCTTCCGGATCCGACGTTCAATACGCAGCCGTCGGATGTAACAGCAACCCCTTCGGGCAACGCGCTCTTCCTCGCCGAAGCCACCGGCTGGTCCACGACCAACTACAGCACAGGCACCCCCAACTTCCAGTGGCGCAAGGACGGCGTGCCGATTTCCGCCGCGAGCAACCCGACCGCCACGACGCAGTTGCTTCGACTGAGCAACGTGCAGGCCTCGGATCTCGGCTCGTACGACTGCGTCGCCACCAACCCCTGCGGCGGCGCGGGCACGCTCAGCAATGCCGCCACGCTTTCGTTCGTGGTCAATCCCTGCCCTGCCGACTTCAATAACGATGGCAACATCGACTTCTTCGACTATCTCGACTTCGTCGATGCCTTCAGCATCGGCTGCTGATTCACAACCATCATCATTGAAGCAAACACGAAAGAGGCAAGGCATTGAACCTTGATTCTTTCGTCGCAATTCCTGTGTGTGGGGGAGGGGAATTTGCTTGTAATCCGTCCAGGGTTCTGTTACTTTCTGATGAAAAGCTGTGCCTTTGACGGCCTCCGCTCAGGCGCGAGTCCGTGTTTCCAGACCTCGCCGCCGCGGCGGCTCTGTGGGAGTTGAAGCCATGTCACTATTGAATCTGACTGCGGTTCTGTATCGCTTCTCGTCGCTCGAACGTCTGTTGGAAGTAAGAAAGTCCCCGGCGATAGCGGCGATCACGCTGGCGGTTTCTTCCGCCGCCCAAGCCCAGTGCCCGGTGTCTTTCGCCCCGGCGGTGAACTACGCCGTAATTGGTTCTGAGGGGACGGTCGCCAAGGGCGATCTCAACAACGATGGCCGAATCGATCTTGTCAGGGCACATCCTGGCGCAGTGACGGCCTTGCTGGGCACCGGCACGGGCACGTTCACCCCCGTCACCACGCCGATCCCGTTTGATAGCTTCAACGAATCGGTGCCTTCGACGGCTGTGGGCGACTTCAACGGTGACGGATGGCTCGATCTCGCGTATTGCAGAATCAACCTCGACGGCGACCGCACCTGCAACCTCTCGGTGATGCTCGGTACCGGCACGGGATCGTTCAATCCTTCATTCACTATCAATCTCGGCGGTTACATGCTCGGGAATGGCAGCGATGGTTTCTTCGTGGCCGCCGGACAACTGAACGGTGACGGCATTCTCGATCTGGCGGTGTCCCTGCCGAACGGGACCCAAGGTGGTATCGCGAACGTGGCGGTGCTGCTGGGCATCGGCACGGGGTTGTTCGGGGCTCCGACCAGCTTTACGCTTCCCTGGACTGTGAATAGTCCGGGCGTGTACGCCGGGTCTCCTGCGGCGGGCGTGTCCATCGGCGACCTCAACGGCGACAGCAGGCCCGACCTGGCCATCGCCAGCGGTTCCGTCTTGAACTCGTTTGCGGTGCTGCTGGGCACTGGCACGGGGTCTTTCGGCCCTGCGACCGCCTTCAACACCAGACCATCCACCCCCGCCGGGACCTGAAACCTGGCGATCGGTGACCTCAACGACGACGGAATACCCGATGTTGTCGCGGCGAATTCTTTTACGGCAGCCACCGTCGGTGCCTATGGCGTTTCCATGCTGCTGGGCACCGGCACGGGGTCCTTCGGCACCGCGATTCCTATCTTGACCACAAACCCATCCGGCTTGCGTCCCCGCTCGGTTGCCATTGCCGACATCAACGGCGACGGCGAGCCCGACCTCGTCGCAGCGAATACGGGTGCGTCGAACACCGCCTCAGTCTTTCTCGGTACGGGCGGCGGATCGTTCGGGGCCCCGACCAACTTCGCCACGGGCAGCGGAGGTCATTCCGTCGTCGTAGGCGACTTCAACGGGGACGGCAAGCCCGACGTGGCCGCGGCGGTCAATAGCAACATCTCGGTGCTGCTGAACACCACCCCCGGCAACCCCGCGCCGGTCTTTGTCGTGCAGCCGGTCAGCCAGATTGTGCACGCCGGTGCGAGCGCCTCGCTGACCGCCTCGGCTAACTTCGTTCAGGGCCCTGCGCCTTACCGCTGGCGCCGCAACGGCCAGCCGCTTAGCGACGGCGGCAACATCTCCGGCACAACCACGACGACGCTGACGATCAACCCCGTGTCGGCATCGGATGAAGCAACCTACGACCTGCAGGCCACAAGCCCGACGTGCCTCGGCGGACAGGTCACCGGGACGAGCGCGCTGGCCGTACTGGCCGTCAGTGCGCCCGCGTGTCCGTCAGACTTCAACGGCGATGGCGTCGTTGACTTCTTCGACTACCTCGACTTCGTGCAGGCATTCAGCACAGGGTGCTAAGGCATCGCCCGAGGGTCCCGGTATCGCGATAGCTGAACGCCAGCCACAATCCGCCCCTACCTTTGTCCGTGTTACCCACTGACAGCGATCTCCGCATTCTGGCTGTCACGACCTTTGGTCTCGAAGCCGTCGTCGCACGCGAACTTGAAGACCTGGGCTACCAAGCCCAGCCGGTCTCCACTGGCCGCGTCCTCTTTTACGGCGATGCCCTCGCCGTCTGCCGCGCCAACCTCTGGCTCCGCACCGCTGATCGCGTCCTGATCCGCCTCGCCGAGTTCCCCTGCGACAACTTCGACACGCTCTTCGACACCATCAAGGCACTCAACTGGTCTGACTGGATCCCCCGCGATGGACTCATCCACGTTCACGGCCGCTCCATCCGCTCACAGCTCGCCAGCGTCCCCGCCAATCAGCGCGCCACCAAAAAAGCCATTGTCGAGGCCATGCTGGCCCAGCACCACGCCAACACGCTCCCCGAATCTGGCGCCAAGCACGATGTCGAAATCGCCATCGTCAACAACCTCGCCACCATCACCCTCGACACCTCCGGCGCGGGCCTGCACAAACGCGGCTACCGCCAGTTCGTCGGCGAAGCCGCCATCAAGGAAACGCTCGCCGCCGGACTCGTCTATCTCTCCGCGTGGAACCCCGATCGCCCGCTTATCGACCCATTCTGCGGCAGCGGCACCATCGCCATCGAAGCCGCCCTGCTTGGCCTGAACATTGCCCCGGGCCTGAACCGCGAATTCTCTTCTGAATTCTGGCAAAAATTCCCACTCGCCGCGTGGATCGAAGCAAGACGCGAAGCGACCGAAGCGCCTCGCGGCAAAATCCGCTTCGCCATCCACGGCAGCGATATCAGCGACAGCGCGATCCAACTCGCCCACACGCACGGTCGCGCAGCGGGCGTCGAACGCAGCGTCCACTTTGCCAAGAAAGATTTCCACGACCTCTCAAGCAAACTGCTCTATGGCTGCATCGTCACCAATCCGCCCTACGGCGAACGCATCGGCGAAGCCGAGCAGATCGAACGCCTCTACCACGAATTCCCCATCGTCTTCCGCCGCCTCGATACGTGGTCGTTCTTCATACTCACCGGTCGCCTGGACTTCGAACAAATCATCGGTCAGGAAGCCACCCGCCGCCGCAAGCTGTACAACTCCACGATCGAATGTACTTATTACCAGTACCTGGGTCCCAAGCCGCCGTCGATGCGAAAGGAACCAGTCACTCCGCACAAGCCGGAAATCGCGCCCGCCGAAAATGCCCAGCCCGACCTTGCGCTGATCGAAGAATCGCCTGATGAACCGCCAAGCGAGTCACCAGATGAGTCACCAGTCGCGGTGTCCGTCACGACGCCGGTCGAAACAAGCTTCGAAGCTCTGGTAGATCAGAATGCCCCTGCCGCGCCTGCGCAGCCGAAATCAGATGAACCTCTACCTGACCGCATCCGCCCGCCCAAAGTCGAAGCCGGCCCCGTATTTGGCGGCCTGCGTGACCGCGACAGAAACGAACTCGAACAATTCCGCGCCACACTCACCAACAACGTGCGACACCTCCGCCGCTACCCCACCCGCGGCATCACCTGCTTCCGCATGTACGAACGCGACTCCCCCGATGTGCCGCTCATTATCGATCGCTACGAAGGCCGCATCCACGTCTTTGAATACGAACGCGAACACTCACGCAACGTGGCTCAACAGGCAGACTGGCTCGATGCCTGCCGCGACATCATTTCTGAAGTCTGCTCGGTCCCGCCGCAGCACGTTTACATGAAGATGCGTCTCAAGCAACGCGGCCTCACACAGCACGAAAAGCTCGGCGGCAGCAACGAGACCTTTGAAGTTCAAGAAGATGGTCTGCGCTTCTGGGTCAACCTCGCCGATTACACCGATACCGGACTCTTCCTGGATCACCGCCTCACGCGGCAAATGATCCGTAAACACGCCGCCGGCAAGCGTTTCCTCAACCTCTTCTGTTACACCGGTTCGTTCACTTCCTACGCCGCCGCGGGCGGAGCCATCAGCACCACCAGTGTCGATCTCTCTTACACCTATCTTGACTGGGCGGCCGCCAACCTGGAACTCAACGCTCCGCCCGGACCTCAGCACCAGTTCATCCGCAGCGACATTCGCGAGTGGCTGCGCAAACACCCTGTCGGCCCCCACTACGACTTGGCCTTTGTCGATCCACCCACGTTCTCAAATTCCAAGTCCACCGATGAAGACTGGGATGTACTTCGCGACCATCCCGAACTTCTGAACCTTGTCCGTGGCGTCATGTCGCCTGGCGGCGTCGTGTATTTCTCGAACAATTTCCGCCGCTTCAAGCTCGCGGAAAACCTGCTGCCCGGTTATGCAATCCGCGAGATTTCGACCAAGACTGTGCCGCCGGAATACAGGAATACGCGGATTCATCGGTGCTGGATGTTGCGGGCGATTGAGCCTGGAGAGAAAATTCTCACCGAGGCACCCAGTGCGCCAGTAGAACACGTTGAAGATAGCGATGACACTCTGGACGAAACTTGACACCCGCCATTACGCCGCCGACTGCTTCGCTGCGTTTCCGCCAACTGCCTTCCCCGCGATCTTCAGAGTCCCTTCTTTGAGCTGCACCAACTTCTCGTCATAGAGAAGTCCAATCATGTACTCATAGCTCGCCATCAACATGGCCAGATGCCATCCCGGCTTGCCATCCAGGAAACCAAGTTTCCAGACGTACATATACAAGAACCGAATCAACGGGCGCATCGGCGTCCGCGGCCAGATATCTCTTCTCAGCCATAGCCGATATTTGAGAATGTCGCGGAACAACCTTCCCGCTCGAGCTTCCTTGCCCTCACCCATGTGCATCTTCACCCACTCATCACTCTCAAGATCCGCGTAACGAATGTGCTTGGTGAGATACTCGCTGATCGATTCACGACGAATATGCAGCATCAGATGCTTGCAATACCCGGTCGTCCCATCTGCCACCATGTGTTCATGCACAGCGCGGTCCTCGTAGCGACACAGTCCGCGCCGGAAGAACCGCAGATTCCAGCTCGGAAACAACCCGCCGTGGCGGATCTCTCGACCCATCATGATCACGACGCGGTTCACGAAATAGCCAACATCAGAGACATCGCTGGTCGCGATCTTTTTGATCTCGCGCGACAACTCCGGGGTGATCCGCTCATCGGCATCGAGGATAAAAATCCACTTTCCCGTGAAAGGCAGATTATCCAATCCCCAGTTTTTCTGCCGTGAATAATTCTCAAACTTGTGTTCAACGACAATCGCCCCGGCTTTGCGAGCGATCTCCTGTGTGCCATCTGTTGACAGGCTGTCAAGCACAAAGACGCGACCGATCTTCAGCGCGTTTTCTACCGTCTCGCGAATGTGCGCGGCCTCATTGAACGTTGGAATCATGACATCAATCAGGGGGTAGCTCACGCGGCATCTCCCTCTGCGGCAGCGCTGGCCTTCACAGACTCCGGCTGTACAGAGTCATCAACAAGGCTCATCGCCCGCGAAGGCGGATCCTTATCCAGCATCTGTTCAACACGTTCCGTTGTTGCTGCGTGCCAGGTCTTCTGCTGCTCTCTGATTTTGATCTCAATCCAATATTCATACATCGAGATCATCGCCGAGTAGTGAAAACCGGCGCGGCCATCCAGAAACGCCAGTCGCACAAAATACATGTAGAGAAAGCGAACAAACCCACGCAACGGCAGGAAGAACGAAAGGTCCTTTACGGCCCGGCGCTTTACGCCAGGGCTCTTGTCAAAAACCTGCTGCACTTTGCTCCAGGCCGAGCCCTTCACAATCCGCACCGCTTCGTTCGCTTCCATGGTCGAATACGAATTGTGCTTCTTGAACCACGGCATCAACCCCTTGTTGAAGCTGTAGTGAATGAAGTGTTCCTGAAGGTCTCCCAGTGTTCCCTTCATGACCGGGTGGGCATTCACTTCTCGCTCTTCATAGCGGATCATTTCCGGCTTGAACAACCGGATAATCCACACCGGGTATATGCCGCCGTGCCGCAGCCAGCGGCCCATGAACATGTTCTTGTATCGCAACCGAAATGCAACGTGCGGGTTACTTGCGTCATTCACCGTCCGCACCAGTTCATCTCTCAATTCGGGCGTTACCCGTTCATCCGCATCGGAGTAATACACCCACGCATGCTTGAACTTGATGTTCTCCAGCGCCCAGTTGGAGTGCTTGCTCCAGTTGTCGAACTTGCGCTGAATGATCCGCACATTGGGGTACTTCGCGGCGATCTCCAGCGTCTTGTCCGATGAAAAGCTGTCGAGGACCACAATGTCGTCGCTGAATGTCAACGAATCCAGGCAGGGACCCAGATTCACTTCCTCATCCTTCGTCAAAATCAGAATGCTTGGCGGCTCTCCTGGCACGGACGACAACACTCGCCGCGACTTGTCGTCTGGCGTTGCCACTGCATCGAGTGTGTAGTTTCCCTGTGTGTCCGACATGCTGCGAAAGTCCCAATTCCGCCAAATGGCCAAATAACCAAGGCTCGTGTACGCGATGGTACGCCTTGCGTACGCATTCACGACCCGTCTGGATCGTCTCAAAATCGCCAAAACTTGCGGCGGCGATCCTCTTTTCCCTTCCTTCACGCGCCGTGCTCCCCCCAAAACGAACACTGCCGCGGCAAAGGTGCCGCGGCAGTGAAAAGTTTCAAGATTCTCATCCAGATCCGCTCAAGTTGTCGCGGCCGCTGGCATCATCGGAATGTCGCCATAATCACCGCTCAGGAGCTTCGCAACCTTTTCCTCGTTGCGATCCTGCCATGCCGAGCGACGCTCGCGCATCTTGAGTTCGATCCAGTACTCGTACATGCTCACGAGCATGCAATAGTGTGCCCCGGCGATCCCGTCGCGGAGCCCCAATTTAGCGAAGAAATCAAACCCAAACCGCCATGCCCAGCGTGCTGGAAGGAAGAAGCTGAAATTCTTAAGTGCGCGCCGCCGCATGATCGGATCAGGATCGCGCAACTGCTTCAGCGTGGGCCGGCCCTGTTGTACCACCGCCACCGCTTCCATCGCCTCGCGGTCGCTGTAATAGTTATGCTTGGTAAACCAGCGCTTCAGTCCGCTATTGAACGAATAGTGCGTGAATCTCTCTTGTAATTCACCCATTTCGCCGTCAACGATTGGGTGCACATTGGTCTGACGCTTTTCGTAACGAACTCGATCGGGTTGAAGCAGGCGTAGCAGCCAGACATCGCCGCCAGCACAATGCTGAATCCACTCGCCTCTAAAGATATTCCGGTAGCGAATCCGGTATGCAACTGGGGCTGCGGGCACGTGCTCGCGACTGGCGATCTCTTGCAGCTCCGCCGCCAATTCAGCAGGAACTCGTTCATCGGCATCGCAGACATACACCCAGCGGTTTTTCCACTCGATCTGATGAAGCCCGTAATTGCGCTGCAAGTACTCGGTATCAAACTCGCGACGAGCTACGCGCACATTCGTGTTCGACTCGGCGATTTCAACCGTGTGATCGGTCGAAAGCGAATCGAGCACCACAATGTCATCAGAAAAACCAAGCGTGTTCAGACACGCCTGAATGTTCGACTCTTCGTTTTTGGTGAGAATGAGGACGCTGACGCCAGTACCTTTGGCCGTCCTCTTGGTTGGTGCGATGCGCACCGTTTCCATCGCAGCGCTCATTGCGTGAGAGCGCACCTGATCTGTTCCTGTCACCACGCACCACCTCCGGACCGGCCCCTGCAATGCCGATCAAGACGTCATTACCACAACAACGTCAATCAAAGATGAAGCACAAATCCCTTAATGCCAACAAAACCGTCTGTAACGACCAAAAAAACCGCTCTTGGCATGCAGAAAATAGGGGAAAAGTCCTATAACTCAACGGTTTGGGATCGCCCATTCCAGCGTACGTCGTATTCCCTCACCAAAATCTACAATTGGCGCATATCCTAGAATCGCCCGGGCTTTACTGATATCCGCACTCGAATGACGCACATCTCCGGCCCGCGGCTCGCCATGGGTCGGCGTTCCATCAACCTTGAGCACCTCTCCCATGTGCCTGAGCACATCAAGAAGCGTCACGCGACCGCCGCACCCGATGTTGATAACTTCGCCCCTCAGATCCTTGCTTGAGCTTGCCGCAAGTAAATTTGCATGAACTATGTTATCTATGTATACGAAATCCCGGGTCTGCAACCCATCTCCCAGCACTCTGGGCTGACGTTTTTCCGCAAGCGCATTCACAAACGCACTGATCACCGCCGCATATGGGCTTTTGGGGTCCTGCCTCGGTCCAAATACATTGAAGTACCGCAGGCTCACCGTGGACAGATCGAAACATCTTGCCCAAGTCTGAAGCAGCAGTTCGCCAGCAACTTTGCTCGCCGCGTATGGCGACCAGGAATCCGGCGCATCAGTCTCTTTGCTGGGAAGATTGGGGTTATTCCCATACGCGGCTGCGCTGGCTGCGAAGTTCACGCGGTGCACACCCAGCTCTTTGGCCGCGATCAAAACCCGCTGAGTTCCTTCAATATTCACATGCAGACACTCATCAGGTTTTTCAACCGACTCGGGCACGCTGACAATCGCCGCCTGGTGAAACACATAGCGGCATCCTTTCATCGCCGATCGAAGTTCTGCATCATCAAGCACTGAAGCCTTTCGGAAATCCACCCCTGGCGGCAGGTTGCTCAAATGCCCGCCCTTTAACGTGTCGAGCACTACAACCTCGCAACCCAGACCCTTTAGCGCATGTGCGAGATGCGACCCGATGAATCCAGCCCCGCCGGTAATTAACGCTCGCTGAGATCCAAATGCGCCGCCGTATGTTCCCGAGATTGCCATACACCATTATCGGGGCAAAACTGTAATTGGTCCAATCGGCTTGAGCAGGATTCCCAAACTCTCTGGCACAGCGCTGGCTCAATTGAGTTATCTCAAACGAGCACGAAAGTGCAAATCATCGCCGCAATCGGGCCTTTTGTGCCGCAAAACGGATCGCCGCTTCAATTCCATCGACCATTCGCTTCACGGTAAATCGCTGAGTCGCGGTTTCGTGCGCAAA
The DNA here is from genome assembly GCA_964484185.1 of uncultured Phycisphaeraceae bacterium. Lineage (GTDB taxonomy): Bacteria > Planctomycetota > Phycisphaerae > Phycisphaerales > UBA1924 > F1-120-MAGs238. The sequence goes on from CAZAEQ010000018.1 coordinate 40,883, forward strand.
CAGACTCATCGATACCAGCCGAGCCGGATTCTTCAGCAAATCAAGAATTTGCTGTGCCATGTCGGCATCGTCAAGATGTCTGAACACAATTCCATTGTGACCGGCCTCAAGAGCCTCGATCTCCGGGTTGTGTGCATGAATCAAGTCCCCCGCAACGACCGGCACCCCGTAGCCAAATGCGTGCAGGATAGAAAGGCCGAGATTGGTCGGATACACAAACAGGTCCGCGGAGAGAAAGAAAGGAGCCAGGTCTCGCTCCTCATAGACCGCGCCCGCAAAAAGAACATTGTCAGAAATATCCAACTCAGTCGCAAGCTGCCGCAGCGATTGTTCAGCTGGGCCGTTCCCGATAATCACCGCCGATATCGCCGGAAAATGTACTTTCAACCTCTTCACGGCCCGCAGCAATACATCCACGCGATTGTCGTCAAATAAGCGGGAAACGAATATCAGGTTGGGCTCACCAAGTCCTTTTTCCCGTGCAAAAGCCGTCAATCTCTCAGGGTTTTTGAGCAGGGCCTTTCGCTCTGCCTGAATCGCAGTTTGATCAAGTGCATTTTGGGCAACAAACACTCGCTCCCGCTTGGTTTCAAACTCCAGAAACTTTCCTGCTCCGATGTTGTTGTAGAACATCACCGCATCAGCCATTCGCCCGACGCGCCATCGAATCGTTCTTCGCAGCAGATTGTCCGACTTGGATACCCCGTGGCCCCAGAGCACTGTCCCGACTCCCATCATTCTCGCCTTGGCGAGAGTCGGCAGCAATGACAAATGCCCAATGTTCCATGGCAGGATGAGAACATCAGATTGATCCAGTGTTGCCGCCGCGAGGTGCTCGCCGTGCCACACGATGTCACGCCCTGCCACAACATGCACTTTTTGATCAAAATGCTCTGCCTTGAATGTCTGAGGCACCGCATTCTTCAAGTTCTTAACCGTCGTATAAAACACGCGCAGGTCAATTCCTGGACGCGCTGCCAACTCGGTGAAAATCGGGATTCGGTATTTAGGCAGCCCGGGCTGACAAATCGTCACGCGAATCGGGGTTGCCTCTGCGCGCACAATAGCTGATTGAGGAGCTTTGGCCTCTACTGGTTTGATGGGATTCAGGCCTTGTGTGTGGGGCATAAATAAAACTGAACTTGCAGACGAGACTGTTCTATATCGGCCGCGAATGCAATAACCACCCGATTCACCCTGATTCAATTGGTGCTATTTTTCGGCGATTGCGCTCCTCAAAGCCCCACGGTATAAGGATGCACGCGCCGGGATCGAAATCCACAGAATCCGCTAAGAGATTCGTAAAAAACTGATATCAGCCACACGCATTCACAGTCTTGACGGTTCCACCAAGGTTCTTGTCAAATTATTTAGAATGGTTCGCAAGACGCGAACGCAGCACTTTTGCAGGGTTTCCTCCAGCAATCATGTCATCAGGAACATCTTTGGAAACCACCGCTCGCGCGCCAATAACACAGTTGTGACCTACCCGTACACCTGGCCCAATGAACACCCCAGCACATATCCAGACGCCGCTTCCAATGGAAATTTTCGGCCTGAGCAGAGGCATATCCGGGCGCGTGTAATCATGGGTCCCCGCGCACACATACACATCCTGTGACAACACCGTGTGCGCACCAATATCTACCGGGCCAAGGTTATAGATTTCGACCCGCTCTGAGAGCATTGAAAACTCGCCCATGGAGAACAACCAAGGGTGCTTAATAATTGTCGAAGCCTTTGTTCCTGCAGTTCCAGCAATTTTTGCGCCAAATCTCCTCAGCCAGAAGCGCCTCCAGCCATGCGACCGGCGCGGACTGAAGCGAATCAACGTTGCCTGCACCAGTTCCCATAACGTCCTTATTGCATACTCTCGCAGCGTGTATGGAAACCCGGCCGTGGTGTCTAGCCGCTGGAACACTTTTGGTTCACTTTGAGTTGGATCGGAAGGTGACAGGTGGCGTTCCTTTTGCTCGTGTGTGGCGTAGCAACATCTCGTTCTATCGGCTGAAATGACTCAAGAGTCTCGAAACCTTACCCGATAAACACCAAACTTCAAGTCGTTCGAAGAATGCGAATTCTACACGTCATCTCCTCGCTTGATCCGCGCGCCGGTGGGCCACCCATGGTCATCTCGCGGTTGGCGGCGGCACAGGCTCAATTAGGACATGAAGTCCATGTACTTTGTTACGGTGTTAAAGCAGATGGAACTGGCAAAGACCCCAATCCTGAGATTGATCAGAAGCTGAACGCCATACCCAATTGGGGTGATGTTCATCAGCATCGGCTCGCCCCGCCCAATAGGTTCGAGTGGTACATGTCGGGCACCGCGACGGCAGCGCTTGGGCGCATTGTTCCGACCATGGACATTGTGCACGTTCATGGAGTCTGGGACCCGATTCTCCGTGCCGCAGCGAGCGCTGCTCGCGAAGCGAAAAAGCCATACGTTGTAGCACCGCACGGAATGCTTGATCCATGGGCACTCTCCGAAAAAAACTTCAAGAAGAGAGTCGCACTGAAGCTCGGGTATGGCGCAATGGTTCACGGCGCCTCTTTGATGCACGCGCTTTCCCGCTATGAGGCAGACTGCATTGCGGAGTTTGGTTATCGCGGGCCAATCGAAGTCATTCCCAATGGCGTATTCATGGACGAGATCGATCCCTTGCCCGCGAAGGGGTCGTATATCCGTGAGACTCCCGCACTTGCGGGTAAACGGTTCATCTGCTTTCTCAGTCGCCTCCATCCGGTGAAAGGTCTTGACCTCCTCGCCGCCGCATTTGCGCAAATTGCAGATAAACACCCCGATGTCCACCTCGTTGTCATAGGCCCGGACTTTGGCGCCAAAGACTCGTTCGTCGCTCAAGTCGCCAGCCTCAAACTGACCAACCGCGTTCACCTTCCCGGTCCTATGTGGGGACGAGAGCGTTTCAAACCAATTGTCGACTGCGCCTGTTACTGCCTCCCCAGCGAACATGAAGCATTCAGCGTTGCAATATGCGAGGCGATGGCCTGCGGAGCGCCCGTAGTAATCACAACAAACTGCAACCTGCCAGAAGCTGCAGAGTTCAACGCCGGATTGGTCATCAATCGAACTGTTCCGGAATTAGCCGCCGCACTGGATCGCATTCTCTCTTCACCAGCTGAATCAGCAACAATGGGCAAGAATGCCCGCAGGCTCGTTGAAGAGCGCTTTACCTGGCAGCAAGTAGCCGCGGCGGCCGACGCCGCGTATCAGATCGTTTATCGTGGCAATCAAAAATCCCTGGCAGTTATCGCCAATGTTCAAACGCCCTATCGCCTCGCGACTCACCAACGCATCGCACGCGAACTCAAAGACCTCAAGCTCTGGTCCCTGTATACGCATGATGTCCCCGATCAGGCATGGGATTACCACGTCGACCAGGAGATCAACCCGGTAATCTTTGGCCCAGGCGAAAACTGTGTCGATGCCGACAAGCCGCGCTCATGGCGCAGAGAATTCGCCAAGGGTGGCGAAATCGCTGCCTTTATCCGCCGCGAACATATCGATGCCGTCATAGTTTCCGGGTACAACGATCCAGGCCGCATCCGCCTCATCTTTTCCTGCTGGCTCCGCGGCGTGCCAGTCTTCCTCGCTGGCGACTCCAATATCAAAGGCGACACCGCCCGCGGTGGCCGAAAGCTACTGAAGAACATTGTGTTGCGCTCCGTCCTTCACGTGGCGCATGGGGTGCTTCCATTTGGATCTAATGGCGCCGACTATTTTGCGAGTTACGGAGCTGCCCGCGATCGAACTTGGTTCTTTCCGGCCGAGCCCGACTACGAAATATTTTCCCGAGCTCGAGCCGAGTCTGTTGCTGCTGTCCAAAAGGAGTACAAGTTGTCGCCGCACCGCCGGCGGATCGTGTTCTGTGGTCGCATGGCTCGAGCCAAGCGACCGGACCTGGTGCTTGACGCATTCATAGAGATCGCTCATGTCCGCTCAGACTGGGATCTCGTGATGATCGGCGACGGACCGATGCTCGAGGACCTCAAGAAAAAAACACCGCCGCACCTTTCAGATCGAATCCGCTGGACCGGATTCGTGGCTGACCCGCGAAAGGTAAGCGCGCTCTACCACTGCTGCGACACTTTTATCATTGCGAGCGAGTTTGAACCCTGGGCAGTCGTAGTTGACGAAGCCTGCACCGCCGGACTGGCAATGTGCGTAAGCGATGTCGTCGGTGCCGCGCGCGAATTAGTCAGGCACCGTGAGAATGGCACAACATTTTCAGTGAGCGATCCTCAATCGCTTTTACCAGCAATTTTGCTTGCCACCGATGTGTCTCAAATTGATCGATTCAAAGCAAGCTCGCTCGCAATCGTCGAACAATGGCGAAGGGAGGGCGATCCCGTCCGCGGCGTTCGGGCTGCGCTCGGCAGCGCAGGAATTATGCTCGCCCAACCTGTCAAGGCGCGAACTCCCGACCCCGCGCAAACGAATGTGGATTCTCTCGCCTAACCAACCGATTTGAACTGGACCAGATGCAGTATGTACTCGGAATAGTGGCGATCCTTACGACCCTGATAACGGCGGTCGCGATCCTGCACAAAGTCTGGAATCGACAGACCACTCTGCTTTCCTACCGCAACCTGTTCCTGCTCGGGTTCTTCTTCTTCTATGGCCTTGCCACCACATTCGTGGTGTTCATGGATCAGAGCGGCTGGATCTACCAACCACAAGGCCCTGGTTATCTGCCACTTGCAGTCATGACTCCGGGCTTTGCGATCATATTTGTCCTCTTTGCGAAGTGGGGTTATAGATCCCAAGGGCTTGCAAGACTCATTCCCAGTATTCGCATTCACCCATGCACTGCTTCGATATTCGCCGGCATCATCGTTTGCGAGATCATGGGCATCATCGGTCTTACTCCGCTTGGTGACTATTTCACAGGTGTGATCTCACAGTCCAAGGCTGGTATGGCGGCGTGTGCAGCTGGCCTGGCTACCTACTGGCTTATCGCCAAACGCTACAACCCCATCGCCTGGGTCGTCTTCATCGCGACCTTTGTACTTTCGTGTCTGATCTCAGTGGCTGGCGGTACCGATCGCCGCTTCGTCATTGGTGTGTTTATCGTGGTGGCATGGGTCTGGTACTTCACCACCATGCAGTACCGCAGCCCTTCCTCGGTTCTCACCAAGTTCGGCATTGCCGGCCTTGCTGGGCTGGGCTTCATCATTTTCTATTCCAACTTCCGAAACGTCGCCATCGAAGATACGACATTCTCCAGGCGCATTGAGCAGTTCACCGAGGCCGCCAAAGACCCGCTCAACGTTAAAAAAGACACGCTCGGAACAGTGTTCTATCAGGATGCGCCGATCAACACTTTGTACATCATCGAGAGCTATCCCGATTTTCAGGAACTGAAGCCCTTTCACGGTTTGATTTTCTTCCTTGTCAATCCGATCCCGCGCGCAATCTACCCGGACAAACCGCTGGGCCTTGGCCACGAACTTCAGCTCCAATTCGGCATTGCTGCAAACCTGGGCCCAGGCATCATCGGTCACGGCTGGGCCGAAGGTATGTGGTTTGGTGTCATTGGATACGCCGCATTCTTTGGTGTTTTGTGTGGTGTGATCGATCGTAAAACGGAAACTCAGGCGAACAACCCATTTTTCCTGGCCGTCTTTGGGTCTTCGCTTGGGAACGTACTAGGCCTTTGCCGAGGGGAAACCTCCCTCTTCCTCGTGCTCATCGTCACCGGCTGGATTACTACCTGTGCGGTACTCTGGCTTCTCAATGCGATTGGCAAATCCACGTTTGCAGCCTGGCCTCGTCTGCATGTAGATAGCGACTATTACATGGAACAGCAGGCGATTGCAGAACAACAATTGCATGAGTTTGAAGCCTACGAAACCAATGAAGGCCGATACGATCCTGCGATCGCGGCCAACTACAACGAAGACACTGCAAGTGACGAGCACCGATACAGCGCGTGATTCCCGGGTCGGTTCGACGGTCATTCTGCGCATCCGGATTTTTTTTGCTCAACTCCTGTTCTATCTCGCAGCTGCACTTCTGCTGACACTCTGTCTGTCGCGAATTGTCACGGACACATGGATTATCACTCAGTATGCCTACTGGGTTCCCGCCTGGATGTACCTTGTTGTATTGACCATTGTTCTGGGTATCGAACGGATGCTCTCGGTGAGTCAACTGCCTCGATGGAGATCGCCATCATGGTGGATGTTGCTTTTTTGTGCTGTGTACACCTGCAGTATTGCCTATTGGGCGATCCCCCGGCGGTCCAATTCTCCTGCACCGCCGACATCGATCCGGATCGTGCATTGGAATATGTCGTCCCCGGACCTTCTGAATTTCAAGGGGACACTTGCCGATTTCCCATCTTGCAGAGCCGCAGACATCATCGTCCTGGGTGTCACTGTACCTCAGAACCAGCTTCGGCAGATGGTCTCCGGCCTTGGAAGTGAATGGACTTTTTCCCGCATCGGAGTGTTCGCGGTCGCGAGCCGGTTTGAAATCCTGGATACTAACCAGTTCGCGCTGGGCTTGGAAATCGGCAGAGCTCGCGCAGGTGAATCAGGCTTCCAGAAGTTCTACAACGAACAGCTTGCGGATCGATTCGGAATTTCCCGCCGCGAGTTTGATCTTCCTGACCCTGGATATGTTCTGGAATCAAAGTTCCGGACTCCGGGTCGCGACATCGTTGTTCGACTGATTGATCTTCCATCCAACCCATTTCGCTCGCGCATGGAAATTGGGAAGTCGGCTTCGGCAACTATCGCCGGGCTTGTGAAAGCGAACATGCTGGTTGCTCAGCCCGAGGTGCTCATCGGAGACTGCAATATCCCCTCCGGCTCTGCATCTCTCAGACACTTGAGTAACGGCCTGATCGCCGCCGACTCGATCGCACATTCCGGAGATATCTGGCCGACCTGGCCACGAGCCCTTCCGCTCCTGCGAATTGATCATGCCTGGGTGAGACCAGACACGGTCGTTTCAAGTTACCACACCTTTGATGGTGGAATCTCGGACCATCGGGGCCAAGCGATTACAATCACGCTTCCGTCCACTAACTAATCGCAAAAGCGATAGCAACCAGTATTTATGAGTCGGCGCGGTGCAGAATGCGTGGCCGATCGCTGCCGCAAGTCGTGCATCTTCGTTTCTGGTAGCGTCCATGGAATTGTTGATAGTCGATAACCATCAAATGCTTATGCAAGGACGATGCGGTCAATCCAACTGACCGATTCATCTTGACATGGACCCGATCAATTTGACAGTTCGTCAATCCCACGCAGCATGCGCGGCACTGATTCTGATGGCTGGCGCGTGCGTCGCTCCGGCTCTCGCATTACCTACCAGCGGCGGCCGCGAGAACACCGGACTTCGTGTCACCGATACTGCCACCGGACGAACCTTGATCTCGCCGAACGGCGCATCCATCGTGTCTGACACGCTCAATCGCACCAACGTCACTGTTGAAGCGGTTGAGGGTGGCGTGGACATTACGGTCGTCTATACCAATCCTGGCAACGCGCCGTTGCCGCTGGGCATGATCAATATTGGCGGCATCCGTCTTGGTCCAGTGATCACCCGCAAGGAACTGCTGCACGACAATCGCGAGTACACGATCAACTCGAACAGCCTCCAGGGTTCATATGGCGCGCCCTCGTACCCAGATGAATCGTATAGCCCCGTGAGCGTCTTTGCAGATGACAACTACTGGTTCGGCGCTTCACTGTGCTACCCGATTGAAGAATATGACCACAAGATTGACATGTTCCTGATGAGCAAAGCCCCAAGTTCATGGGGTGGCAGCGCCAACTGGCAGTTGACTATCCGTCTCTGGGACGACTTGCCAGCGGGACAGACTCGCACCTATCGTGTGCCCATCCGTTTCACCAATCGCACGAACCACTGGCTGGAAACTCTCAAGCCCTATCGCGAGTACTTCCATGGGTTGTACGGCGATGTTCGATATACTCGCGACCCGCGTCCAGTTCGCACATTTGCAATCTCATATCTTGAGTTCTTGAGCGACTCGAACCGTCGCGGTTTCTACAACCCCAATCTGGACCCGGAACGAAATGGCTACGGCCCCTGGGCCAACTACATTCGTTCGCGCTGCGAAGCGATCGGCTATGAACGCACGATGATCTGGGGTGCGACCGGTTTGTATTACAATCATCGGGAGGACAACTTCCCGTGCATGATCATGACCGGCGCTGATTCGATTCCGATCATGGCATCAACCCAGTCAAGCTTTTCCGCTATCTCGGCGGCTGGTATAGACCTTGGCTTCTGGCATGGATACTCCTCGAGCGTTGCACCTGGCGGCTGGGATACCGGACATGTGCGAGTTGACCCGGACAATCCTGAACACATGGCCCTTGTCTATACAGAGTTTGACCGCATGGCCGCGCTTGGCACCAAGACTGTGGGCATGGACGCATTTGGCTGGGACGTGACTCCGGGCAAATCGCTGCGATACCTGAAAATGCTCTCGCAGCGGTATCCGCAGATGCGATTCGTCACCGAAGTTTCGCTTGGCGACATCTACCACGTGTACGCACCGACGTTCATGTTCGGCAACCAGATTACGACTCCAAACTACCTTGCTGACTTCCTGCTTCCCGGGAACGAAACATGGTGCTTGACTGGTTATCACGACGGTGATGAGGGCGCAGAGCTGGCAGAGATGCGGCACTTTGCCAGAATGGGCTATGTTCCACTGTCGTCGGGCATTGTGCCGCCGACGCCGGACATACTTGCGGCCGAGACCTGGATGGAACTTCCTGAGTCAGTTCGCGCTCCACGCGCAAACGAGAGCGCACGGGCCGGTGCTGGCTCAATGGCAGCCGGCCTTGGCGGCTTGCTCACACGCACGGTTCGCGGCGCACGTGGCGGCGGCAACGAAGGAAACGGTGTTGAGTTGGCTTCGAGGCCCGGATCGGGTTCTGGCGATGGATCAAACAACAATCTCCCAGCAAACTCCGCACCGGCAAAAATGCCGAACCGTCAACGCGTGAAGTTCACTCTTTCGCCCAGCGGTGAAGCAGTACCGGTCGCGAATGGTCCGGTGACAAATGTACTGGCGACTGGCACCGTTCAAGCTCTGGCCGCAGCACCGGTTGAGCTTGAAAAGCCAATGATCTCAAGTGAGGTTTCCGGCGGCGGCGCGCAGGCACCCCGGTCAGTGGGTACCGTGACCGGTTCGCAGCGCGTTGTACAGAGTAAAGGCGGAAACGCGGTCCCGCCATCAGCAAACTTGAAGCGAATCGTTCCGTTTGTTGCTGCGGGCACCGTTAGAAAACGTCTTGAGTTCAGTGCAAAGGATGCGCGGCAGGCGGTCCTGCCGAACTTGCAACAGGCCACGGCTGCGGTACATCGCGTTCGTAACATTGAGGACACCGAGCGGCAGAACGCTGCAGCAGACGATAAGTAGTTCACTTGCCAGCAATAGATCGAACCGGTTCAACCTGGTCCTCGTCAATGTCTGATCGCTGCAGCACCTCGAGCTGCACCTTCAGCACTCTCATGGGTTCTGCCTCAAGTACGGTCATCTTAAAGTTCCCGAAACGCAATTCCTGGCCGACCTTGGGGATATGACCGAGGGTAACTGAAACGAACCCTGCGACAGTCTCGTAGTCTTCGTTTTCGGGAATGTGCACACCGAGCACTTTGATCGCGTCGTTCACCGGATCGATGTACTCACGCGCATCGATGGTGGCTATGCGCGTGGCAGGATCAACCGTCACTTCAAGCTTATCTTCCTTTTGAGTTTCGTACTCGTCCTGAATATCGCCGACGATCTCTTCCATGATGTCTTCGATGGTGATGATGCCCGCGGTCCCCCCGAACTCATCGGCTACGACCGCAATATGAACCTTCTTTGCAAGCATCTCTTCCAAAGTCTGGCGTACGGTCTTGGTCTCTGGAATGAAGATCGCGGGTCGCAGGATCGTTGCCAATTCAAAGGTTTTCCCGCCGCGAGAGCCTTCGCCTGCCAGCCATCGCATGAGGTCCTTGACATAGAAAATGCCAGCGATCGAGTCAATTGATTCGCGATACACAGGAATTCGCGAATGGGCACATTCACGGATGTACGCGGTTACCTCGCTGAGCGAGTTGGTGAATTCCATCGCTTCGATCTCTGTTCGCGGCGTCATAACCTGACGGGCGTTAAGATCGCGGAATTTCACCACGGCCTGGATCATTTCTTTCTCTCGGTTATCGAACTGACCATCTTCCTGAGCTTCCTGCACAACCGACATCAACTCCTGCTGCATGTCGGCGGCCTGGTCTTCATGACTTCTACCCGCGAGGCGCCGAATGATTTCATCGATGAGAGCTTCCAGGCCGCGGACAGGTTTGAAGAGGATGTGCAGCAGCCTGATGATGGGGGAACAGACATATACGGTGACTTCTGCCGCATGGCGAGAGATTGACTGTGGCACCAGGAACCCAATTACCCAGACGAGCAGGGTTGTAGCGCCGATACCCAGAACCGCATCCAGCACATCCGGGGCGATAATTGCAGGCTGAGCGCCTGGCGATGCCATGGGGTGGCGAAGAGAAGTGACATAGAAGACGAGGGCGACAACTGAAATGAGATTGAGGACGATTCGCAGCAATGCGGCCGCTGAAGCATGCTCATCCGGCTCTTCAATAATTGCATCAACTCGCCGAATGGCAGAGGCGTTATTTCTAATGGCAGCGATTTCGACGAGCCGCGCCCGAGACATCTCTTTCATGGAATGAAAAAGCGAACTCAGAACGCCGCCGAAAGCAACGCTTGCGAGGCCAATCCAGAGCCAGGTTGTGCTGGAAAGTTGGATCATGGGCTGGCCCCCTGATCGCTGCGGGCGAATATTGGACCAATTCCGATGGCCGCGAGAATCTGGTCTTCCAAGGCGTGCATCTGGGCAAACTGGGTATCGTCATGATCGTCGAAACCAAGGCAATGCAGGGTGCCATGGATGATGTATAGAAGTAGTTCGGACTCGAGGGTGTGGCCGCGGGCAGATGCCTGGCGGCCTGCCTCATCGATATCTAAAAGTAGGTCAGTATCCAGAGGATCATTAGGATTTTGGCGTAGATCAAAGGTGAGAATGTCAGTGGGACCGGCAATTCCTGAATGGCGCTCATGGGCAATGGCCATCTGACCATCGTCAATGATCTTGGCCCGCAGCGAACCACCGGAGAGAGCCGCACCCTGAGGGCGGTTACCAAGCTCCACAAGTGCTTGTGCGGCCTGAGTTTGAATTAAAGCGGCACTGAGATTTGAAAGTCGCCGAGTTGAGTCGAGGAGCTCAAACGCACAACCCATCGCCATTTTCTGTGGCGAATGTGAAAGCTGAGGAAGTGGTTGGAACTGATGCGACATTGAAAGACCTGATGAACATCGTAATGCACTAATATCGGGCTGCCAACCTACGCAATTGGCTTTGGGTGTGAAGATAGCCATCCGGCAAGTCAAAGTATACCGAACAGACTCAAAATATTCGTAATTTGTTTGGAGACAATGACTTGCGTACTCTATCAAAATCCTGACAGATCAAGGTTGCGCCTGTCCACGGCACGCTCAATGTTGACGGGCTGCCAGGCCTCCCCTGACGGAATCGCCGCGGGATCCGCGCGGACAATCGTTTTTGTAAGGCCAGTCTCGTCCTGAAGACTGGTGTCAGAGACCCGAGGCCACCAGACGATGGCGCTTATGAGAACCATGGGAATCAGAACTACTGAACCAATTCGAAGCCGGCGCCCCACGCGGCGGCGACGCAAGGAGTTCTGAAGCTCAATAGGGAACGCCGGTAGCTCGGCCGCCGTGGTACCGGATGCAAGGTCATCAAGTTGGCTATCGAGCTGGTTCATAGGGGTGCCTCGATGGTGTTTGGCGTGCGCTGAACCACTTGAGCATCTGTGAGCAGTAATTGCAATTGTTGGCGGGCCTGACGATAGAGAGACGCCGCGGTATTCCGGTTTGTTCCGGTGGATAGTTCAATCTGGTCGAATGTCAGGCCGGCAACATGCTTAAGGATGACCATTTCCCTCGCTCTTCTGGGCAGCAGGTCAAGGGCTCGATGCAGATCAGTTGTCCTGGAATCGGGAGCGATCGAGTTCTGATGCGTCGAGTTACGCTCTCGCTGGAGCCTTCGGCGATTACTCCGCATCATGGAAATGCACTCGTTTCGGACGCATGAAAGAAGAAAAGGGACTCCTTCTTCAATCTCACGGACGCGCCAAGCCTCAAACCCCAGAATCCGGCAGAACACCGACTGGACACTGTCCGCGGCCGCGGACTTGAGCGAGGGCGGCAGAATTGCCCTTGCATATGCTTCCATTTTTCCTGCTTGCGCAGTCCATAACGCACGCGCCGCAGCTTCATCGCCGCGGTGCATGCGTATCAGGAGTTGAGTGATCGGGCAGGGCGCCATTGAATTACTTTGTTGATCCAAGGAGCTTTGCAAACGCCTGACGTTCATCGACGAATCGCTTCGCAGTCTTGTAAGCCCGGCTCATGGACGGAAGCCAGACCTTGGCAAGTTCACCAAATTCCCCTCCAATACAGCGTTTCTCGATACTTGCGGATTCCGCCGTCGGATCTGCGGCATCCCATGCCTTGTTGAGATTTTCATAGGCCCCGCGAAGCTTTGGAATATCGGCTTTGATCTGTGAAGCCGTAAATACTGGAACAGGAGCCTTCTTCTCTTCACCTGTGTTGACCTCGCTCAGTTCGTTGACTTTTGCGACTCCCCCGGGAAGGTCGACCTGTTTTTCGATCCAGTCAGGAAATACCTTTCCTTCGTTTGCAACTGCGGAACGAAGCAGCATGGGGTCACGGTCGCTTGTTGCGCCGAGCGCTGTCATGAGTTCGATTGCGGTTGCCGGAGAGAGTTTTCCAACTCCAATGATCCTTGTACCCTCAGAGAAACCCAACTCGGCAACCGCAACACCGACCAGCGAGGAAATCATGATTCTGTCAACCGAGACGTGGTTTGCAAGCCGCAAAATTGCGGCGATACGCAGAGCCGCCTCATCGTGTTTGCCCTCGAGCGAAAGGCGTCGCGCATCGAGCCGCAGCAGGCGTGAGCATGTACGAATCTGCCCCAGATGTGGCATCAGCGCGAAAGGTCCTTGACTCATGTCTATTCCAAAGTCACAGCGTGGGATGCGAGTTGCCTCAATCAGCGAGGCAATCAATTCGTTGTTTTCTACCGCAAATTCTGCGTTGACAAGTGCGGCTCGAGCATCTTCAACGGTCAGGATTTTGTCGAAATCAATATCTCGGAGTTTTGCGGCTCGATCCTGGCTGATCTGGGAGAAGATGACCCAGTAACGCAAGGCGGCGTTGGCGCTGGTTTCTGACTGCGGCTGCTGAAGAACACGTGCTGTTGCGGGAGCTGTTGCGAATGCTATTGCGGCGGCGAGCATGCCAGGAATCAGATAGGTTGAACGCATTGACGTCTCCTTTCGTGTTAGAGCTTTCATACAGCATACATGCTGGCGAAGCTGCATGAAAGACGCCGCCGAATGTGGTTTATGTGAAAAAAGCGGCAGAGTTTTCACAATGCCGCCGAAACCATGCTGTTTCGAGGTTGAATTTCAGCAGCGGTTGCTGAATACGTTTACGAAATCGAGGTAATCGAAGAAATCGATGACACTGTCGCCGTTAAAGTCCGCCCGGGGCTGTGAAGTGGAGAAATCGGATACGAAATCGAGGTAATCAAAGAAGTCGGACACCCCATCGCTGTTGAAGTCGGAGGGGCAGGGAACAGCGCGGGGACGCAGAATAACGCCGCGGGTGTAACTCGGGTCAGATGTGAAGATGCCTTGTGCGGCGATCCACCCGGACTCGTTTATCTTGACAGCGCGTCGTAAGAGGAATCCAGAGGGGAGGTCGACCAGTGCGTTCAGATCGCGTACGCCACGCTGCGCATCCCAGATCACGGCAGTATTTGGAGTCACGTCATTGGTTGGTGTGCGTCTGTAGCCTACAACAGTGCCCCCACTGTTTACACCCTGGGCGACAAAGTCGCACTCGGGTCCGGTCAGGACCTGTTGGACATTAAAGCCATCGCTGGCAGACCATGTGAAGACCGTTCTTGCATTCGTCGCGCCATTGAATACAAGTAGATTGCCTGCAACCAATCCATTCTCGGCGACATCGGCGGCAACACTGAATGGGCGAGACGCAGCGATCGGAGGAAGACTTGCTCCGAGATTGACGGATTGCCCAGTGTTGATGTCGAAGACGAATGCCTCGGAGAATCCGGCTACATGTCGGACGTTTCCAATGGCAAGGCCAGCATTGTTGATCCGAAACAACTCCTTCGCATCTACGACTGGCACGGCGTGTGTGCCGCCGGCCTGATCCCACCAGAACGCCACCTGGCTCATTCCATTGCTGTTGCTTCCCGAGGAAACCTCTGCGTACCCAACCGCGACTAACGAGTCATTGAGACCTGTGATGCGCATACGACCGTACGTTGCGTTCACACCGGGAAGTGTGCGAGTGACGTTGTCCCATGGGGTGTACAGAAGCATTGCGCCACCGGCCGCTCCAAGGTTGTTGATCGCACGATCGATCTGGCTGTCTGGGAGCCGGAACTTGTCGTTCTGCGGCGACCAGGAGAAAGCCGAGACTGAGAAGGTCTGGGTGAGGTCGGTAGCCCAACCGATTGCCAGACCAGTGTCACTGATGTCATTCACGGTAGACGTTCGCCGGGAATAGGTGGTTTGGAAAGCATCGATGAGGAGAAAGTCGTACTCCGGCTGTGCAAACGATGGCGCAGCAACCAACACATGCGATGCCGCGACGGCTGAAAGAAAACGTTTCATGCGAAGGATCCAGATCGGGGTGATATTAACCAGTAGCAAACGAACACAATGCGATCATGCTGAAGCGGAAGTGCTTTCGCCACGGAGCATTCTGGAGACCATTGTCAGCACGGAATCGAGAACGCCTCGACAAAGTCGAGATAATCAAAGAAGTCAATGACTGAGTCGTTGTTGAAATCAGCTGAAGGAACATTGGAAGAGAACGATTCGACGAAGTCGAGGTAATCGAAAAAGTCCACTGTGCCGTCCTGGTTGAAATCTGCCGGGCATGCTGGAAGGAGTCGCTCGGCAAGCGTGCGTTGAACCGTGCCGTCTGACCATCCTCCGACGGACCAGATTTCACATGGGCCGAGCGCTGCCATGCCCCAGCCGCGAAGAACATACTGGGAGCCGGGAACTGCGGGATTGCCAGCTGGCGTCCACGCGTTGCCGTCGTAGTGGTAGAAGGTTGAACTGATTGCACAACTTGCCCAGATGTCATCAGGGGCATTGGCGGCGAAGGATGCGAATGGGCCGGGAAGGCCAGCATTCACAACATCCCACGATGAGCCGTTCCAGTGGATCAAGTGGTCAACGCCACCGTTGAAATTGCCTGAGACCCAAACATCTGAGGGAGAACTCGCCGCAACGCATACAGCATCTCCTCCGCCAGTACTTTCGCCTGGATTTGGAATGCGCTGCCAGGAAGATCCATCCCAACGGGCAATCAATGCCTGATACGCGCCGCCAATGTTTCGCCAGTAGCCCACAGCCCAGACATTGTCTGTCGCGCTGACAGAAATATTCTCAATGCTGTTGGTCCTATTTCCGACTGTTGGCACAGGAACATCTATCCATGTCGAACCATCAAAGTGGAGCGCGAGCGCGACGGAGGTAGCAGATGCATCGCCGTATCCGGAGGCGGTTCCAACAACCCAGATGTCGCTCGGGCTTACTCCCGCGACGTCGTATGCGAACCCGCCGCGAGCTGCATATGGATAAGTGTTCTGCGGGCGCAGAGTGGGATGAGCCAGTGAATCCCAGGTCCCTGCGTGGCGCCGCGCTATGAGGGGCATGTTGTTAGTCGGGTATGAAGTGGTAACGTATCCAACAACCCATAGTTCATTACCGGCGATTCCGACGCCGTCGATTGAGGGAGATGTGCCCAATGACGAACTGTCTGGCAGATCAGAGAGCTGCCATGCCGTGCCGTTCCATTCCTGAATCATTGGTCGACGTGAGAGAACGCCGTCGGACCAGGTTCCAACCGCAATACCGCACAGAGCGTTCTGAAAGCTGACATCAATAAGCAGTGTTGAAATTCCTCCCGGATCCAGGGTCGGCACGCGTTGCCAATCGCCACAGGTTTGCTGTCCGAAAGCTGAAGAGGAGAGGAAGCACGATGAGGCGAGAATCATGAGGCTGTGTGAAGCGATCTTTGACATTGAATTACTCCGTCTATTATTTGCATGCTTTTCTGACATGCTCCGTGAGATCTGGATCTTACAAGTCATCACGCACGTCTTGAACGTCAACATCCAGTCGCAAATGCGCTCACGAAGTCGAGGTAGTCGAAGAAGTCAACTATGCCGTCGGCGTTGAAGTCAGAAGCGAGTGAATTGCCGGCGAACGCAGCAACGAAATCGAGATAGTCAAAAAAATCCGAGGTTCCATCGGCGTTGAAATCCGCAGGACACGAAGGACCTGGGACTGGAAGCTGGATCAGCCCGATGGTTCCGGTTGATCCATTGATTGGCGCCAATCCACCCTGCCGCGCGGCAAAAAACAGTTTGCCTCCGGGAGCCAATGCAGCGCGGCGCACTCCGTCTACATCGAAATGAGAGCCGGGAGAGTCCACGGAGATTTCTTCAATGAGCGAGCCGTCCTGCGTGTAGATACGAACAAAGTAGTCAGGCCCTGGTTTGGTCCAGTCAGACCCGATCATGATCACGCGATCAAACTCATCGACGAGGATGTTCATGGCGACATCTTCGCTGTCGTTGTTACCTGGCGGTGAATTGAAGATATCCTGCCAGAGGAGGATTCCCGCGGGGTCGTACGCGATGACCGGCGAATTGAAGTAATTGAACCCGATGTTCTGAAATGTCTCGCCAGTAAGGTAGAGCTGCTCCTGGCGCCCCAGGGCAATCGCGTATGCCCGGTCGTAAAGCCCATCGTCCGTTCCGTTCCATTGCCGCCGCCATTGGATAGCGCCGGATGAAGAGATTTTGATCGCGGCAAGATCAGTGAATTGCATGTCATCACCGAATATGCCGCCGAGATAGATATTTCCCGAGGGGGCGACCTTGACAGCGCGTGCGTTGCCAATTTCAAAGAACCCGTTTTGGTCCGGATCGGACCACTGGCCGAGTAAATAATGAGCCCAGCGCTGAGTTCCATTTGGTGTAAAGGAGACCACAGCCAATTTGAGCTGTTCATCAAAATCACTGTCGCCGACTTCACCCACGCAGATGACGTTTCCGCTGGCATCGATGTCCATGTCTTCGAATCGATCCCAACGCTCCTGAATCCCTCGAACCTGTGACCACATGACTGCACCAGTAGTACCGGCGAGTTTGGTGACCCGCGCGTCCTGGGTAATCGGTCCCTGGGTGTAGCCGCAGACATACACGTTTCCGGCGGCGTCTACCTTCACACGAGAGGGAAAATCATCTGCGATTGGTTGACCGGCAGGGACAATTGTCGTAGCCCAAGCCTGAACATGAAGAGGTGTGAGTCGTACGAGGTGCCAACGCGCGCCGCGACCACCCGCGACGACAAGGCTTCCATCAGGCAGTAATTCGGCATCTTCTGCGAAGTCGGATCCGTTGAGGCCACTGTTCCAGGACCAGAGCAACTGTTGATCCTGGTTGTAGCAATACGCCGCCATACCAGAAGCGGTGGCGCTCGAGTTCCACTGCGTACCGACGACGATGACGTTATTTGAATGATCAACGATCGTTCGCGCGGGTTTAAATCGGGGGATCTGGAGAAGCCATCGCTCCACAATCTGTGCGGTTGCGGCAGAGGTAAAGAGAAGGAACGCAGAAATTGCGGCTATTCTAATATTCACGATGAACTCCTTTCGACACCAGATTCGAAATGGGACATTGTTGCAGACTTTTTCGTTCAGCAGCCTGTTGCGAAGGATGAGACAAAGTCGAGGTAGTCAAAGAAGTCAATTGGGCCGTCACCGTTAAAGTCCGCTGCGGGCAGGCCGCCAGCGAATGCGCCTACAAAATCAAGGTAATCGAAGAAGTCGACCAGACCATCGTCATTGAAATCGGCGGGACACGGGTTGGGCGGATCGGTACACACCAGAGCAGGGCCTGTCACTACGACGTTGTCGACATGCCAGCCGCGGAAAGTGTTCATGTAGGTATTCATTGAGTCAAATCGCCACTCAAAGTGTCCGGTGCGGCCAGCGTGAAAATTGACATCGATGGTCTTGATGCGAGCACTGCTGTGATCGGTGAACCACTCCAGCGGCGCGGCACCGCCGCTATAGACAAACCACACCTGGGCCGTGTCATCATCGCCGTAGGCGCCATCGGAATACTCGGTGTCTAGCGCGGAACAGAACGAGAGAGTGATGTTCTCGCCCGGCTGCAGTGTGGGCAGTGTGAGCGTGGGAGAGCGAAGTACGCCGCTGACGCGCGTTGGCAGATTGAAATTGCATGTTGAATCCTGACCAAAGTATGCGATGTTGCCCGAATCGCATGTTCCGGCGGGCGCGCACGCGGCGGTGATGTGCCAGAGTCCCGTCGTGGACCAGCCCGAGGGGAGTCCCGCCGCGAAATCAGTGAAAATCAGATCGCTGATCTGCCTGACACCAATGCGTGTTGTAAAGGTGGAAGTCGGAGCGTTTGCGGGCAGGCGAATCTCAGTGCCGCCATTGCCGCGTGCTGCGATGTAGAAGCGAGGAACATCGGTACACAACATTGAAGGGAATGTCGCGAGATACTCATCGCCTGCAACTCGGGCAAGCGGGATTGACTCCCAGGGCGATGCCGGTGTTCGTTGCAGCCACAATGTCGGCGATCCATCCTGAATCTGCTCTTCGCCGGAAGTCACGCGAACGGGGATCGTGGCGTTCATCCCTGGTGCAACCTGTGGCGGCACGGTGGAAGGAAGTGTGATACTGAGCGGAGGCGCAGGAGAGTAGAGAATCTTGCCAGCCGATCCGCCGATCCAGAACCGGCCGGACTCACTGGCCCAGAGCTCACTGAAGCTCTCTTCATACTGATTCAGATTGGTTCGAGTCCATGTCGCTCCGCCATTGGTTGAACGCTTGTAGAAGTGGCGGTAGGTGTTATTGTCATACCCAAGCGCGATGATCTCTGAAGGACTCAGCATTTCAACATCGAGATAGGTTTCATTGACCGGTTGGACGATTTGTGTCCACGTAGTGCCGCCGTCTAAAGACCGCGCCATGTATCCCCAGAACCCGACGGTCCAGCCGATCTGCGCGTTTGCGAACTCAATATCCGTGAGGTAGTTCACATCGCCCGGCAGAGTTTGAAAGGACCATGTGACACCGTCATCGATCGACCGATAGGCTCTCGTCCCTCCCGTGATCAGCCAGCGGTTTGAACCCTTGCTGTCGCCCGCGGCGATAGATCCTTGAACCTGTGTAATCGGAGTCCATGAGTATCCACCATCGACAGTGAAATACGCGGCAAATTCGCCGCCGTAGCCGGCGATCATGCCGTTGTAACGATCGGTGAAGTGAATTGTCTTGATCTCAAAAGTTCCGGGAAGTGACAACGGGTAACCAAGCGAAGTCCAGGTATCGCCGCCATCATCAGAGCGGAAGAAAATTCCACCCATGCCACCGGTGACAATTGTGGACTCGTCGATGACGTCGACAGCGCGCAGACCCTCTTCGCGTCCAAAAACGATACCAGTCTCTTTCAATCGACGTACATCCCAGAATCCGCCGCGGTCGCGCGTGCGGAAGACGAATCCTCGATGAGTGACTGCGAAACCCAGTTGTTCATTAGCTGCGAAATCGATAGCCATCACTTCATCGCCGCAGCCGGAGTTCAGGAGTTCCCACGTCTCTCCGCCGTCAATCGTGGAGTACGTGAGACCATTTGCGCCAACGACCCATCCATGCGCAGCGTCAAAGAATGAAATGGACCACAGTGCTGGCAGCACACCAATGCCTTCGACGCGCTGAATCCAGGAGAAGCCCATGTCAGGACTGGTCCAGATGTCTCCGGAAAGGCTGACCCCAGCAAGAGTGTCCGTTTCGCCAACTCGCGTGAACTCGCCAAAGCCGGTTGGAACATTGCCCACCATCAGGTAGTACCAGGTGACACCTTCATCGTCCGAACGGATGATACTTGTTCCATCGATTGCAAGGACTGAAGTGTTGTTGATCCAGAGCACATCGTTCACGCTTCCGTCATACACGAGTGTCCAGGTGTGACCGGCATCGACAGTGCGGTAAATACCGCCGTCGTTGTGTGGACTTGAGCGGATGCCACATGCAAGCCCGACTTGTTCATCGCGGAAATCGAGACCGAACATGATTGGGCAGTCCGGGTATGCAGAAGCGATTGGCCAAGTTGTGCCGCCATCTGGTGTAAATGTGAGTGCGCCGTTGTATCCGGCGTAGCCGCGTGTTGGCGTGACAAAATCGAGATGGCCAGCTGAACCGAGCTGAAAATTAGTCATTCTGGTCCAGGTGGCGCCGCCATCGACTGTGCGGTACGCATCCTGGTTGTTGCCGCAGATGTAGCCGTGCAGCGCATCTGGGAATGCGATCGTGTAGAAAGGATCGCTGCTGAACTGGTCTGACATTCTGGACGTCCACGTGTGTCCGCCGTCAGAGGTCTCAAGCAGGTGATGGTTGTCGCCGACGATGAACCCGTGAGTGGGCGATGTGAAGGCGACGCCGCCCAGATTTCGCCCTGTAGGTTTTGGGCACTGGGTGACGAGCTGAGCAAATGCCGAAGTCGAAATCACGCAGAATGCCGCGGCGATGACTGTTCGCAGTGTCATATACAACCCCTTTCAACATCCTGATGCAAATGCATCTACAAAATCGAGGTAATCAAAGAAATCGATCACGCCGTCAGCATTAAAATCTGCGGCGGGAACTCCGCTGGCAAACATGTCTACAAAATCGAGATAATCGAAGAAGTCGACCGTGCCATCAGAATTGAAATCAGCGGGGCAGGAGTTCACGATGGGCGAGAGGCGAATGGCGCCGATCGGGCCTGAAGCGCCTTCGCGTGCTGCGGCAATGATCTGCCTTGCATTGTTAATGCCATTTGCGCCACCTGGCTGCACACTCCAGGCGCCCTGAGACGGATCGATCAGACTGCCGAGCATGAAATAACCTTCACCAACGAACTGCACACCAGTCGAGGCGAAGTAGTAATACGTCAGCGCATCGCCGCGATCGTTGATCGATGTGGCGCTGGTTGTTGTGCCGCAGCCGCCGAGGAATTCCCAGCCCGCGCTCTGCCGATAGCGAATCGGGAATGTGCTGCAACCGGAGAACCCGGCGACGTAGCCGCAAAAGTCGTTGTTGTTATTCAGGTCCGCGCTTTGGAAACCCTGCCAGTTTCCTGGCGGCAATGGCACTTCGGTAATGACGCCAGTATCGAGATCCAGAAGCCGCGGTCCTGACATCACAACGCGCTGGTCGTTCACTTCGCCACCCAGGAAACCCTCCGGGAGCGGCACCAACCCGCTCGCAGTAAACCTCACACCAGAAGAGAGATTCCAGCCAAAGTAGCCAGAACCACCCACGATGTCGCCGATGTTGTTGATCGCATACGCCGCGCTGTATGGATTTCCAGGCAAGGTGCCCAGAACCTCTACCTCATATCCGCTGGGCGTCGGCCTCCAGATCGCGGCAGTAGGTTGCGTGATAACGTACTGATTCGGACACACTGAGCCGACAATCACCCCGGCGTTATTGATGTCGTGTGCGCGTGAAGTCTGCATTCCCGGCGGCAGCGGCAACACTTCAAAAGGTTGCCCGTTGTGAGACACGCCAGCCAGAAGCGATGTGCCATCCGGCGACATGCTTCCGCATGCGTCACCGCTCTCGTTCATTGCGGTGGCGGTCCAGCCGGCGCCGAGATACTCAACGCGATATGTTGGAACGCCCGCAAAGGCAGTTGCAGCGGAGAGGATCATTGTGAGAGTGATTAGTTTTGAACTGTTCATGTGGGTCTCCTTTGTCTTGAACTGCTTAACAACCAGCTTGGTATGAGTCGACGAAATCGAGATAATCAAAGAAATCAATCGTGCTGTCGCTGTTGAAGTCGGCAGATGGCATGTTGTGAGAGAACGCATCGACGAAATCGAGATAGTCGAAGAAGTCGAGCGTGCCATCTCCGTTAAAGTCGGCAGCGCATATTGGCGCCCTGGGTTTTAACACAAATCCAGTGAGCTTTCCGGCCGCCGTTCGTCCATTTCCGACGATCCAACCGGAGTTGTTGATTTTTTGTGCACTCGTCATCGTGTAACCAACTGGAATGCTTGCGACAAGCGATGCGGAATTGAGGTCATGAATTCCATCAGAAGTCGTATAGATAAACGCCTTGGCTGAAGCTTGTACGGTGAAAATGTCTCCCACCACCGTGCCCGCATCGTTTATCCCCAGCGGCCTCACCGCCTGCTGATAGCCAGCTCCCGGGAACGGCAGGATTTGAACACCCGCGCTGGGCGAGTAGACATATCCGTAGTAGGTGACCGGGAATGTTCCGTAGCGCGTACCAACGATCGCGCCGTGGTTGTTGATTTCAAACGCGCGAGTCGGACCTGAGCCAAAACCCGATGGAAATACATCGTTCAGCAACGTGTATGAGCCGGTAGAGATGTCCACGTAGAACGCATCGTTCAAAACCCATCCATTCAACCAGCCGATCGCGATTCCCGAGTTATTTACGCGGCTCAATCCTCGTGCATTGGGGACATTCACCGAGCGAGCGCCATTGACCACATCCCAGACATAGGGCACGTTCGTCACGCCGCCAGAGTCTGAGCAACTGCAGCCGCTGATGGTTCCGACGGCAACGCCCGAGTCATTGACGCCTCCGAAGCTGGGGCCGTAGTAGGTGCCAGGCAGCGCAGGTGGCGAAAAGTACTGACCGCTGTAAATGTCAAACGCACTCTGATTCCCAACAACCAATCCAGCAGCATTCACGCCAAGTGGACTTGAGACGTTGATCCGTGTCTTTCCGGTTGTTTCATTCCAGATGAATCCGGGATAACCAATCACGTTGTCCATCGTCGCAACGCCGCAGGCAATGCCGTTATCACTGATATCCCAAAGATACGATTCGCCAGCCAGAGGATTGGCGTTGAATGAATCAACAAGAACGAAGTCGTATCGAGGCTGGGCATGAGCCACACCTGAAATCACACCTATGACTGCAACCGCGATGGCTCTGAAATCTTGAGTTACTCTCTTCATTGCAAGGCTCCATTCACACCGTGTCTCAGCAGCCGATACTGAATTCGTTCACAAAGTCCAGGTAATCAAAGAAATCTACGACACCGTCCCCATTGAAATCCGCAACAGGCGCTTGAGCGGCAAACGAACCAACGAAATCAAGGTAATCAAAGAAATCAACTGTGCCATCCGCGTTGAAATCAGCGGCACAACCGCCCTCCACAACCCGACAGAGACTGAATTCAGATGTATTTCCAGTCAAGAACTCGGTGGCAGTCCCGGTCACCACGGCTCCAACTGGGATCGACACCGGCAGAGTTACATCAAAGTTGGCGACCCCAGCGCCGTTGCTGTTCACCTGTGCACTTCCAATAAACTGTGTGCCTTCGCCATACCCAGATGTGTCGCAAGCGGGGCTTGCGAAAAACTCCACAATGAAACTGCGATTGGGCAAACTGCTGACGCTGCCACTTATCTGAACATTGCTGCCACTTGCGACCGCGCCGCTTATCACCGGATAGTTCTGCAGCCCATTGGGCCCACTGTCCGTATCCCCGGAATCATTGGGCGTCATGCCCGCAGTGCCTAGATCGATTCCCATCGCGCCATTGCCGAAGATCGAGTTTTGCGAAATCCGGGCACCTGTCGCGGTGTTGAGAACCCGCACACCCGACATTTCATTGGCAGCAATGATGTTGTTCTCAACCACTGTGTTATTGGGTGTGCCATTCGGATCAGATTGCACCGAAATCCCGTAGATATTGAGAATCGGAGTCACGCCATCAACACCGACTCCAATGCGATTGCCGCGAATCTGCGTTCCGGTCGCGGATGCAACCACCGCGATTCCAATGCCAAACCGCAATCCCTGGTAGTGATTCGATCCGGTGCGTTCAATCCCGGCCACCGTGTTATCGAGAATCATGGTCCCAACCGCGCCGAGCCCCACCCCAATTCCGGTCACACCTGTCCGAACATGGCGCGAGAGCCCATTGTCCGATGTCCCCACAAAATTCCCTTGCACCAGAGTGTTTCTTGCGTGGTAGATCTCAAGCTCGGTGCCATCGGGGAGACCTTCCGATCCTGGCACCGAATGCCCGGAGAAAATATTCCGCTCTGCAATCGTCGGTCCGCCCAGTCGATTATTGTCGCAGGTGCCATTGAGTGGATCACCAGTCAGTCGAAGCCCATAGCGAAACGTGTTGCCAACAACGATGTTCCCGTGAGCACGCGATCGAATCATTGTCGGTCCAGTAAAGACATTGCCTTGACCAGGCTCTGTCCCGCCGATCGTGTTATTCGCGCCGCCGCCGTAGTCGCCCCGAATCGTCAACCCCGTAGTGGTACACCCCACGACGCGGCAGTCATTCCCCGAAATCCACAACCCCTGCTCAAAGTTGTTTCCGAGCAACCGGTCCACACCCTTCACCGTGATGCGGTTTCCCGCGAGCCACAGATTGGGAATGCTTGATGGTGCCCCGGCGTAATACAGCGCAACTTCGTTTCCATTCAGATTCGTGTTGCCCGTGAACGCTGTCTGAGTTGTGAAGTCAATGGTTGTGTCGTCACCGCTGACGTACAACATCAGCGTGTGATAGAAGTAACACACATCCGCGCCAAACACTGTCCACCAATCGGCGCGAGGCACTGCAAACACAATGGTCTGCGGCCCGGGCGTGTTGTTCGCCGCCATGACCGCCTCTGCGATCGTGACGTGACCATCCGGGCCGGGCAGATTCGCAACCTGTTGAGCGCCGGCAAAATCTACTGCGTCATCCTGTGACCAGTTTACTGTGATTGTCTGCGCATTTGCTTTGCCGCATAACGCGATCGTCGCGAGTAAGGCACCATTCAGAATTGCAGTTGTCCGATTCATTGTGCTTTCCAATCGTCGTATTGCTGTAAATGTTTCTGGAAATATCATAGAGCCCAATTCGAATCCTGTCAATCAATTTTTCGCCGAATATGCCCCCATGAAACTTCCAGCGACCCGATTCAAGCCAGATTTGATAGTAATCTGTTAGCTTGTCGCCCCCCGCCCCCTACTTCATGCGTCAAACGGATCAACGACATATCACGAATCACCAAAATAATCATGTCTATGAAGGCCGCTTTAATCCCCGGTACTTTCCCGGTTTGTCACTTAATACAGTCCTTGTAAGGGAATGGGCCAGGGCCACCAATGATGCGTTCAGATGGCGGTGAAAAGTACGATGTCACGAGATTGCTCGTTCGCGCATCTGGTGGCGATGTCGCGGCGACTGCAGAGCTTTTTCCATTGGTCTACGAAGAGCTTCGCCTCCTGGCGGGACATCACCTGGCTCATGAACGTGCTGGCCACACGCTGCAGCCAACTGCGCTCGTCCACGAAGCCTACCTCCGCCTGGTTGGTTCTGAGAATGATGTCACTTGGGATAATCGCGCCCACTTCTTCGGCGCGGCAGCTCAGGCCATTCGGCGAATTTTGATCGATCACGCGCGCAAGCGTGGTCGCGCCAAACGCGGCGGCGATGCTGAACGGTTAACGCTCGATGCAGCAGACAGTCAAACTCCCAAAAGCTCAATTGACGTGCTTGATCTTCACGAATCTCTCGAACGACTTGAAGCGATAGATGCGACCAAGGCTCGACTTGTCGAGTTACGTTTCTTCGGTGGCCTCAGTCTCGATGACACTGCACGAGTGCTCGGCGTTTCGATCCCCACAGTTTCTCGTCATTGGGAGTTTGCCCGCGCTTGGCTTCATCGCGATATGACGCGAGGAACCGAATCATGACCCCTGACCAATTGTCGCGCGCTGAGGATCTCTTCTTTCGAATTCGCTCTCTCCCGTCACAGGAACAGGTTGCTCAGCTCAACGCCGAAACTGACCCCCTGATTCGCAAGGAAGTAACTGCACTCCTTGGCCCTGTCCCGGCAGACTTCCTCGGGACTCCCATCTTCGGCACCGACGTCCTGCAATCCCTCGCTGGAAATACAGAGCCCGACCCCATGGTGGGTGGAGCGATCGGCCCATATCGAATAGAAAAACTCCTCGGCGCTGGCGGCATGGGCGCTGTCTACCTCGCAACTCGCGCCGATGGCGCATTCGAACACAAGGTCGCAATCAAAGTTGTCCGCCGCGGCATGGACACAGATGAAATCCTGCGGCGCTTCCATTTCGAACGCCGCACCCTCGCCCAGCTCAAACATCCCAACATCGCCGTGCTCCACGATGGTGGCTCTCTCCCCGATGGCCGACCCTACCTGGTCATGGAATTCGTCGATGGAATTCCGTTGACACATTATTGCCGCGAGAAAAGTCTGAGCACCGTCGAACGATTGCGGCTGTTCAGCCTTGTGTGTGCAGCAGTCCAGTTTGCACATCAAAATTTGGTGATCCATCGCGATCTGAAACCAGGTAACATTCTTGTGACGGCGGACGGAACGCCTAAGTTGCTCGATTTTGGAATCGCAAAAGTATTTGCTCCAGGAACCGAGTCGGCGACCATCACAGGCAAAGAGGAGCAGCGACTCACCCCGGAGTACGCAAGTCCAGAGCAGGTTGAGGGGCGTCCAGTAACGACAACATCGGATATCTACTCACTCGGCGTGATCCTCTACGAGATGCTGGCTGGCCGAACACCCTATCAGTTCAAAACCCGCACCGCTGCGGAAATTCAGCGAGTCAGGAAAACCTCACCGCAAAGACCGAGCACCGTTGCGGGCGATACTGCGCCAGGCAACGACGGTACCGCGCGGCTGCGTCGCGAACTTCGCGGCGATCTTGACACCATTGTGCTCATGGCGATGCGGAACGAGCCCGAACGCCGATACGCCTCGGCGGAGCAACTGGCCGCGGACATAGACCGATATATGCGTGGCCTGCCCGTCATCGCGCGACGAGACACGCTCTGGTATCGCACCGGAAAGTTTTTGAAACGGCGTGCTCTTGCAAGTTCACTTGCCGGCCTCATTTTGCTCGCCACAGGCGCGGGTGTCGCCGCCGTAATGTGGCAGGCAGGTGTCGCAGCACGTCAGCGCGATGAAGCATTTGTCGCGCGCGACCAGCAGGAAGCCGTAGCGCTCTTCTTACACGATGTCCTCGCTTCCGCTGATCCGTTTGGAGCAGGCGCCAAAGCCACAGTGCGCCAGGTGCTCGATGCCGCCTCCGACAGAATCGACGGCGAGCTGCGCGATCAGCCATTGGTACAAGCCAACATCCGGAGCACCATTGGAATGGCCTATCTGGGACTGGGCGAAAATGACCGGGCGGAGAAGCACATCCGCAGCGCTTACGAACAGCGACTTACATTGCTCGGACCAGAACATCACGATGTCGCAGAGAGCAAGGTCGATCTGGCCGCACTCTTCTACGCTCGACAGAAGTTCGACGAGGCTGAGCCTTTGCTGCGCGAAGCCCTGGCCACGTTCAAGAGCCTTCGCGGCGGACACAACCTTGATGTCGCTCGCGTTCTTTCTGAGCTGGGTGTGATCCTGCTCGCCAAGGGACGCGTAGATGAGGCTGCCGAAACACTGCGCTCAGCAATTGACATTCGTGAAAGAGAATCGAATCAGGGCAGCCTCGCGCTCGCCGAAAATCTGAGTAACCTTGCCAGCGTCAATCGCGCCCAGCAGCACTTTGATCAGGCAGAAGCTCTCATGGCCCGTTGTCTGGACATGTACAGATCGCTGCTGCCTGAAACTCACCCAAACATCGCGCTAAGTACCTCAAAGCTTGCCGCCATGGTTCAAATGCGCGGCGATTTGGACCGCGCTGAACCTCTCTATCGTCGCGCTATTGAACTCGAACTGCTTACGCTGGGCAAGGACCATCCGGAATATGCCACCACCCTCAGCAGTTTCGGCTCACTTCATCTTTCCAGGGGAAATGCGAAAGAGGCCGAACTCGTTCTGCGTGAAGCCCTCCGCGTCCGCCGCTCTCTGTTCCCCGCCTCTGATCCTCGCGTAGTAAGAACCCAGTTACTCCTTGCAGATACATTCGCCGCGCTGAATCAGCCTGATGAGGCCGCTGCCGAATTCGCACGAGCGCTCGAAGTCGCCAGATCCGGATCGCTTGATGCCGATTCCTTCTCGCGAGTCTGCCAGCGCGCTGCCGCATTCCACGAGAAACGCGGCGAACTGGATCGCGCTCAAGAGATCCGGTCGCTCATGCCACCGACTTTCAAATAGGCAGCGCAGCCACCCACTCAGTTGAAATTGAGTCCAAATCAGCCTCTCGCTCGCACACTTTCTCTCAGCACCCGATACTGAATGCGTCCACGAAATCAAGATAATCAAAGAAGTTGATCTCGGTGTCGCTGTTGAAATCTGCAGCGGAATCGCCCGCGCTGTACGCATCAACAAAGTCGAGGTAGTCAAAGAAGTTGACCTCACCATCATTGTTGAAATCAGCTGGACATGATGCGTCAAGCACTTCCCCGATGAGTGTGACCAGTCGCGTTGGCTGATCGGGATCATCTGATGTGATTGTCAAAGTCGCCGACATCGGCCCCGGCGTGCTCGTATTCATTGTCACGCTATGCGCGTTCCCGCCAATCGCTGGCCCATCAATGAATGGTCCTGAGGGAACAGAAAATCCGCTCGTCACACTCATTGAGTAATTGAGATTGGAAATGCCATTCACGGTCCACAAATTCACGTTGCCGTTGTTCGACACGTTCAGCGTCTGCACCGCAGTATCGCCCACGTTCACGGATCCGAAGTTCAACACTGTCTCGCTGATCACCTTCGCGGGAACCTTGACATCCAGAAACACCGGCAAGTGGCCGCCGGAAGTTGAACCCGCGTTGGTCGTAGTCACCAGTGCCTGAGCGATCGCCGCGCCCACCATTGTGTTGCCGGTGGTTGTCATCGAAAGATTGAACGAAGTTCCATCGTTTCCCCAGCAGCGGAACGAATGGTTCGGATCATTCCAGGTGGTTGTGCTATAGGTGATGTTCTTGTTACCGATGTACTCCACGCCCGGTCCATCAAAGAACGAGTTGCCCAGCAGGATCTGATCGAGACGATCATCCATGCCGCCGCTGCCAGTCGTGCTTGGATCCTGTGTGTGAATAAACCGGAACGCTCCGTTGTTGTTCCAGGAACCGGGACTGTTGATCGGATCCCAGAATCGTCCGTCATTGTCAACTTCGTTTCCCACCATTCGCACGTATGCGGTCTGCGTTGACGACTGAATATTGAAATCGCCGCCGATCAAATAGTTCCAGCCCGCAGGGAGTGCGGTCCCGGCACCGTTGGTATCCAGGCCGTTGGTATTGTCACGGATCTTGTTGCACTCAAGCAATCGCCGATCCTGGTCTGTCGACGCACTTCCTGCCTTGAGGTGAACGCCGAAACTTCCGAATGATGTCTTAGGCGTACTTCCGTACCCTGCCAGCCGGAAGTCCCACCGATACGTATTTCGCGGCGGCAATGACGTCGACCCAGTGACCAGCGAGACAATCACAGTTTGAATGTACTGAACTTTGCTGGTGCGATAGAAAAACGCAGAGTCAGTGTCAGGGCCATCAATGAACGGCGCACTCGCCCAATCTCCAGGGCTGCCTGATGCGGTGTTAAGCAGATTGCGGAAACTATCGACTGCGGCCTGAGAGATGAACTCTTCGCCAAGAATGATGTCAGGTGCGAACCGTTGCCCCTCAAGCGCCAGCGTCGCCGGAACCACACCATAAATCGCCGTCTGAAACTCGGCAACGCGCCCGCCGGTGTAATTTGTAACATTCCAGTTGGCAATTCGCAATTGTGCCGCGGCAATTCCTGAACATGCACACATAGCGGCGACACTGACAGCAGTTCCAATTGAGCGCATTTCTATAACTCTCTCTCTACTAGTGTTTTACCGGCCGAAGCTCTCTCCGCGACGGCATACAAATAGAAGGCGCACTCAAAGTAGAAAGTCGGATTTTCCAGCCAAAATTGCCGGATTTCAACGCCTGATAACCCAAATTTCTCCATATCAAAACAAAGCAGGCCCGAACGGTTCCCCGCTCGGGCCTGGAAAGATCCAAATCAGCAACCAGCGCTGAAAGCATCAACGAAATCAAGGTAATCGAAGAAGTCGATTACGGTGTCGCCATTGAAGTCTGCCGAGGCGCTGTTCGCGCTGAAGGCGTCAACAAAGTCGAGGTAATCAAAGAAGTCGAGCGTGCCATCTTCATTGAAATCGGCTGCACATGGAGAACTGCAGTCTAGTTGATAGACGACGAAATCGTCAACTGACGCTTCGACAATCGAGCCATCCGCAGCGTCTTCGGCGATGAACCGCATCTTCATCTGGTTTGTCAGGGTTGGCAATCCTGCGGAGTCCAGACGACCGGTCTTGTTGATCCAACCGCCGGAATTCTGCGTGTCTGGACCCACGATCTCAAAGTTGCTCCACGTTGTCCCGTTGTCATTCGAAATCTCAACTCGCATCGTATCCGCGGCCGGCGCGTTGCCGGCAACATTGCTGTACCAGCGCCAGTACGAGACATAGGTATTGGTAAGGCCCGCGAGATTCAGAGTTGGCGATACCAGAATAGTTGGGCCGCCATCAACGTCATTGGTGCCAACAGCTGCTCCGGCCGCTGCTGCGGTAATCGCGCACATCGTGCCTGCGCCAGCGGTGTGATCGGCACCGGGCTGAGCTGCAGTAAGCTGAGGCGCCGCCCGTTCCCACTGGCCGAACCCAGCCGTGGAGCCTGCAGCGTGGTATGTCCAACCAAGGTTAGTTTCAAACGAATCGCTGAACACCGAGTTAATTCCATATGCAACAATCGCCGCGTAAGTCACCGAAGCGCCTCCACACGAAGATGCCGGACTGGTCACATTGCCGCTGCTGGTCCCAACCTGGTAATAAAACTCAATTGTCGAACCACACGCTTGGGCCGGGATTGTCGCTGTGTAGTGGTTTGGCGAGGTCTCAACTCCAACCGCAGTCGAGAAGATCGGGGTTCCTGCGGTGCGATAGAAGATGCGACCCGTGTTTGGAATCACCGTGGCAGCGCCACTTGCAACTTCAAAGCTTACAGGAGTACCGCCCGCGGCAGGACTCAACACTGAGGGAACCCCGCTGGGGAACGAAATCGTGGCAATGTTCAGCACTGGGCTCTGCACATTGTGTGCACAGAACGCGTTACGGATCTCGTTGTAATCCGGAGTGCCGTTGCTCAAGTTGCCATCGGTGTCGTTCACCGTAAGAACTTCAATCGCAGTAGTTTCGCCAATCGCCTGGAACTGTGCAATTCCGCCTGTTGTGACAATGTACCAGTCAACAAAAAGCTGCTGCGTACGTGCCAGCCCCTCAACTGCGCCATACTTGGTGTCAAAGCCCTTCTTGACTTCCCACCACATACCCGATAGCTGCTGTCCACAGTTGTGAACCGCCTGCGAGCCAGTACATGGAACTGGAATGTTCGCGATATCGGGAGAACGCACTGGAGCGCCCGAAACCTGGAAGTAGCGGCCAAGAACTGAGTCGTTATAGAGCAACATACTGATGCAGTCGCCAAACCCTTCACCAAACGAGTTCTGTGCCAATTGTGGATTGTGACGATTCACAATGTGATGCCCGTACTCGTGGGCAGCAACGGCCGAGAAACCAGTGTTGTTGCATGTGCCAGCGCGACGATAGAAATTGATACTGGTGCCATCATAGAAGGCGTTGCAGGAATTGTTGATATTGACGTTTGTTGTCATCTGCGTATCAAGGCGTGTGAATGTTGGAGCACGATCTTTGATAAAATTGTGCGATGCGTTGGCGGCAAGAATTGTGTTCACCTGAGCCGTGGTGAACTCGCTTGGTCCCACATTCAGCACAAGATTCGCCGGTCCGGGAGGCGTTACAAGTTGCGAAGCAGTCAGCGCCGGTCCGGTGCCGTTGGTGTCGTTGATATACGCCCACATGCCACCGTTGGCGATTCCCAGATCAGTCTGCACGGTCACCGGTGTGGTCCCCGGATTCGCCAGCACGAAATTACCGGCCGCATTTGTGTTCGCCGTCGTTCCACCAATTGCAACTTCAAGCCACGGGAACATCATCAGCACGGGCGGGTTGCCCGCATGATCAGCTGCAGAGCCGGGCGTCGCCCATGCCTGAACTGATCCCGTCACATCCGCATGAACCACTTCGTCGCGAACAGCTTTCAAACCCGTTCCGGCGGCATCGACAAAGAATGTGTACTTCTCACGAGTCTCGCCGTCATAGCCGATCTGTGGCTGCTCGCCCACAAACTTCCACGCGCGAACCGGAGTGATCAGGTTTGGAAGGTCGCCATCGCCATAAAACACAACCAGTTCTGGCTTCGACCACACCGGAAGGTGTTTCCACTCTGCGATGTTGCGGGCAAACGCTACAGCATTCTCCCCGCTCACGCGATCAGCTGCAATGTCTGTCACATCGCCATCAGCGAGTCTCGATCCGACCGACACCACCACGGGCCTGCCGCCATTGGGGCGATCAACAAGCACCGTAACCAGGGCATAGCCAAACTCAACATCGACGCCGCCCATGGACTGCTTATACACAAACACTTTGAACTTGCCGTGCGCGGCCTCCTCTGAACCCGTCAAGGTCAACTCGATATTCGGAATCCCAAACGCGCCCGAATGCAGCGCTATGAAATTTCGCGCTGCCGCCTCAGGGGTGTCGCCTTCGGTCATCGGCATGCCCCAGATCGAAGCAATGCGGCCGTTGATCCAGCTTGCCTGTGTGCCCGGATACTGCGCGAACAGTTCCGATGTCGCCTGGGGCAACTCATCGCCGCGGCCATCGTTCCGTTGCGGAACTGCCATCGCGCTGCCCGCCGCGATCGTTAACAGACACACCAGTTTTGAGACATTTCGCATTATCGAACTCCTCGTGCTTCCGAAGACCAAGTACGGCCAGCCCACCGAAAGGCTGACTCAAACCCTGCACCACAGAATGCGGTGCTTCAAGAAATCAGGCCCGACTGGTCTCCCAATCGGGCCTGCATTTTTCATCTCTTACACGCATCCTTCGCTGAATGCGTCTACAAAGTCGAGGTAGTCAAAGAAATCGATCGACCCATCCCCATTGAAATCCGCCGAAGGCAGATTACTTGAGAACGCATCCACGAAGTCCAGATAGTCAAAGAAGTCCACTTCGCTGTCGCCGTTGAAGTCCGCCAGACATTGACACTCATCCGGAATGTTGTCGCTGTTCGTATCCAAACTGCGGCCGCTTGCGATGTCTGAACAATCCGCACGCCCGTTGGCGTTGCAATCAGTGATCGGCGTTGTCGGAACAATCTTCAGCAGTGATCCATTCGACCCGCTGCCACGCATGCAGAAGTAAAGCTCTCCATCATTATCTTCGCCAAAGCTTGTCAACCCCAATCCCATTTGCAGCAACTGCGTCGCTGTATTGGTCGTGCGGTTGTATGCAAAGATCCGTCCTGTGCAGTAATCGCCGAACAGGTACAGGCCCGACAGACTCGGAATCGCACAGCCCCGGTAGACAAAGCCGCCAGTAATTGAACACCCGTTCGCGTTCGTTGGCGGAATCGCAGTTCCTGAGTGGCGATACTGAAACAGCGGCAATGTCAGACTCGCCGCGTTGCACGTGCAACCTGATAGCCCGGTGCAATTGAACCCTTCCATGCACCGCCAGCCATAATTCCTGCCCCCTGCCGCTCCCGCCGGCTGAAAGTTCACTTCTTCAAACTGATCCTGCCCCACATCAGCAATCCAGAGATCGCCCGTCAATTTATCAAAACTCGGCCGCCCCGGATTGCGCAGCCCATACCCCCAGA
>CAZAEQ010000018.1:74868-82855 GCA_964484185.1 uncultured Phycisphaeraceae bacterium
CAGCGCCCGGATTCCCAGCGACTCCAAAAGTGTTCGTCGGCGGAATGCGGTAGTTCTTCGCCGGATCTGCCGGGAAATCATCTCCATTGACATCAAGTCGCAAAATCTTCCCGAGGAACTGCGTCGTTCCCGCATTGTTGATTGTCTGAGCCCGGTTCCCCGGATCATTGCCGCTGCCGCCATCGCCGGAAGAAATATACAGATATCCATCAGGTCCGAAATCAATCCATCCGCCGTTGTGATTGTCAAACGGCTGTGCATAGCTCAGAATCTGCCTCCGGCTCGCCGCGTCCGCCACATCTGGATTCGCCGAAACCGTGTATTCATCAATGAATGTGGTTCCGCCCGTTCCAGTATAATTTATATAAAACTTGCCATTCGTTGCATAGTTGGGGTGAAACGCCATGCCCAGAAGCCCCTGCTCATCAGCAGTCGACACAGGTGACACCTGCAGAAACGGAGTCGCATTGAACGCGCCATTCTTGAACACGCGAATTCGACCCGTCTGCAAACTTCCCAGCCGCTGCTCTACAAGAAACAAACGCGTCGTCTGATCACCCGGCGACTGCATCGCCTGAAGCGGCCGCGCATCTGTCGCCGGACCAATAGCCTGGGTCGTAACCTGGGCAAACGCACCCGCGCATAACGACATACTTGCAGCAATTGCGAACTTCAACATCAATTCTCTCCCTGTTTCCCAGCCACTTTCCAAAGCTGCTGGGTTTCAATTCTGTATACAAATTCCGGGTCCGCCCGATTCGCAGAAATTTCCTCTCTGGTTCCCTAAAAGAAACCAAAGCAAGCGGAATAAGTACCGCCGGAAACTCTTGGAACTTCACTTCCGCAGACTCCAAGTCCGCGTTGATTTTCCAGAATAACAAATTGACCTCAGATTCCAAAGACCTATTTCTCTGGATCTATCGGACGTATTTTCGTTCATCGCTAGGTCCGTCGCCACTTATACCCGCCCAGCCCCCAACCTTCCGGCCAGTAGGAACGCAATCTCTAACGCCTGCGCATAATTAAGCCTCGGATCGCACACAGAGTTGTAATTCTCCCCCAGCGTCGCCTCAGTCACACCCGATGCCCCGCCCACACATTCCGTCACATCCTCGCCCGTGAGCTCAAAATGCACGCCGCCCAGGTGTGCCCCGGCCTTGGGCAAAACCTCAATCGTCTCCTCAAGCTCCCTCACAATCGCCTCGAAATTCCGCGTCTTCACACCCGTCGATGTTGTCACGCCATTTCCATGCATCGGGTCACACACCCAAAGCACCTTCGCCCCCGATCCCACCACTTCCTCCACAATCCGCGGCAACACCTTCGCTGCCAGCTCCGCGCCCATCCGCGTAATCAACACAATCTTCCCCGCCTCGTTCTCCGGATTCAAAACGCGACACAACTCCACCACTTCACCCGCACTCGCTTTGGGTCCCACCTTCACACCCACTGGATTCGCGATCCCTCGAAAAAACTCAATATGCGCCCCATCAAGCTGCCGCGTCCGCTCTCCAACCCACGGCATATGCGTCGTCAAGTCATACCACCCCGTGCGCCGCGGCACGCGCCTGGTCTGCGCTGACTCATAATGCAGATTCAATCCTTCATGGCTCGTGAAAAATTCCACACGCGACAAATCTGCAACATCGCCCTCGCCAATCGCCGCCATGAACCGCATCGCCTGCGTCAGCCCCTCCACCATCTTCTCATACTCACCGCGCCTCTGAGCCGACAGCGTCGCATGCTTGAAGAAACTCAAGTTCCAGTATTCCGGGTGATGCAAATCCGCAAATCCGCCCGCCGCCAGCGAACGTATGAAATTCAACGTCGTCGCCGCACGCTCATATGCCGCCACCATCGCAAATGGATCCGGCCGCCGCGACTGCTCATTAAACTCCGGTCGATTAAACAAATCGCCAAAGTAACTCGGCAGTGTCACCTGCTTGCCATCAACCACTTGCATCTCGCTCGCGCTCGACCGCGGCTTGGCATACTGCCCCGCAAATCGCCCCACGCGAATCACCGGCTTGTGCCCACCAAGCACCAGCACCAGCGACATCTGCAGCAAAATTTTCAGCTTCGCAGCGATCGCTTCGGGTGTGCACTCTTCCATCCGCTCCGCACAGTCTCCACCCTGAAGCAAAAACCGCTTCCCAACCTGAGCCTCCGCCACCTGCGACTTCAGCCGCTCAATTTCCCAGCTCGTCACCAACGGCGGCAATCCCGCCAATTTCTCCGCCGCCAGACCGACAGCCCCCGCATCCGGATATTCCACCTTCTGCGCCTCGGCCTTATTCTTCCAGCTCTGCGGCGACCAATTTGAATTCTCTGCTGCCAAAATAAATGCTCCCCAGGATTTCGTTCAAGGCTAGCCCTGAATAACTAGCATCGTCCAAGGCCGCTCGCAACTACTGGAAAGTACTCAAAAAGAGGCACTAGAGGGGAGGAAATCAACCGGTTACAAATTGTAACCGACTGAAGCTCTCCGCTTCCTCTTCCAAATCGGCACCTGCTCCAAGACTTCTATGTATTTCTCTGTGCCTCTGTGCCTCTGTGGCAACGACACCGTTCGCCTCTGCCGCCCTCCGCGACAGACCCGCACTAATCTCCCGCCATGCGAGCCACCTTCACCAAATCCCGCCTCGAAGCCTTCAGCGACGGCGTCATCGCCATCATTATCACCATCATGGTCCTCGAGCTGAAAGTCCCCCACGGTTCCGCCGACTTTACCAATCTCGCCCCGCTCTTCCCCGTCTTCCTCTCCTACATCCTCTCCTTCATCTACATCGGCATCTACTGGAACAACCACCATCACCTCCTCCATGCCGCCCGCACCGTCTCCGGCTCTGTCCTCTGGGCCAATCTCCACCTGCTCTTCTGGCTCTCCATCGTCCCCCTCGTCACCGGCTGGATGGGCGAAAACCACTTCGCTCCAGCCCCCACCGCCCTCTACGGCGCAGTCCTGCTCATGTCCGCCATCGCCTACACCATCCTGCAGTACGTCATCATGCGCATCGCCGACAATCAGACCATCCTTACCCGCGCCCTGGGCAAAGACTCCAAAGGCAAACTCTCCCTCCTCCTCTACGCCGCCGCGATTCCCCTCGCCTTCCTCTCCCCCGCAATCGCTGGCAGCATCTACGCCCTGGTCGCCCTCATCTGGCTCATCCCCGACCGCCGCATCGAACATGCTCTCGCCCAGGCGCCGAACCATTCTTCGATTGCCGACAACTCTTCAACGAGCCCCGAACGTAAGCCCCGAACATAAGCCCCGAACATAAGTAAGTTGGGTGGTTCGTTGTGGTACAGCAACCACTTTCAATCATCGTCGTCATCATCCCCGCCCAAATCCGACTTCTTGAGCCCCAGCTTCTCCAGCCCCTTCCCATGCGCCCCGCTCCACTGGGCCGGATACGGCGTATCCCACCCCTTCACTGCCGCCCACACAATCCGATTCAGCGTGTCATCATCAATCAAATCCGGCTTCTCCAGCGGTAACTTTTCCGACAACTCCGCAAACCGCATCTGCTCCCCATTCTCAATCTCCGCCTTCTTCACATTCAACTCACACAGCGGCGTCTTGGGAACAATCGCCTCATACGGCTTCAAATTCGGCGTCATCGTAAAACAATCGCTGAACACATTCGCCGCCGCCGAAAGTTGATTCGCCGCAGTAATCCCAAAGATCCGCTGAATCGTGTGTACCACCCCCGGCTGACTGTAAAACGTACTGACTGTCTCGCCGCGTTTCGCATACGGGCTGATCACCAGACACAGCGACCGATGCCCATCCACATGATCAAACCCGTTCTGCGGATCATCCTCTGTCACAAAAATCGCCGTCTTCCCCCACACCTTGCTCTTGGTTACCGCTTCCACAATTCTGCCTAGCGCCAAATCGTTGTCCGCCATGTAACTGCTCGGCGTCGGCACACCCGCGCTCGTTCCTTCAGTATGGTCATTCGGTAGATGCACGATCATCAAGTTGGGCACCGTCCCCGCCTCATCCATCGCCTTGAAATCTCGAATAAATACATCCGCTCGCACCACATCCGGAATCTTCATATTCCAGCCCGGATACCCCTCGCACGAATACCGCTTGAGTCGCTCGATTCCGATCTTCTGCTTAAACGTGTATTTCTTCCCGCCCGCCACGAAGTCATCATAAATCTCTTTATAACTTCCCTTCGGCTCTGTCTCCGCATAATCAAACTCGCCGTAGTTCCTGAAACTCAATCCCGCCGCCAGCACATGATCCCACAAAAATCCGCTCGATGAATACGTCAAGGGGTCATCCCCAAACGTATAGCTGCGATGAAACCCGCCAAAGCTCCGCTCCAGATACGGTGTCACATTCCCCTCAGTCGCCCACGAATGCCCATCCGCCGACAACACGCCGCCGCAGTAGTAGTTATCCAGTAACACAAACTCTTCCGCCAGCGCATGATGATTCGGCGTCACATCGCGCCCAAACAGGCACAAACTCGGATCCCGGTTCCCGCGATCCAGATCGCTCAGCACCTGGTCATACGTCCGATTTTCCTTAATGAAATATATAACATGCTCAATCGGCGACTTCTGCCCTGCCTTCGTCGGCACCGGCGCCAGCTCCGCATCTTTCTCCCCGCGCTCCATCGCCTTCAATATCTGCGGCACTCTCCCATCCGCCAGCACCTGGTTCGTCCACGCCCGCAGCGTCGGCACCGGCGGCAGTTCCACCCGCGTCACGCTCCCCCGATAATGCTTGGAATTGAACTTCACCTCATCCGGCCGCCGCATCCCTACGCCCTTGATATTCGCAACATACAGCGCCTTCTTCGTCGTATCCAGTGCCATTCCCCCCGGATACCACCCCGTCGGAATCAACCCACCCAGTTCAATCTGCTGCACATTCCTCGAAATTCCATACACCGCAATCGCGTTGTTCCCCGCCAGCGACACATACACCCGGCGCGTCCGCTGATCGGCCACCACCGCGTTGGGCATCGATCCAAACGGCAACTTCGCATCTGGTTTTACATCGATGTTCTTCAAAAACTTCCCATCCACGCTGAGCGACTGCCCCGTCTTTTTATCTTTCAAGCCGCTCAAGCTCAACATGCTCACAGTATCTGAATTCGCATTCGCCACAAACGCCAGGCTCCCTGCTACCGCAACTCCGGATGCCGAAAGTCCTGTATCAAGTTCCTTCACCGCCACACCCGTCCGCAAATCAACAATGCTCGCTGTTCCACTGTTGGCAATGCCCCGCTCATCCACCGAGACATCAGTCCCCGCGCTTGGAGCGGTCTTTCCATCGCCCCCAGGACGCCGTCCGCCCCAATTGCTC
This sequence comes from uncultured Phycisphaeraceae bacterium, assembly GCA_964484185.1. Classification (GTDB taxonomy): domain Bacteria; phylum Planctomycetota; class Phycisphaerae; order Phycisphaerales; family UBA1924; genus F1-120-MAGs238. Next base: position 80,198 of record CAZAEQ010000018.1, read on the forward strand.
ACCACCGCAATGTTTCCCGTCGGATCCAGCTGCACCGCAAACGGCGCAACCCCCACCAGCATCTCCCTCACAACCGTGCCCGTACCCAGATCCACTTCCGCCAGTGAGTTGTTCATCGACAGACACACATACGCAATCTGCGTATCCGGCTTGAGCACAATCCCGCACGGAAACGAATGCGCTGTCTTCTCGCCCTTCTTGATCCCAGGCAACAGAATCCGCCGCGACACTGCGTACTTCCCTGCTTCATCCGGTTTCAGCTCGATCAAATAGCTCGTCGAATCCGTCGCGTAGACCGCTCCGCCCGCACTCACCACGATCCCCGTCATCGACCCGCCATCATCCCCGAAACCGATCTCCTGCTTCACCGTCATCGTCGCCGTATCAATCACCACCACTCCGCGATTGTCCTTGGCAAAAACCAGCGACCCATCAGCATTCAGCGCAACATCCACCGGCCGACCATTAAACTCAACCGTCTTCCCCGCCGGGTGCACTTCCTGATTCGTCACCAGCTTGGTGCCGCTCACAGTTTCCTGAGCGCTCACTGATGGCGCAGTCCACGCTGCAACCGCTGCCAAAGCTCCCGCCAATGAACGACAAACTACCTGTGACACCTTCATGCTCTCTCACTTCCTTCTATTCAACCCGCGTGATCCTGACTGCAATCCTATTTCGTCTGCAGCTCACTCGCATTGAGCACTAACTCAAACAGCTCTTTGCCCGCCGCGTTCTGCCACCGAATCGTCAACTTTGGTTTCCTTGGATCAGTCAGACTATCTGCCTCCATGACACAAAAACTATGTGCCTCGCCCGCATCAAACATCAAACTCGAATGCGCCACATTCGCATTCGCATGCACATTCGTCCCCAGCGGCGACGTCACCACCTCATACATCGGATACGAAACTCCGGTCGCCGAACTCTCATGCTTCAGAGCCCGCGTGCGGTGAATATCCCCACCCACAAGCACCACGCCGCCAATCTTGTTGTTCTCAATAAAATCAAACAGCCGCTTCCGCTCCTTTGGATAATGCCCAATGTAATCCGTCTTCAAGGGCCGCACCGAGTCATTCCAGATCATCCCGCACGTCAGCAACTTGAAACTCGCCGTGCTCGCCTTCAGTCCATCCTCGAGCCACTTCCACTGCTTCTCCCCAAGCAGCTCTCTCGTTGATGCATTTGCAAACCACCTCGCATCAATCAAAAACACTTCCGCATCGCCCGCGCGAAAACGTGTGTACACACCCTCCCCGTCACTTCTCATCGGATTGGCGTGATATTCATTGAAGACCTTCAGCGAATTCTCTTTCCCCGCCAATCTTCCATCCGCGCCATCCTGTCCGAAATCATGATCATCCCACAATCCAATCGTCGGAATCGTCGCGATCACTTCCCGCAATCCCGCACCCGCAAAGAACGTCCGGTACCGCCCGCGCTGCACCTCCAGCTTGGTCGAATCAATATACGGCGTATCGCCAATCAGACACAACACATCCGGCTGCGCCCGCAAGATCGCCCGCCACACCGGATTCTCAACATCAACCTTATCATTCGCGCACGATCCAAACGCGATCGACACCTTGCTCGGCTCCCCGCTTCGCACCAGCGTCTGAAACTGCCCCTGCACGACCTCTCCCTCATCCGGCCTGATCTCAAACGAATACGCATGGGCCGCCGCCAGCCCGCTGAAATCAAACCGCACCACGCGGTCATTCTCGCCATCAATCAATTTCTCCGTATCCGGCGGCATGTTCGCACTCGACCCTGATTGGTCAATCAACCTGCACATCGCCGTTTTCCCCGCCGGCAACCGCACCCACACCGAAGCGCTGTTCTCGCTCACCGCCCCAATCCCCGGCCCCACTGACTCCGGAGGCGCAGCCAACACCAGCAACCCAGCCACCATCATGCTTGTAATAAACATCAATCCACCTTCTCAATCATCACCTGCGGCGCTATATCCCCAAACTTCTTCGCCAGCGCATTCATGTTCTTCTTCAGATACAGGTGCATCCCGAAAAAGTAATGCATCATCGCACGCGGTATCGGCGAATTCACATTCCCTGTTTCCGTCAACACCACCTTCGTCACATCCCCCTGCGGCGTCAATCGATACGTCCAATCGCCCCAGAAAAAATTCCGCCCATCATCCATCGTCATCGTGAACTGCTTCGGCTTCTCCGTCACCGTCGCAAGCAGCGCAAACTTGTTCCGCCCCATCACCATCTCATACGCCTTCTTCCCATCCTTGTCCGGCAACACATTCACCGCATCAATCCCCTCTGCCCATTTCACATGCCCGGGAACATCTGCAACCACGTCAAACACGGCATCCGGCGACCCCTTCACAACCACACTCGCCGCCGCCACATGCTGCACAGGCAACCTCGATCCCAGCACACCCAGTGCCCCAACAGCCGTGATCAAAAGTCCAACAACCGTAACGATCAGATAAATCCACATAGATGCGATTATAAGAAAAAACCGCCCCTTCTGCAAAGGGCGGTTCGTGATAAATCACTTCATTCATTGATTTTCAGAACGATTACGCGAGCGCTGCCGCACCCGAGATAACTTCCATCAGCTCAGTTGTAATCTGTGCCTGACGTGCACGGTTGTACTGCAAGGTCAGCTTACCGATCATTTCGGAAGCAT
>CAZAEQ010000019.1:0-80442 GCA_964484185.1 uncultured Phycisphaeraceae bacterium
CCCCGGCTGATGTTGGCTACGGTGAACAACTTCGCCTCGGTGTCGCCAATAACTAAGCACATGTAGAGTCGGTTGCCTCCGGCGTGTTCCTGGAGATCAAATCGGGGCAGATTTTCGGACAGATTCAAACCAATGCCAAGGTCAACGTCAACGCAGACGACTTCTCCGCGCCGATCGTTGTTGATCGCGCCCGGCGAAATGCTGAGCGATTGGCGTTTTCCGCACTGACTCGTGAAGCCGAAGCACGGTGGCAGGTGGCCCAGGAGCGCGCTGTTCGCTAAATCAGCGCCCGAAAACCGAAACAATTACTTCGGTGTCGCCGCTTCCGCTGCCGCCGGCTTGGTCTCTTCCGGCTTCGCCGTTTCCTTAACAGCCTCAGTCGGTGCGACTGGCGCTGCTTCTGCCTTCGGCGCTCTATCACCCAAAAGTGCATCAATCGCCGCGTTCAGACCTGTAGCTCCATCAGTCCGTGAAACATGTGCGTGGTAGGTAATGTGACCCTCAGCATCGATCAAGACCCAATGTGGATAGGTCTTGACTTCGAACGCGGTTCCAACCGCGTCGCCGCGCTTCGCCAGGTCCCACGAGAATTGACTGCGGGTGAAAAGCTCGGTCGCCGCATCAGGATTCTTCTCGCGAATAGCACACGAGATGAATCGCACGCCCAGGTCTTTGTATCGTGCGACAGATTTGGCGAGTTCATCGTGAGCAGCTTTGGAAGTAAGTGCCCATGTGCCAAAAAAATCCAGGACAACGATGTTGCCGCGAAGCGAAGAGAGCTGAATGTTGCCGCTGGCAAGAGGGATTTCAACTTCGGGGGCCATCGGCAGGCTCGGCGGCGTAACCACGGCCGGCGTTGTTACCTCTGGCTGTTTCCCCAGATCAGGAGAGGGCTTCGTTTCACCAGCTTCGGCAGGAGGCACAACCGCGGCCTTGGGTGCCTCTTGAATGTCCTCTTTGTATCCATCGGGGACCGGAATCTTGAAGTAGTTTTCCGAAAGCTCCTCATCAAGTTTCACGTTGGTAAATTCAGTGACATATCTGCCGGTGACGCGTTCAGAGTCGAAGATCTTTTCGATGCGGCGGGGGAATCGATCGGCCTGTCCAATGGTGTACCGATCGCGCGAGCCGCGATCGCCCGTGGTTGAAACGACATCGCAAAGCACGCCATCAGCGGTGACTGGCTCTTCGAGCACAAATTCCGCAGGCAGAAGCTCTTTCTGAAAAGGTGTCGGCAGCATCAGATAGCGGAGCTTGGCCGAAGATGCGGACTGAAAAGCCTTTCCGCGGAGACCGGTCGGAGGGCGTGTGAAAACGGTTTTCTCAGCGTGATCAATCCATTGGACATGATTCACGCCCCAGACAAAATCAAAATCCGAGGAGTCAGCTGGTTTCGCGCTTGCGCCGCTTGGGTTCTCACGCGAGGTGCTGGTGCCGCTCCCCTTGCCGATCGCGCGAATAAGCCAGGTGTTCGCATTGTTCGGCGCGCGGAGCATTTTCTCATCTGTCTCCATGCCAGGCGCACCGCCGAGGATGCCGCCTTCGCCGAAGATCTTGAGTTTGAAACTGATGGATTTAGCGGCCTTGATGGCGGCGGCAGACTGGCGCAGGATCGCCTTGGCCGGCGAGTCTGCGACTGGGACTTGAGAAGTGTGTACCGGCGCGGGCTTGGTCGGCAAAGTCGGCTTTGTGTCACCTGCGGGCTTCTCTTCTTTTCCTGAATCGGTCGGAGGCTCAACTGGCTTGGTTTCCTCGGGCTTGGGCTCGTCAGGCTTCGGGTCATCTGGCCCAAGTTGATCCGGCGCGGGACGCTTAGTGCCCGCCGCTTCATCAATCGGGTCGTCCTGGAATGCAAGCGTCCGCTGGGTGACGAGCGCCGGACTAGCCGCGAGAACTGCGGCAAGAATGAAGGTAGCAGAGCGGGAAGCCATCAGGCAATCTCCAGAAGCTGTTGCAGCGCCAGTCCCGGATGGTTCTGACGCATGAGGTGTTCGCCGACAAGGACTATTCTGACGCCTGCATCACGCAGTCGTTTCATGTCCTGCGGGGTTTTAATGCCCGATTCGCTGACGAGGATGGTTGGATCTTCAACCAGGTCGAGCATGCGAAGGGTATGGGCCAAATTGACTGTCATGCTGGAAAGGTCGCGGTTGTTGATGCCCAGCAAGGTGTATGCCGGGAGCGGAAAACCGATGTGCGGCCGCACGCGCAGCAGGTTTTCGGGCGTGTGGACCTCAAGCAGAACCGTGAGCTTGAGCTCATGGGCCAGGATCATCAGGTCCAGAAGTTCGGCGGTCTCGATGCACTCGGCGATAAGCAGAACGGCATCTGCACCGGCGGCCCGGGACTCATACAGCTGAATCGGCTCAATGATGAAGTCCTTGCGCAAGACCGGCAGGGGCACATGAGCCTTGATGACGTTAATGAACGAGAGGTCGCCCCCGAAAAAGCGACTATCTGTCAGGCAGGAGATCGCCGCGGCCCCCGCAGCCCAATACCCTTCGGCGATGACATCTGGGCGAAAGGAATCACCGGCGTATTCAGGACGGATCAGCCCCGCAGAGGGGCTCTGTCGCTTCACTTCGGCGATGACAGCAGTAGGAATGGTGATCGAATGCTTAGTCACCGCGGCGAAGAAATTGCGTGCGGGCGCCTGGTCGGCAATCTGCTTGCGAAACTCCGCGATTGATGTAGCGGCTTTGAGCGCAGCAATTTCTGTCCGCTTGTGCTCGATGATTTCGGCGAGAACTGGCGGCAAGGGCCCCGGATCGTTGTTGAATGTCTCGCCTTGCATGTTGTACTCAAAAATCCCTTCACTTGGTTTCACATCCGTGCGGTCCATTGTTGGCCTGTTTGTCGCACTCGGCATCTTGGCGTTCCCGATGCTCGCCCTGGGGGATTCTCCCGCACCGTTGCCCACGTCAACCTCGCCGCCAGCGCACGAAGGAATGCTCCCCGACCTTTCAGTCGATGACTGGATCAATATCTCACTGGTGGTCGGTGGCCCGGTGGTTCTGATCGGACTATTTCTGGCCAATGTCATTCGGCCCGGATCGCTCAAGAGCGGCATGCGTGGTGTCACCAGTCACCCATCGTGGGTGTGGCTCATGGCCGCGCTTGTGACGATTGTCTTCGCATATGCAGCCCGTTCTGGTATCGGCGAACTGGTGCGCCACTACTCGATCAGCCTGGACGATGAGCGAGGGAAAGCAATCTCAACGCTGGCATTCGTCGTGCCGGGCGCAGTGGTCGGTTTGTTCCTGGCGTACCTGCTGGATTCAAAAGGCGATGCGGGCTTGAGTGCTCAGCCGGTAGATTTCCCCATCGGTCTCGGCTGCCTGCTCCTGGCAATCCCCGTCGTCTTTGGTGCACAGATCGCGGCATCCTGGATTCACCTCCAGGTCACACACGAAAAGACCGGACCAATTTCGCACGCAGCGCTCAAAACGCTCGCAGGCGATTCAGATAATCCCTGGGTGTGGGTGACGATCGCGTCAGCGGTGCTCCTGTCTCCACTCTTCGAGGAGTTTCTGTACCGCGGATTCCTGCAATCAGCCCTGCTCAAATTCGGCGGCTCGCCAGGAATCGCGATCGTCTGTACGTCAGCAGTTTTTACATCCATGCACTGGGGCCCAGGCGCGATCAACACGTGGTATGGCCTGGTGCCAATCTTCATGCTGTCGCTGGGCTTAGGTGTGGCGTTCGAAAAGACAAAGCGAATCGGCGTCCCCATCGTCATGCACATGCTCTTCAACGCGGCAAACGTGGCGCTGGTGATGCTGGCCAAGTGAACACCTCCGCTCGAAATTGAGCAAGCCCGCACTATCACCGCGCTGGTACCTCGACCGTGAGGTCGATGGCGAGGATCCAAAACCAAGTGAAATCAAGTAAATTGAAAATTGTGCCATGCCCCTCTTCGCCCCGAATGGGGCGGTTGGGATGTTGCCACGGGTGAAGCGGCGCCGCTTCGGCGTCGCGGAACTCGTGGAAAGCAGAAAAGGTCTTTCCGCCCCGGAGCGGGCGGAGGACTGCTCCGGATGTCGCCATCCAACCGAATCCACGCCATTCCTACGCTTAAATCGTGATGCCTCTTCCCAAAATCCGCCAACTCGCAAAATGGACTCTGACTGCATTGTCGGCAATTCTCCTGGCCCTCTGGATCGGCACACGAGGCCACGAAATCCGCTGGGTGCGTTCAGACATGTACGCATCCATCCAACGCGGCACGCTGTACATCGACCACACTCCCTCCACCTTCTATCTTCCACCGCTCCACGGCTGGGCATCAGGCCCCACCAGCGGCGGCTGGAGTTGGAAATGGTCCATTCAATACAACTCGCTGAGCAGTTGGCACCTGGTGACACCCTTGTGGGCCCCCGCGGCGATTCTGACCGCCGTCGCCGCAGGCTTCTGGTACATTGACCGCCGCGCCAGATCGCAAAAACACCTCTGCGAACACTGCCGCTACGACCTCCGCGGCATCACTGACGCCACATGCCCCGAATGCGGCAAAACTTCGCTGCGCGAAGTGAGTGTAAAGCTGTGAAGTCCCACCCAAAAGTCCGCAAGGTCGCGCGATGGCTCAGTTTGACTGCCTGTCGACCCGAGACTCGTCAAGTTGTAAAGTGGATAGGAACTGCTATCGGCACTGTGATCCTTACGATCTGGCTCCTCAGCGGATGGTGGATGCTGAAATATGAAAACCCAAGTGCGTACATTCTTGTTGAACATGGTACGCTGTGGGTAAATGTTGGGAAACAAGTAGCAAATCCCTGGGCGCCTCCAAACGGGCTTACTCGCAATTTCTACAAGTCATTTGAGCTGGACTGGGGGCGACTTGGGTATAACGAGTGTTTTGGTCCGGGCACACTGGTGGTCCCGCTTTGGTGGGGTTTTCTCGTGATTGCAGTTCCAACAGCGTACCAGTGGCGACTCGTTCATATCGCTCGACGGCGCAGCCTTCGAGGCAAGTGCACACATTGCAAGTTCGACCTCGCCGGCCTGCCGCTTGATGCCACATGCCCCGAGTGCGGCAAGAATTCGCTTCGCGAGAAGTCACACACCTCCGCACCGACCTGAGGAGCACACCTAATTACCGCGCTGGTGCCCCGGACGTAAGTCCGGTGGCGAGGACATAAAACCAAACTATCTATAACTAAATACAAGGAAGCCGTCGCTCCTCTTCGCCCCGAATGGGGCGGTTGGGATGTTGCCACGAGTGAAGCGCCGCCGCTTCGGCGTCGCGGAACTCGTGGAAAGCAGAAAAAATATTTCCGCCCCGGAGCGGGCGGCGGACTCCCCGGTTCGCCAAGAGACCGTCTCTTCCGATCAAACCAACACCCTCACATCGAACGCTCCCCGCACTCTGGACACGTCGCCCCCTTTGCCAATCCGCGCAGGTCGTACCTGCATTTGACACACCGATTGCCGCGAGTGCGACACACCGCGCGAAAGTGCCGATACCAGAGAAAACCTGTCGGGAGCGATGTAATTGCCGGAGCGATCCAAAGGGGAATGGCGATGCAGGCGTAATCGCCATCGACCTCCCAGATCAAACCAAGATCAAGCTTCCACGGCGCATTCGCCACCAGCCTTGGGTAACTTCTCATCCAAAACCCGCGGCTCTTGTACCACACGCGACCCCAACTGAAATAGGGCCTATCTACGTGGCTGGCGTTAAATGCGCTATACCGACCGCTGTAAATCCACACGCCCACCAGCGCGAGCGTCAGCGCAAGCGCCACCCACTTCGCATGCTTGCGGATTTTAGAATATGGCTTCATATACACCGGTGCGGCAGAATGACATTCCGGACAAGGCGCAGCTGGTGCAAGCCCCGCGCGGTCATACTTGCACGTTGGGCAGCGATTCAAGTGAGAACTGACCCAAATTCGGCGATGCCAGCAGAAGGCGGCGACCGAAGTCGTTGCGACCAATGGGACCCAAAGGGGGATCTGTAAGAACCACAGGCGTTTGAGCGACACCCACGTATACCACCAATCGAACGGGTCATCATTCTCCCGGAATTCCCACCCCGGCTGAAGTAACCCAGCTGATGAATGTGCGATTCCGAACTTTCCCGATGCGATGCTGAACGAAACTCCGCCATCAGACTTCCAGATGACCACATACCGCGCGCTGCCAACCCAGATGATGAGCAAGACCGCTGATGTGATCGTCGCAATCCAGGCAAGTGATCGGGCGCGTTTCCCTGGCGGATGGTTCACCCGCAACTGTATGACTCGACGCTCATGCACTTCGCTTTCAAACGAATCCGCCATGATCCCGCCAACGCCTCGATCGAAACCGCGTTCACGCCGATTTCCCCGCACATTCCGGACACGCCGTGCCTTGGGACAGCCCCATCATGTCATACCCGCACGTCCCACACACAATTTTGGTGATCTGTGGCGGCCCTTGAACAGCATTCTCGCGGCGAGACCAAGATTCATAAAACCCAAGAACCAGGAGCGCAATGCCGAGAAAGAAAGATTCAAGTAACCACATCGAGAATCGACTTGAAGCGGGCACGGCCTCGATGAGCTTTCGGCGCATGAAGCCCTCGCGGTCACCTTCGGTCGCGGGGATTTCAAAGAGGCGAGTGAGTTCCTCCTGCGTCATTCTCTTCTCAAAATCTTCAACCAGTCTTGCCCGGGCGAATCGCGCGGTTGCAGAATCCGCAACTCCCTGGGTCGGTATACACAAGATACAGCTGAGCAGCAAAAGAATGCCTGTGACCTTGAGAATGGTGGGAGTGGAGTTCATCAAGGCATTGTACAGATTTGCGGTATTTCAGTAGCTTCGTGTATTCAGGCCAGCGGCCTGGAAGTTTTTAGCCTGGGGTGAAGGCCGCCAGGCTCTGATGGCGGCCGCCACCCCAGGTAAGCAGGTAAATCCCCGCACTCTGAAAGAGTGCAACTGGCTTTGTCCGTCGATGTTGCGAAGTTGCACTCTTTCAGAGTGCCGGAACTTTGCAAATCTACCTGGGGTGGCGGCCCAGTGCGGCCTTCACCCCAGGCTAAAAAATGTCGAGGCCTCCGGCCTGACAGCACCCAACATTGACAATTTCCAGGCGCATCGGACATTCCGCGCCCTCGTTTTGTCCGGTACCAGACCGATAACCCGTTCCAAATACACAACATTACCTTATAAATCTGTAATAAAATCAGGGTCCAAAACTGGGGAAAACCCTGGCGCACCGGACGTTTTGCGCCCGCGATGCGCGCCCCTAACACGAGGATTCTTCGTGAGGTTGAAAATAATTTTCGCCCTTATCTGACAAGGACTTACGTCTTTTGACCCCCCGGTACCGGACAAAAAGCTCCTCCCGTTTTGTCCCGCCCAGCCATAGGTAGGGGCGTGCGCAATTCCGCGAACGACCCAAACCAAGGAGCCTCCCATGTCCAAGTCATCCAAACGCCGTCTCGCCCGCGCCGCCATCCTGAACGCTCAGCCAACCACCGCCGCCAAATCACTCCTCCAAGCCGCATCCTCGCAGCGTGGCACCGGCACTCGTGTCGAAGAGTCGCCTGGGAGACCCGGTGTGCCTTTGCCTTGTTCTCCTGCTCTCAACTCTGAAATCTCAAAACTCAAATCGCCTTCAGAATCTGCTTCCGCGCCCTCCCTTCTCAACTCTCAACTTTCAACTCTCAACTCGTCTCCAGATTGCAATTTCGCGCCTTCTTCCTCCTTTGAAATCTCAAATCTCAAATCCGAAATCGCCGCGCCTTCCTCCCCTCCCGCCGCCCCGGCGAGTCCCCGCACCGGCAAAACCCTCCAGCAAATCCTCGCTTCTCCCCCCTCCGAATTCTTCAAAACCCACCTCGAACCACACTGCCCGGGCTACAACCTCAAGCCCGTCCTGCACCCCGCGCTCCCTCCCCACCCAGTCAATCCTCTCGACCCAATCGACTCCAACTTCGCCGACTATCGCGCCAAGATCTCGACCATCTTTAAAAAGCTCTCCCCAGATGATCCCGACACCGAGCGCCTCCTCCACAATTACACCATCGTCCTGCACATCGCAACTGTCGAGCGCCTCATCAGCGCCCTTCCGGGTCTGAGCGAATCCGCACAACTCGAAACCAACAACCAGATCATCCGCATGCTCAGCATCATCGAGCGCACTCACTCGCGCAGAGCCCGCGAACTCCGCGAAAAAGACGCCGCGGCACGCCGCATCATCCGCGAACAAAAACGCAAAGAACGCCAGGCTCAAAAGGAATCCGAAAAAATCGCACGCGACCAGCGCAACAAAGACCGCGAAGAACAACGCCGCCAGCGCGAACAGGCCAAAGCCGACCGCGCACAGCAAAAGCACGAACTCGCCATGCGCAAGCTAGACCTCAAAGAACGCGACCTCACGATGCGAGAAAGCCAAAAGCAAGAGAAACTCGAACATCGAAATGCCACAAAACCTACAGAGTCTTCAGCCCCAGCACCGACACAACCAATGCGGCCACACAACGAATGGACCTGCGGCTGACGAGCAGGAAAACTTCGCAGCCACAATTAGGAAACCAGCGCAAACTCACTTTCCCTCAAACCAATTCGTCGCAATATGCGCATCCGCCTTCAGCGGCACAGTCAACGACATCGCCGCCTCCATCCGCGACACAATCAGTTCTTGCGCGGCAGGAGCGTTCTTCGCATCGGTCTCAAAAACCAACTCATCGTGAATCTGTAAGAGCATGAGCGTGTTAGGAATCGCAGCCGGGGCATTATTCCGCAAATGAGCGGCGGCCGGAGAAAGTCGTGCATGCAAATCTACCATCGCAATCTTGATCAAATCCGCGGCACTCCCCTGCACAACCGTGTTAATCGCGGTACGTTCAGCAAGAGCCCGCCGCGCAGGATTGGTAGATTCGATTTCTGGGATCGGCCGCCGCCGCTTCATCATGGTTTCGACATAGCCCATGCGTCGAGCCTGATCGATGCACTCTTCGAGGAAAGTAGTAATCCCCGAGAACTTGCGCTTGTACCCAGTGATAATTTCCCCAGCGCGTTCCTTCGAACACCCCAGCCGCTGCGCCAGTCCAAACGCGGTGATGCCGTAGACGATCCCGAAGTTCACCATCTTCGCGCCGCTGCGCTGATCGCGCGTCACTTCGGAAATCGGAATTCCATTGATCTGTGCGGCGACGGCAGTGTGAATATCTTCGCCGCCCAGGAATGCCGCGATGAGCGCTGGATCACGCGAAAGATGTGCGAGCAGGCGGAGTTCGATCTGCGAATAGTCAGCGGTCACAAGCACACGGCCGGGCGGAGCAATAAACGCTTTGCGAATATCGCGGCCAAGATCCGTGCGAATCGGAATGTTCTGCAAGTTCGGGTCGCTCGAAGCCAGACGGCCAGTGATGGCAACGGTCTGGTGAAAACTGGCATGAATCCGCCTGGTCTTGGGCTGAATCGCATCCTTGAGCGCAACCAGATACGTGTTCACAAGCTTGGCAAGCTGGCGATATTCGAGAATGAGTTTGGGAATCGGTGTGTCAAGCGTGACGTTCTCCGCGAGCGTCTCGAGCACATCGGCATCGGTGGAAAAACCAGTTTTGGTTTTCTTGGTGGGCTTGATGCCAAGACCGGGGACATCATCATCGGGCTTGTTAAAGAGCGCGGCGGCAAGCTGCTTTGGAGAGTCCGGATCAAACGCGCGGTTAAACGCTTTGACCGACTCTCGCTTCAGTTCCAGCAGAAGTTCATCGATTCGGACATTGAGCCGGGCCCGCTGGCGATCAAGTTCGTCGGGGTCAACAAGAATCCCATTGTGTTCAAGCTCTGCAAGCACATCCACCAGCGGCATTTCGAGCGAATGCATCAGCGTGTGCAACCCCATCGCCTGCAACTGCGGCATCATGATATTGCAGAGTTGCAGCGCAACATCCGCATCTTCCGCGGCGTACTGAGTCGCCTGATCCAGCGGCACCGAATCAAAGGACTTCTGATTCTTGCCGGTTCCGATCAGCTCAGTAATCGAGATATTGGTGTGCTTGAGCAACGCAAGTGCAAGCGCATCGAGCGAATGCGAAGATCGCGAAGCGTCTATCAGGAAACTGCCAATCATGGAGTCGCAAGATTGCGGATGCGTCAGGCCGCGGACTTTGACGCCGGCCTGACGGAGGAAAAGCATGTCAAACTTCAGGTTGTGCCCGCACTTGGGCCGCGAAGCGTCTTCAAAAATCGGCTTGAGAGCAGCAAGTACAGTTGCTTCATCAAGATGCAAAGAAAGGTCCGGCGAACGAACAGGAATGTAGTAACCGGTGCCAGGTTTGGTCGAGAGACTGATGCCGCAGAGATAGTCAGAAAATGGCGAAAGTCCGGAAGTCTCAGTATCGAACGCGAAGATTGGTGCAGCGGTGATTTCGGCGACAACTTTCTTAAGCTGATCCTTGGTAGTAATGCAGATGTAGTTGGCATTGGCATCACGCAACGTCGCGGCTTGCGCGACTGGCGAAGAATCAAAAAGCGAAGGCCCCGAAAAAGCTGCCAACTTGGGAGCAACTGGTGCGGCCGGCGCTGCGGACGATGCCGCGAACAGCGAACCGGCCGGAGCCTGCTCCTTAAGCGATGTCTTAGGCGGAGCGCTGACAGATTTGGCCTCGGGCGCAAGCCCGATCAACGCGCGGGCTTCATCTTGGAACCGGTTGAAGCCAAGCTCTTTCAGAATAGGCAAAAGTTTGTCGATCTTAAACTGCGTCGTCGTCGCGCTGGGCAAAGCAAAGTCGATCGGAACATCATGCCGCAGCGTGACCAGCGAACGCGACAGGGGCAACTGATCCTTCGCAGCGAGCAGATTCTCGCGGCGCTTGGGTGTGAGCTTGGACTTTGGATCCGCCGCCGCCGCAAGCACCGCTTCTGCAGTCCCATACTCAGCGATCAACAGCGCTGCAGTCTTTTCCCCAACACCATCAACACCCGGAACATTGTCAACGGTGTCGCCCATGAGCGCGAGCATGTCAATGACCTGGGCAGGTTCAAGCTGCAGAGCTTCCTTGAGCGTGGTGTGCGAGAAGATGACTTCGGTGTGAATGTCAAAGAGCTCAACCCCAGGCGACAGAAGCTGCTTGAGGTCTTTGTCCTTGCTGATAATCCGGATATTCAGTTCGGGATTACTGGCGCGGAACCGCGAGACCATCGTGGCAATGACATCATCAGCTTCAAATCCTTCACTGCCAATAACCGGCACACCGAGTTCAGCAAGCATGGCAAGGCAGCGATCAACCTGCGGAAAGAGATCTTCCGGCGGCGGCGGGCGGTTGGCTTTGTATTCTGGGTAAATCTGACTGCGAAACGTGCCGCGGTCGCCGCCGACATCGAGTGCGAGCGCAACATACGCAGGCTTGCCGCCAATCGCTCCATCGCCGCGGAGGAGTTTGAGCAGCATGCCAATAAAGCCAAACGTCATGTTGGTCGGCTCTTTGGTCACCGGCGAAGACATCGGTGTGCGAATGGCGTGATACGCGCGAAAGAACTGGGCGTAGCCATCGATGATGTAAAGAGTCTGGGCCATGCGTTAATCCAGGAAAGCAGATTCGGCAACATCAATCGCGGCGGCAAGTGCAGCAGCTTTATTCACAGTTTCCATGTATTCCAGCTGCGGATCAGAGTCAGCGACAATGCCGCCGGATGCCTGCATGTGATAGGTCCACCGATTGGTCGCGGCATCTCGCATTGCAAGCGGAACAACGATGGTGCGAAGCGCCAGCGCAATATCCATCTGCCCATCGAGACCGACATAGCCAATGCCGCCGCCATAAGGGCCGCGCCGCATGGGTTCAAGCTCATCGATGATCTGCATGGCACGAACCTTGGGCGCGCCAGAGATCGTGCCAACCGGCAGTGCCGCGGCAAGCGCATCCCAGCAATCCAGCCCATCGCGGAGTTCACCGGTGACGGTGGACGAGATATGCATCACATGCGAGTAACGCTCAATCTCCATGAGTGCCGGAAGCTGAACGCTGCCGGCTTTCGAAACCACACCCACATCATTACGCCCAAGATCAACAAGCATGATGTGCTCAGCGCGTTCTTTGGGATCAGCAAGAAGTTCTTTCTCAAGGGCAACATCCTCGGCAGCGGTGCCGCCACGTTTGCGAGTTCCCGCGAGAGGGCGATTGGTGACAGTGAACGCCGAACCAGTCTTGCGAACCCGGCACAGAATCTCAGGGCTCGATGCCACAAGGATCGATCCGGCAGCCTGAAGGTAAACGAGATAAGGACTGGGGTTCACCGCGCGCAGGGCTCGATAAACATCGAACGGATCAACCTTGGAAGTGCGTTCAAACCGCTGTCCAAGCACCACTTGGAAGATGTCCCCAGCTTTAATGTACTCCTTTGCTTTGGCAACCATCTCGGCGTGCTGGGCGGTGGAGAGATTCGACTTCGCCGGAGTCCGCGCTGTGTCAGGCGTCATGGCACCAGAGTTCAAAGGCTTCGAGTGCCGCTGAATCTGCTCAGCAACCGATTGGAGTTTCGCAGTCGCTGCTTTCAGACAACTCGCCGGATCATCAGTCGGCTTGACGATCGCGAGTTGCACGACCGACACGAGCTTGTCGACGTTGTCGAAGA
Source organism: uncultured Phycisphaeraceae bacterium (assembly GCA_964484185.1). Taxonomy (GTDB): domain Bacteria; phylum Planctomycetota; class Phycisphaerae; order Phycisphaerales; family UBA1924; genus F1-120-MAGs238. The sequence goes on from CAZAEQ010000019.1 coordinate 12,568, forward strand.
TCACCGCGCCATCGTAAAACCCGAAGGAGAGTTCCGGAAGATTCCGATCATCCGGCGGCGGACTCTGTAAGCTCGCGCCTTCCACATAGCGGACCGTGTCGTACGCGGCGTATCCAACCCAGCCGCCGAGAAAGGAAGCGGGGAAGTGAGACCGCCGCTGCGAGTCAGCTTTCACAAGCCGCATCGGTGCAGTGATCTCTCGGAGAATTGCAAGTGGGTTGGGGGTTGATACAGAACCAGAGTGCTTTGAGAGCCCAAGATTGTCGAAGACCTTGGTGTTGATACCAGTCTGGTCGCGGGTTGCAGTCACAGTGATAACCGGATGCGCCCCAAGGATCGAGTACCGCCCCTGACGCTCGCCGCCTTCGACGGATTCAAACAGAAACGACGGCGCTTCACGCTCATCGGCAGCCACCAGGCGGCGATACGCAAGCACGGGTGTGAGTTGGTCTGACAGCAGACGCGTCACGATCGGGACGGCGAGCACGCTGTTTGGGTACTGCGCGCGGGCACCTGCGACAAGAGTCGAGAATTCCGCGGGGGAGGGAAAGATGGGGAGGGGCTTGGACATGTGACGTGCAAGGGTACGTCGATGTCAACTGCCCAGAATGAAAAGAGGCCCGCAGCTGCGAGCCTCTGTCGTTAACGGGAATTGGATCGAAATTATTCCTGGCGTTCGGGGATCTTTATTCCGTGCTCAGTTGGCTGAGCATCGGCGTGACTGTCGGCTGTCGGCGAACTGGGCTTGTAGAAGCCCGCGATTTCGGCGTTCTTGGCAAAGGTCGATCCCATGAATGCAAGCACGATGACGGCCGCCGCCGCGATGGTTCCGGCCAGTGTGCGAGCCGGGAACGGATTGAGCGTAAGCGGTTTGCTGCTTGCGTTGGGCTCAGAGAGGAATGGCAAGGTGACCAGCCGCAGGTAGTAGTACGCGGCGATTGCGGAGTTGAGACCCAGGATGATGACAAGGGCGATTTCACCTGCGCTGATACCGGCCTGGAAAAGCGGCAGCTTGCCGAAGAATCCGAGGAGTGGTGGGAAGCCCAGCAGCGAGAGGGCGCCGATGACCATGACGGCGGCAAGACCCGGACGGGCTTTCCACAGGCCGCGGAGATCGTCGAGCGAATCGGCTTCGATATCTTCACCTTGAGCGTTCTTCTTTTCGAGTGTGGCGACGACGGCCATTGGCGCGAGGTTCATGATGCCGTAGATCATGAGGTAGAAGAGGATGGCGGATATGCCGCTGGTTGAGAGCTTTTGGGTGCCTGGGCCGACGATGACGCCGACGAGCATGTAGCCTGAGTGTGCAATGCTGGAGTACGCGAGCATGCGCTTGGTGCTGGTCTGCCAGAGGGCGAGGACATTGCCGACGGTCATCGTGAGCGCGGCAATGACCCAGAGCATGACGCGGATAGGTTCAGGCAGCGAAGTGCCGCCAGCAACTTGTTCGAGGGCGTTTGAGTTCGTTGGTGCATAGCTCCAGCCGATTGCGCCGCAGATCAGGAGGATGGCGATGAAGCCCGCGGTCTTGGGGACAAACGCGAGCATGGCTGTGACGGGCGCTGCTGCGCCTTCGTAGACATCGGCGGTGTAGAAGTGCATCGGTACGGCGGCGATCTTGAAGCAGAGGCCGACGAGGGAGAGCAGGATGCCCGCCATGGCGATGGCGTTGATGCCGTGGTGCTGGAATGATGCGGCGATTTCGTTGAGGTTGGTGGAACCTGTGCCGCCATACAGGAAGGCAAAGCCAAAGAGGAAGATCGAAGCGCCAAGGGCTCCGAGGAAGAAGTACTTGACGCCAGCCTCGCGCGACTTGTTCGCACTGGTAGAGAGCGTCACCATGATGTATGTGGGGAGGCTGGTGAGTTCGAGGGCCAGGAAGAGCCAGATGAGATCATCGGCGGAGGCGCAGAGCATGAGGCCGGTGAGTGAGAACAGGAAGAAGGCGTAGAACTCAGCACGGTTGGTGCGAAGCGGATCGAAAGCTCGCTTGCCTTGCGCGATCTGGGATTCTTCGCTGCGATCAACTGAACCAGCGAGCAAAAGGCAGAGGAGTACGCCAACGCCAGCGATGAGCACCTTGGTGAACTTGGGCAGATTGGGAAGAAAGGTCTGGCCCATCGCGGCAGTTACTTCATTACCACTGCCATAGGGCGTGTAGAGGACGGCGGCGATTCCGGCGGCAATCAGCGAGAAAATGCAAATGAAATTGCACGACTTGCGGAGGGCAAGATTGCGCGAGAGGCCGATCACCATCACCAGGCATGTGCCGATGAAGAGAATGATCTCTGGCCAGAGGAAGGGGAGGCGTTCCATCATCGCGAGGTCTCCGAGGTCGTAGCGGCCAGATCAGTGAGAGCAGGCTTTTTGGGATCAGGAATAGAGGTATGGCTTGGTGCGCCGTGGCCGCCTTTGGGTGGTTCGGGAGCGTCGGGCGCGAGTTCAGTTGGCGTTACCGATTTGTGTACTCTCGCGGCGAGTGCAGTTTCCTGAATCTTGACTTGTGCGGCGATGGTCTTGTCCATTGGATTGATCAAGAGTTTTGGATAGACGCCAAAGGCCAGGCAGGGGACACCAAGCACGGCGAGAATACCGATCTCGCGGCCAGTCATATCTACTGGAAGTGCGGAGTGGTCTTTGTCGTGTGAGTGTGCGTGATCGGTGTGTGATGCGGGGAGGACCAGTGGGCCCCAGACAACCTTGCCGACCATGTAGAGCAGGTACATCGCGGCGATGATCATGCCGGTGCCGGCGATCGCAGTGATGACTGGGCCAAGCGAGCCGAGCGTTGCGTTGGGCGTCGTGCCGCCTGTTGAACCCCAGATGCCGTGGCCCCAGTCACTTGATGCCTGGAATGAACCCATGAGGCACATGAATTCAGAGACAAAACCGTTGAGGCCGGGGAGGCCAACGGATGCCATGGCGAAGAAGACCACGAAGAAGGACCAGATCGGCATTTTCGCGGCGAGGCCGCCGAGTTCGGCCATGTTGCGCGTGTGGAGCCGTTCGTACATGAAACCGATGCAGAAGAAGAGTGCGCCCGTTGAGAGGCCGTGATTGATCATGTAGAGGACGGAGCCGGTGATGCCGGTGTAGTTCAGTGCGACCATGCCCAGGATGCAGAAGCCAAGGTGGGCAACAGATGAGTAGGCGACGAGTTTCTTGACATCGCGCTGCACCCAGCAGATCAGGCCGCCGTAGATGATGCCGACCACGCAGAGAACGGCGATGGTGCAGTGATGTTCAGCCATCGCATCGGGCGTGAAACCGAGCGCGAAGCGATAAATGCCGTAGGTGCCGAGTTTGAGCAGCGTTCCGGCGAGGACGACTGAGCCAGCAGTGGGGGCTTCAGTGTGTGCCAGAGGCAACCAAGTGTGGAATGGGAAGAGCGGGACTTTGACTGCAAAGCCGCAGAGCAGGGCGAGCAGAATCCAGCTTTGGGTTTCCATCGGCAGCGAGCGGGCTGTTGCGGCAAGTTGCGAGATATCGAAGGACCACGTGCCACCGTTGCCCGCGGCGTGTGCCCAGGCGACGTAGACCAGACCGGCGAGTGTGATGATGGAGCCGGTGAATGTATAGAGGAAGAACTTGATCGCGGCTTTGGCGCGGTTGGTTGAACCAAAGAGGCTGATCAGGACAAACATCGGGATGAGGGTGAATTCAAAGCAGACATAGAAGAGAATCAGGTCCTGGGCACAAAAGACGCCCGTAATCGCGGCCTGGAGAATCATCAACCAGGCGTAGAAGGTTTTGCTGCGTTCTGTGATAGCTGTCCACGAACCGAGCACGCAGAGTGGGCCCAGGAGAACGGTCAGGCCCAGGAGCATGGTGGTGACGCCATCGACACCCATGGAGAGAGATATGCCGAGCGAGGGGAACCATTCAGCTTTGAATCCGAGCTGCGTGACTGTGCTTGAGAAGTCGATCTTGGTGACTGCGTAGACAAAGAGGATGAACTGAATGAGCGATCCGACCAGGGCGGTGGAGCGTGCAGCGCGATTGTGATAGCCAGCGATAGCGCCTGCAGTGAGCAGGGGGATCGCCACCATCAGCAGGAGGAGCGGGTTGTCTGTCGAAACTGTTTGAGGCATTGAAACCCTTCCGAAACTGATCATCCTGAGACAATGTTCTTGTTCGCTGCCAGCGGGAGGTCCGCAGGTGCGCGACTCAAACGATCTCGCGTTGTAAAGCCGATGTCAGACCCTTTCGGGCATGACGTCGGAGGTAAGTCGTTAGAGCATGACCATGATCACGATGATCGCGATCACGGCCAGGCCGCCGGCCATGCCGACGGCGTAGGTGTGCATTTGACCGGATTGAGATGGACGAACTGTGCCGCCGATGCTGCGGGGGAGCCAGCCGGCGAGATCGACGATTCCATCGACGATGAGTTTGTCGAACCAGTGGGCGATGTGGGAAACGGTGAGTAGAGGCAGGCGGACGACAGCGTTGTAGAACTCGTCAACGTACCACTTGTTCTGAGCCCACTTGCTGATGGGGCCAAGGTAAGGCAGGAGCTTGTCAGCGTTACTGGTTGCGGCAGTTGTGCGGCCGAGTTTGTGGAGGTAGAAGGCGATGCCGATGCCGACGATGCCAACGAATGAGGAGACGAACATCATCGCCGTGTGAGCATCGAAACCAAAGAACAGGGAGTGTTCTGGCATCTTGCCATCGACGAGTGCGTACGCGGCGTTGCCACCGGTGTAGGCTGCGCTTGATGAACCGACCATGTGAGAGACCCAGCCGCCGTGGCCGCCGAGAGTGACGAGGGGAATGATGGCGAATGCTGCGATGGCGAGAGTTGCCAGGACCAGATTGATTGCGATGCCGGGCGGATGTGGGTGTGCCTCGTGATGCTCAGCTTCTGCTGCTGCTTCAGCTGTCGGGGCAGCGTGGGCGTGGGCATGATCGTGGCCATGCGCATCGTGTCCGTCATGTGCATGATCATCATGCGAGTGAACTTCATCGCCCATCTCGTAATGTGCAGGACCGACGAAGACGCGGAAGAAGACGCGGAAGGTGTAGTAGGCGGTGAGGCCGGCGGTGATCAGCAAAATCCAGCCGATGCCGTGTGTGAGCGGGTTTGCGAATGCATCGCCCAGGATCATGTCTTTCGACCAGAAGCCTGCGGTGATGATCGGGAAGCCGGCGAGGTTAATGCAACCGACGAACATTGCGACGGTGACAACCTTCCAACCCGGCTGATGCCAGAGGCCGGAGAGTTTGCGGAGGTCGAGCTGACCTGCGAAGCCGTGCATGACTGCACCGCAGGACAAGAAGAGCATGGCTTTGAAGAAGGCGTGTGTAAAGACGTGGGCTGCGCCGCCGACGCTGGTGAGAACGCCAAGTCCGGCGAACATGTAGCCGAGCTGCGAGACCGTCGAATACGCCATGATGCGTTTGATGTCGAACTGAGCCATGCCAATGGTGGCGGCGAGCAACGCGGTCAATGCGCCAACCCATGCGACGATCGGGAGTGCCATCGTTGAGCAGAGGAAGAACGGGAACATGCGGGCGACGAGGAAGACGCCAGCGGTGACCATCGTTGCCGCGTGGACGAGGGCGGAGACTGGGGTCGGGCCTTCCATGGCGTCGGGGAGCCAGACGTAGAGCGGGAGCTGTGCAGACTTGCCGAATGCACCGATCATGAGGAGGATCGGAATGAGCTGGACGATGTCCGGAATCTTCGAGATTTCGCCAGCGGCGAGGTAGTGCATGTAAGGCTGAGCTGCGGTGAAGATTGTTCTGTATTCAATGGATCCAAAGTGGATGTACGTGAGCATGATGCCCAGGGCCAGGCCAAGGTCGCCGATGCGGTTGAGGATGAAGGCCTTCTTGGCGGCTTCGACTGCAGAGGGCTTCTTATAGAAGTAGCCAATCAGGAGATACGAGCAGAGGCCGACGCCTTCCCAGCCGAGATACAAGAGCAGAAGATTATCGCCCATGACCAGGCAGGCCATGGAGAAGACGAAGAGGCTGAACGCCGCGAAAAAGCGGCAGTAGCCCATGCCGACATCGTGGGCCATGTATTCACTGGCGTAGAGCGCAATCAATGTGCCCAGGCCGGTGACAAAGAGCATCCAGAGGAGCGTGAGAGAATCGATGTAGAGGCTGAAGTTGGCGATGAAGTTTTTGGCGCTCGGGGCGTCGCCGTATGAGTAGGTGATCCAGTCGAAGCCGTGAATGATCCAGGCGGTGCCTTCGGGAGCGGCGGCGTGTTTGAAGTAGAGGGTGAGTGTTGCGGCGAATGAAGCGGCGAGGCAGAGGACGGTGAGAACCGCTGGGAGCTTTGACTTGATCTTGAAGCAGGCGCACAGGCCGCAGAGAACGCAGGCGAGCAGTGGGAGGCCGACGATCGCGAGGGCGAAAGCCGGACCATCTGCAAACACGGTGGGCGCGATGGCGGCAGCGGCGTGTCCGCCGTCGTGAGCCGCCGCAGCGTGTGCAGGCTCAGAGATTCCTAAGAGCGATGGCAGAATGAGCGAGAGCGTGTCGGTCACTGTCTGGTCCTCACGCAATTTTGAAATGCGTCATGAAGTTCGGAAACGGGTCAAGAAGGCAAAGTTCGCGGCGGTTCAGCCTTGAAGCTCTGTCCACTCCTCTGCATCCAGTGATTCTTTCTTTCTAAAGAGGAGAACAACCAGTGCAAGCGCCATCGCGGCTTCTGCCGCGGCGACGGTGATGAGGACAATGGTGAAAGTTTCGCCGCTGCGATTGAGCCAGTAGCGGCTGAACGCGATGAACGCGATTCCGGCGGCTTGGAACATCAGGTCGGTGCAGAGGAACATGATGATCAAGTTGCGGCGGGTGAGGAAGCCGACCAGGCCGATCGTGAACATGGCACACGCGACGAACAAGTAGTGAGCGAGCGTGATGCCTTCAAGAGGGGTGTCTGAGCCGACCTGCCCAATAACTGCGGAGAGAAGTTCGATTGCGTTGAGGTGATTCACAGCTTGGCGACCTCCTCGTGCAGGTTGCGAGCCTGGGACTGTTTGGCCTCTTCATCTATCTCGACCTGCTTGCGGCTGAGAACTACTGCGCCGAGCATCGCCATGAGGAGCAGGACGCCGGCGATTTCGATGATGCCGGGGTGCTCGCGAAGGAGGGAGAAACCAAGACCTTCAGCGTTCTGGGTTGAGAGCGATTCCTCGAGACCCTTGGGCCACTTGTCCTTGGTGATTTCGCGATCGCCAGCGGGGCCAGTGACTTTCACAATGCCGGTTGCTGCATCAATCTCGGCGGCGCGACTGTGCCCTGAACCGGTGTATGCGACTTTTTCATCTTTGTTGATGAGGCCAACGCGGCGGAATTCCTTTTCGACTTTCAGGGGGAGGTGTTCAATCACTGAGGCGGAAGCTGAAACGGTTGGTGCTGCGGGGAGCTGACCTACGCCGCGGAAGCTGAGCGTGAGCAGTGCGGCAAGGACAGCAAATGCGGCAACGGTCGCGGCGATGGGTTCGCGGCTTTGGGTGTCGTACCCGGCCAGACCTTGTTCGACGCCTTCGCGGCCGGATTGGCTGGCGAGCATGATGACGAAGAGGTATGTAATAAGGATGGCACCGGCGTAGACGATGACGAGTGCGAACGCCATGAATTCAGCAGAGAGGATCAGGAAGATGCCAGCGGTAGACAGGATTGTCAGAATGAAGTAGAGGGCGGCGTAGACGGGGCGGGAATGGGTGACCATTCGCAGGGCGGAGCCAATGGCGGCCGCCGAAAAGACATAGAAGAAGACGTTGGGGAGTTTGACGCCGGAATTGACCGACTTGAATCCCAAGAAAAGAATCAGCAATCCGGCTGCAAGTCCGGCGAGGATTGCCCCAAAGATCTGCGGATTGACGCCGCGCCGTGGCAGCGCGAGGCTTACCCCGACTGCTCCAAGGGCGACAAGGGAAAACAAGATGAACGGGTTGACGATAAGGTCCAACCGATCTCCCATACGTGAAAACAGGGAAACTTGACTTCTCGCGCGGCGAGAACCCAAGCTCTCCTTCGGGTCCGACAGACTCTGGGCCAGTGCTCAGAGGTCCGGAGGATAGTGACTGTGAGGGGAACGTTCAACTTTCGCAATCGGTTCTCGCAGGGGTTCTGCGACGTACCATGAGTGCGTGTCGGTTGTCTCACCCATCCCGGCTGGACCTATGAACGCATCTGTTGCGCCTATCCCGGCTTGGAAACGTGCACTTCCAAACGTGTTGACTGGCGGCCGGCTTGTTCTCGCATGCACTTTTGTGGTCGTGTTGCAGCGATGGAAGCCGATGACCGTGCCATTGACACAACCAGATTGGGTGCTTCTTACTGCGACAATCATGTTTGTAGTGGCCGCGCTAACGGATTTTGTTGATGGACATTTGGCGCGGGCGTGGAACGCAACTTCGAAATTTGGCCGCGTAATGGACCCTTTTGCGGACAAAGTGCTGGTGCTGGGAGCGTTTATTCTGCTTACAGGCCCGGATTTTACGAGCGAACGAACCATTGATCCTGCGGCACTGAAGTTTCATATTACTGGTGTTGAACCCTGGATGGTGGTGATCATCCTTGCTCGTGAGCTGCTTGTGACTTCACTTCGAAGCATGGTTGAATCTACAGGCGAGCCATTTGGGGCCAATATCTGGGGGAAACTCAAGATGGTGGTTCAATCGGTCACTGCGCCAGCGATCATTCTTATGGTTGCCATTACCGATGTTCGACCGGGCACGACTGGCAGAATTGTGGTGCTCGCTGCAGCGTGGACGGCGGTCATTGTTACTGCCGTATCCGCCGTTCCATATATCACGCGAGCGATAGCGGCAGCGAAGGCGAGCGTTGGTCGTGAAAAGGGCGATGCATGATTCGGGCTCCGCGCGCGATTACTACGTATGGATTGGGCTACATGCGACCGTTCCCCGGAACCTGGGGGTCGCTTCCACCGTGTGTTGTAGCAGCGATCTTGATACTGATTCATGCGGGTCCGGGGCAGGCACCTTGGGTCTGGTACCCAATACTGATTGCGTTTATTGTCTATTTTTCGGTGGCGTGCATTCGGCAGGGTGAGCATGCCGAAGCTCATTTTTGTAAGAAGGATCCATCGCAGGTCGTTGCGGATGAGACAGCGGGCCAGGCACTTGCACTTTTGTTTGTCCCCCCGAGCGCGTTGTTCAGCAATTTACAGGGTCTGACGATTGTGTTTGCGGCATTTGTGCTCTTTCGGCTGTGGGACATTATTAAGCCTTGGCCGATTTCACAGATTCAGACGGTTCCGGGCGGGTGGGGAATCCTTTTGGACGATCTGCTTGCTGGATTCGGGGCTGGAATTATGCTTTTGTTTGGTATTGTTGTATTCGCCTGAAAATTGAGGTTGCAACTTTCTCAGGAATGGTTCAAATTGGGCAATGCCAAGGAGCCCAAATCGTTGAACTTACTCATCCGATGCGCGAAAAGTCGAAAGGAAGGTATGAATTCTGTTCGACAGTCAAATAATGCTCGACCTGGTCACACGGCAGGTGGGTTCACACTCATTGAGCTTCTGGTCACCATTTCAATCATCGCGCTCTTGATGGGTATTTTGCTGCCCGTGATCCCGCGTGCTCGCGATCTGGGTCGCATGGCCGGTTGCGGAGCTCGGTTGCGGAGCGTTGGTCAGGCGATCACGCTGTATATCAACAACAACAAAGATGCATTCCCGATTGCCAATTACATGCCGCCACCGTGGCTTTCAAATCCACTGGTGACCGAGCCGCCGCTATATGAAGCCCTTGAACCATACTTTGAAGGGCAAGAAGGCTATCGGTGTCCGGGTGACAAGGTGGTGTATTACACCGACTATGACGATCCGGCGGCACCGGGCACTCGCAAGATTTGCGGCATGAGTTACACGTACATCACCGCTCTCAACGGGAAGAAGTTTGAAGATTCATTCTTCATGAAGCGCTTAAAGCTCACGCCATCGGATTGTCCGATTGTGTACGACTGCGATGGCTACCCGATGGAAACGCAGGATGGACGCGTGATCCTGGTGAACTGGTTCCATTCGAAGCGCAACACAGTTTTTGCTGATGGTCACGTCGGCCCGATCGAAGGACCTCCGGCGCGGCCTCCCGAGCAGCCACCTCAACCGCCGGGCGGCGGGTGAGTTTTCACGCTACCGAACCGATACGTATTTGACTTGAAGGATATTAATAATGACTACGAATTCTCACAAACTTGATACGAATTCCATCCTTGATGGAATCAATGTGGCCGCGCCAAAGAAGGCTGCTCCATCGGCGTGGGCCAAGATGCGATCGAACAGTGTTTCGCTGGATTCAATTGAATGGACGCCAAAGCGGAAGAAGATCGCTGCGGTTGCATTCTGCCTGTTCTCGCTGTGCGGGCTTGGCCTCGGTGCGTGGCTCATGATTCGCATGCAGCCACCGGGACTTCCTCAGACCGCTGAAGAAGCGATGGCGGTCATGAAGTCGGCGAAGTTTGAGCAACTCGACACGTTGCAGAAGGAAGAGTACCTCAACGAAGCCAACAAGCTCATGGCAAGCATGCCGTGGGAAGAACGCCGCGAACTCTTCCAGAATGATCGCGAGACCATGGAAAAACTCATGGAACGCAATATGGAAGAAATGGCGAAGAAGTTCGCACGTGGCGAGCAGCCAGAATTCCCGTTTGGCGGGCCACGCGGAGATCGTCCGCAAGGGGAGCGTCCGACGGGCGAGCGTCCAGAGCGCGGTCCACGTCCTGATGGCGCTGGTGGCGGCGGTACGGGCGGTGGAGGTGGAGCAGGCGGCGGTGGTGGAGGTGGGGGTGGACCTGGTGGCGGCGGCCGCGGCGACCCAAACGCGCGGCGTGATGCGGGAGAACGGCGTATGGCCGAACGCGTCGCCAAGGGCAATCCACAGTCTAACGGACTGATGGGACAAATGCGGCAGGCCATGCAGCAGGCTCGTCAGGGCGGCCCGCGGTAAGTCAAAACTCTGATCTTTAATATTGCACGGACCCAATCGGGTCCGTGCTTTTTTTGTGTGCCCGATGACTGCAACAATGGGCAATGCCAATTGCCATCATGGCCGCCATGCCTGAAGAAATCGATGCATTGAAACCATTCATGAGAGCAGCGCGATTGACAAAGCGTGCGGGCAGGGAGTTTTTTCATGGCGACCTGTTTGGAAGGGAAGCGATCATTGTTTTCTCGCGCTGGGGCAAGGTGGCTTCGGCATCGACCGCAACTGAATTGATTCACTCTTTCAGTGTGACTTCGATCGTTCTTATCGGGATCGCGGGGAGCGTGAGCGACCTTGGCGCTGGCGACATGGTGGTTGCGACTGATTGCGTGCAGCACGACCTGGACCCTCGACCGTTTTTTCCTGTGACGCAGGTTCCCATGCTTGGGATCAGTGCACTACCGACTGATGACTTGCTGCGCGGATCGCTTATGGCGGCATGTCAGAGCGCGGCTGCTGAAAGTCGTGAGTGGCTCGAGGATTTACTTCGCAGTTCTGCGGGCATTACGCGGCCGGGCGTGAAGGCTGGGCGAATGGCGACTGGTGATCAGGTTGTTTCAACAGAGGCTCAGCGGGCGCAGGTTCTTGAACGGGCCCCGGGATCGCTTTGTGTTGACATGGAATCTGCGGCGGTGGCACAGGTTGCTTACGAGCACTCAGTTCCATTTGGGTGCGTGCGGGTTATTTCTGATGGCGCGGATGAGCGAATCGCACATACTGTCGCGCCATTTCTTGGAGGGCTCGCATCGGCGTACACCGTTGCTATTGTCCGCAAATGGCTGACCAGCAACAGTTAAGTGCGCCAAGTAGAGACCTGCCGCGAACCGTGGGGTTCTGGGGCGGGATCGCGGTGATGATGGGCGTCATTATCGGGAATGGAATTTTTGCCCAGCCGACGGTTATTGCCAAGTATCTTTCGGATCCGTGGCTGGTGCTGGCATTCTGGACCGTGGGCGGCGCGATTGCGCTGTGTGGGGCGTTGACCTTTGCCGAGCTCATCGCGATGTTTCCAAACTCGGGCGGGATCTATGTGTTTATCCGCGAGGGCTATGGGCGACCGTTTGCGTTTGTGTTTGGCTGGACGTATCTGTTGATCGTGAAGCCATCGGCCGCGGCGGGAATTGCGGTTTTTCTGGGCACAAACGTGAATCGACTTTTTGGAGTGGATTGGAACGTTCAGCTACAGACTGTTGTTGTGCTGTTTGTGCTTACGCTGGTCAATGTGCTGGGAACGAAACTGGGGACAGGCGTGGCGATGCTGCTCACGTCGATCAAGTTTGGCGCTCTTGCGCTGATTGTTGTGCTTGCGCTGGTGATGGGGAAGGGGAGCGTTGCCAATTTCGAGGCGTTGCCAGCGACGACTTCCTTATGGACCGCGATTGTTCCGGTGATGGCGGCGGTGATGTGGACGTATGACGGGTGGTCGGATGTGGGAGCGATTGCGGGAGAAATCAAGAACCCGCAGAAGACGCTGCCGCGCATATTTCTGACGGGGACGATTGCGATTACTGCACTGTATCTGGCGGTGAATGCGGTGTACCTGTGGATGATTCCGTTGTCTGAACAGGCGCAAGTGTCAACGCTGGCGACAACTGTCATGGAGATGTTGCTTGGTCCACAAGGAGCGGCGGCGGTTACGGCACTTGTCGTCATCTCGGTCCTGGGCAGCACGCAATCTTCAATCATGACGGGCGCGCGTGTGACATATCAGCAGTCACGGGATGGATTGCTGTTTGCGTGGCTTGGGACTGTACATTCTCGATTTCAGACTCCGGCGGTTGGGCTTTGGGTTCAGTGCGTGCTTTCGTGTGCCGCCGTGCTGGTGCTTGAGTCGTTTGAGAGACTTACGAGTACGTTCACTTTCACGATGTGGATTTTCTATGGCCTTGCGGGCAGCGTGATTTTCATTCTGCGCGTGAAGCGCAAGGATGCGACGCGGCCGTTTCGGTGTGTTGGATATCCGATCGTGCCGGCGATTTTCGTGGCGTCAGCAATTTTCATGACGGTTTTGAGCATCAAGGTGAATCCGATTGGGACGCTGCCATGGGTGGGCGTGCTTGCGGCGGGCTTCCCGGTTTATGCAATCTGGAATAGTGTGCGCAACAGAAACCAGCTGCAAAAATAAAGCGACCCGCGCTGAGGCACGGGTCGCTTGAAAGTCAAAATCAGTAGTGTTCAGCCGCCGACGGGCTTCACTTCGGGCTTGGGAGCTTCCTTGGGTTGTTCAGGCTTTGCCTTCGGTGCGGCAGGCTTTGCAGCTTCCGGTGCCTTCAGTTCAGGCTGCTCTTCTGGCGGGACGGTTGCGAGGATCAGGTCTTGATCGACCTTGATTACTTCTGCAACCTTTTTGCTGGTCTTGATGTGATCGTTGCTGATTCCGTAATCAGCAAGCTTGATTTCGTACTTGCAACGCAGGGCGATGATGTCACCCTTGAAGGTCTTCTCTGCCGCGGGATTGGCGGCAACGAAGATCATGGTGGTGTTTGGAATATCGACTTCTTTGGTTGTTCCGTTGATCGTCATCTCGCCCTTGAGCGTGCCGGTGTAGGTCTTGGCGGCGCCTTGCATTTCTTTGGTGAGTTTGACGTCGGTGACTTCCTTGAGCGCGAAGGTGATGTCCGGATTCGCGTCTGCGTTCAACCACTCTTTGCCGAGCAGGTGGCTGTTACGTTCAGTGATCTTGGTATCGATGCTCTTGACGGCGACGCGCCATGCACCAGCGGCAAGCTTGCCGGGGTTGTCTGCGGGGCCTGCGATTGCAAAGCCGGTGACATCAGTCGCGACGCCATCGAAGCGTTCGTTGGCGGCTTCTGAAGAGAACTTGATGCCGCGGTTCTGCGGGGTTTTGACGGCGTAGTAGACCGTGCCAAGTTTCTTCTGGTTTTCTGGAATCACCAGAGATTTGTTGCTCGCGGCGCGGGCCGGAACAGTCATCGGTGCGGCCATAGCGACGCCAGCGATAGCGGCGATAACGAGAACTCCAACAGTGTGACGCATGTTCATGAAACTTTCCTTTTAAGCTGCCACCAGAAACGGTGACTCCAGATATCGTGCTTTTGCCGTGGGCAATCCCACGGCACCCCTGTGGCCGGAACCATATTCCGCACCCAGCACACCAAATTTCGGTCACTTCAGCAGGGCAAGTATTGTGTTTGACACCCAAACGCCGCTTCGGTTCCCTTAAGCGCAGCGACTGCGCCTATGTGGTACTTCAGGCGGTGGGTTTATTCCGTTTCGAGGGCCAGAGGCCTACCGCGGAACAGGCCACACCGGCAGCGCCGAGCGTGAAGACTGAGAGTGCTTGCTTGCCGAACCCGCTAGGCACCAAACCTAACCGAAACTGAAAATCGACGATTTCGGGTCTTCCTGCGGCGTCGTAGAGGCCTGCGGCCTCCAAGGTAGCGTCCAGTTCGGTTTTCACAAAGTTGGCGGGGTCCAGGTCGGCTCGGTAGTACTGGGTGAACCAGCGGCGACCTGTGGATTGCCAGAGCCAGAATGATTGAGCGAGGACCGCCATGCCGCAGAACAAGAGAATGAGCCTTCGGAACTTACCCATGGTGGGAGGATCGTATGTTGGTAGTGGGCTCGTTACAGTCGGGCCCGCAGTTGGCAAGATCTGGAGAGAAAAGTGGCAGACATGATTTGGCTCAAACTCGTGACTTCGTTTCTGACGGCGTTGAATGCGCAGTTTCCCCAGCCTGCGGCGGCGCCACAGGCGGCGGTAGTGGCGGAGAAGAAGGCTGATGGTGAGTTGACAGCGGATGAGCTTTTGGACAGGCTGGAAAAGTCGGATGAGAAGCTCTCGACAATCCAGGCGGATGTTGTGTATGACAAGATCATGGTGATTGCGGGTGATCGGCAGATTCGCGCGGGCACGTTGTTTTTTGAGAACAAGGCTGATGCGGCGACTGGAGAAAAGCACCGCAGATTCGCGATCAATTTCGACACGCTGCAGCTTGGTGACAAGGTAGAGACGAAACAGCAGCAGTACATTTTTGATGGCGAATGGCTGATTGAGAAACTGGTGGCGGACAAGCAGATCATTAAACGGCAGGTTGTGAAGCCTGGTGAGAAGTTTGATCCGCTCAAGATTGGTGAAGGTCCGATGCCGATTCCGATCGGCCAGAAGAAAGAGGACATCACGGCACGATATGACGTCACGCTTGTCTCTGCGACTGATGGTCTCGAGGATGAATTGCTGAAGAAGTTTGTCGAAGGCGCCTGGCAGCTGAAACTGATTCCCAAAGTTGGGGCGGATCGTAATTTCAAGGAGATTCGCCTGTGGTATCGCGAGGAGGCCAAGCTTGATGGGAAGCCGGTTCTGCCGCGGATGGCGAGGACTGTTGATTCGGCGGATGATGTGTCGCTGGTGCAGCTCATTAATCTCAAGATCAACGAGAAGCTTGACGAGACACAGTTTGATTCAACTTCGCCAAACCCCACTTGGTCGGTGGTGGTGCATCCGTATCGTGATGGGAAGTAGATTCTGCGGGCAGAGACTTGCTTATGATCTTTCATGCCGCTGCTTTCGGTGAATATCGATCATGTCGCCACACTTCGCAACGCCCGCTATAAGCCGGGTGCGGGGGCGGGGTCTATTGCGATGACTGAGCCTGATCCGGTGCGAGCTGCGCACGAGGCTGAGCTTGGCGGGGCGGATGGAATTACGGTGCACCTGCGCGAAGATCGGCGGCACATTCTTGATACTGATGTTGAGCGGTTACGCGGGTTTGTGCGCTCTAAGTTTAATCTTGAGATGGCGGCGACAGATGAAATGGTCGCGGTTGCTGAGCGACTTCGGCCGCATACAGCAATGCTTGTTCCTGAAGGGCGAAATGAAGTGACGACGGAGGGCGGGTTGAATGTGGCGGGGCAGGTGCCGCGGCTGGTAGGGATTGTGAAGCGGCTGAAAGCGGCGGGATGTTTTGCATCGGCGTTTATTGATGCGGATGAGATGCAGATTGAGGCGGCGAAGACCTGTGGATTTGATATCTGCGAGATTCATACTGGGCCGTATGCACACGCGTATGCAACGCACGGCGGTGATTTCCGCAATCCTGCGTTGATGAAGGAACTGGACAGAGTTTCGCAGGCGGGGGAGCTGATTCGCGCGGCGAAGATGCGGTTTAATGCGGGGCATGCGCTGAATTATGCGAACGTCGCGGCGATTTCAAGGCTTTCGGGGGTTGAGGAACTGCATATTGGTCACTCGATTGTGAGTCGAGCGGTGTACACGGGACTGCGGCAGGCTGTGAGCGATATGAAATTTGCGATGCGAGCGTGATGTCAGCCGAGTTTGGCGCGGAGTACGGAGGGCGTTGCGACATCGCCGTGGAAGATTCCGCGATGCTGCTCGTTGAAATCGAATGCTGGCTGACCGGAACGCTTCTTTCGGGCGAGTGTGATGCCGGGTGAGCGGAGTGTGTTGTATTCGTGATGCCGTGGCGTATCGAGTGTGATGGTTTCAAAGCGGGGATTGGCGTAGACCTGCTCAACTGCCAGCCCGACACCGTCAAAGAACAGTGAATCGTGGAAGAGCATGAGGCCGCCATCGCGCAGCTTGGGCTCGTAGATTTTGATCTCGTCCATGATCGTGTCGTAGTGGTGATCGCTGTCGAGCACCAGCATGTCGAACTGGTTCTCGCCCATGAGGACCCCGACATCGGCAACCGCGTCCTGGGATTTTTTCTTAATCAAGGTAATGTTGGTCTCAAGGCCGGTATCGGTCCAGACCTGTTCCAGCGGTTCGGGGTCGATGGTGATGACACGCCGCATGCCGCCAAGCAGGCGAAGGGCGGCGGCGATGCATGCGGTTGAATAGCCCTGATGCGTCCCGGTTTCAAGTACGAAGCGGGGGCGGTGGAGCATGACCAGCGAGTACCACAGGCGACCGACTTCAAGTTCGACCGGGCCGTAGCTGAATCCGCCGCCAGGGTTCTTGAATCCCCCGGTGGGTGGGTGATAGCGCGACTCGTATGCCAGCACTTTGGGAGGCAAGAGTCCGTACGGATGCGGAAAGGATTCTGGGAGAATGGGAGTGGTCATAGGAATACTTCGAGCGACACAGTACACGGTATGTGGCGTGCATGTGACGGGGCATCCTAGTACGCGCTTGCGAATTGATATCTACACTTCGCGCATGCTTGCATCGATTTTTCTGGCTGCCGCTCTTGGTTGTGTGCTTGAACCGATCACCCCTGAAACGAAAATGCCGGACCTGCAGACGGTTGCGGAGAAGTCTGAGTTTCGAAAGACTTCGCGGTACAGCGAAGTGATTGAGCATCTCGATAAGCTGGTTGCGGTTTCACCGCAGGCTCGAAAGTCGACACTCGGTACCACGGTTGAAGGCCGCGCCATTCCGCTGTTGATCATCAGTGAAGAGGGGGCCAAGAATAGTGGCGAGGTCGCGGAACTGGCTGCGAAAGGAAAGCTCGTGGTCTTTCTCTTCGGCAACATTCATGCAGGAGAGGTTGATGGAAAGGATGCGCTGCAGATACTTGCGCGGGAGCTGACCACTGGCGACTTGAAGCCGCTGCTTAAGGACCTTGTGGTGCTAATTGCTCCGATTTATAACTGCGATGGCAACGAACGATTCAGTCCGACGAATCGGCCAGGGCAAGTTGGCCCCGATGAAATGGGAGTGCGCGAGAATGCTCACGATCGAGACCTCAATCGCGATTTTATTAAGCTAGAGGAGCCAGAGACTCAGGGATTGGTGAAGCTGCTGAAGAATTACGACCCGCACATGGTTGTGGATTGTCATACGACCAATGGCTCGTACCACCGTTATCTCATTACGTATGCCGGGCCCAAGATGCCAGCGGGTGATGCGGAGTTGAACCGGTACAGCCGCGAGGTCTGGTTTCCGGCGGTGCATGCATCGTTTGAAGCTGCGACAGCCTGGAGGTCCTTCTGGTATGGCTCGTTTGAAGGCGCTTTCACTGATGCGCCGCGTGGGCATACGCGATGGGAGACGTTTCCTGCTGAAGGGCGCTATGGAACTTCGTACGTTGGTCTTCGCAATCGCATGAGCGTGCTGGTTGAGTCGTATTCGTATTCGCCATTTAAGGACCGTGTACTGGGGTCGCTTGCGTTCTGCAGATCCATCCTTGAGACCGCGGCCAAGAAGAAGGATGAACTGCGAGCGCTTACGAAGGCTGCGGATGAACGAACTGTGAAAAATGGCATCACCATTGGTGATGGAGACACGATTGCGCTGCGGACTTCCGCCGCGGCGTGGCCGGGAAAAGTCGATGTGCTGGGTTATGAGGAAGAACTTGTCAATGGTCGGATGAAAAACACGGGGAAGGAGAAGACCTGGACGGTCGACCTGTTTGATCGGTTTATCACAGACAAAGCAGTGGTGCGACCATTTGGGTACATCTTTCGAGATGAGCCTGATCTGCGGCCGATTGTGGACAAGATCAAGGACCACGGCATTCAGATCTATCGGCTGAGTGAAGACACGTTGCTTTCGATTGAAGCTCACACCATCAAGGCGGCGAAGTCTGCGGGTCGCATGTATCAGGGGCATAACGCAGTGCGGGCTGAAACTTCGGTTGCGCAGACTGAACTTACATTCAACACTGGTTCGTGGTACATACCCGCGGGACAGCCGCTTGGGAACCTGGTGTGCTACCTCTTGGAACCAGAGTGCGAAGATGGGCTGGTCACCTGGAACTATTTTGATGTATTCATGGCGAATGAATCAGAGTTTCCGGTGTATCGCATCATGCAAGCAAAAGAGATAAAAGCCGAATTAGTCCCATAGACCGACTTCAAGGAGCCGAACATGTCTCAATTCGCTACGCCCACCAATGCTGAACGTCGGCCGATGTCCAATTCGCTTGGATTTGCGGGATTTTTGTGCAGCACCATTGGACTGGTTTGCACCGTTGGAATTCTGTGTCCGATCGGATTTGTGCTTTCGCTCATCGGTCTGCGCAAGCAGCCACGCGGGTTTGCGATTGCGGGTTCGATCATCGGTTCATCGGATCAATTGGTTTGTTGCTCCTGGGCCTCGCGGGCGTGCTGGCATTTGCGGCTATCGCCGGAGTTGCTCGACACGGGCTTCCCTATGTGCACACCGTGGTTGATGGCGCATCGCTGTATCACCAGGTCGAACTTTACAAACAGTCGAAGGGAACGCTGCCAGCCACGATTACTGATTTGCAAATCGATTCCTCTGCAACCATTGATGGCTGGGGACGGGCATTCCGGTATCAACTCAATCCGGATGGTTCATTCACAATCATTTCAGATGGACCCGATGGAAAGCAGGGAACGGTTGACGACATGTCGACCACAAGTTCGAGCCCGGAGTTTTCACAACCACAGCAGCGGTCAATTCCGAAGGGAACGGTTTAACCAGCTGTCCGACCCTCTTCTCGAATCGATTCACAAATACTCGGAATCAGCGGCAGCAAATCTTCCGCCAGCATTCCACCTGATGCACTGGCGTTTGCGGCCCACTGTTCGCCTGCAATTGCGTGAACCAGTACGCCTGCGCGGGCGGCATCGAAGAGCGACAATTGCTTGCGTGCAAAGAATTGTGCGACGAGTCCGCCAATGACACCGCTTAACACATCGCCAGTTCCGGCAGTTGCCAGACACGCTGCTCCGCGCGTGCAGGTCCAGACTCTCAGGCCGTCGCTGACCACGGTGCCCGCACCTTTCAGGACCACGATACAGCCGATTCGCTGGGCGAGTTCTGCCGCCGCGGCGCAGCGGCTTTCGGCGTCGATCGGCTTGCTGCTCAAAGCGAGAGCCTTTGCCAGTCTGGCGTACTCGCCCGGATGCGGCGTCACAATCGCCGGGGCTCGAAAATCCCTTTGAATTTCGACTATTTCTGACATTGCGTTGAGACCATCGGCGTCGAGCACCAGTGGTGTGTCATCTTTCTGGACTGCTCGCAATACCAGCGCACGCACACCGGCACAATTGCCCAGGCCCGGCCCAACGACCAGGCACTCAGCGAGCGCTGCCTGTTTGTCTATCAAGGCTGCTGCAAGGTGTCCTTCGATTTCGCCCTGCTCGTTTACTTCAAGTGCGATCCCAGTCGCCGAAGGCGCGAGGGAAATAACCTGGGAGACGATTGGCCCCGGCGCGGCGATCTTTACAAGGCCGCATCCGGCCCGCAATGCGCCGAGTGCAGCTAACGCGGGAGCACCGAGCATGCGCTGCGCACCGGCAGTTGAACCGCCGACGACACACACAGTTCCAAATGTTCCTTTGTGCCCATCTGTGGGCCGCTTTGGCAATACGGGGTTTTCGGTTATGGTCGAAATCACTTGAGCTTCTCAACCTTGATTTCAAGTCGTCCCAGCAGCGGCACCAAGTTCATCATGGAGTTATTGAGTTCTCCATCTTCAAGCGCTGTCACGCTCACTGCGATATGCGTGGCATCAAATCCCTGGCGTGTTCCGGGCAGCGTTGAGTCCAGGTCCACCCAGCGCATTTTGCCATCAAACTCGACCAGTGCCTGGGTCCACATGTGGTAGCCAAAAATTCCCTTTTCGCCCGCGAATTGATCTGCATAAATCAGGCCACTGGCAACCCGCGATGGAATGCCATCTGCACGCAGCAGCGCTGCCAGGAGGACGCCGTGCTCCGAGCAGTCACCGGTGCCGGTTTTGGCGACCTCAGCTGCACCTGCAAAGCCCTTGCCCAGTTCTTTATGCGAAATGTGCTTATATACAAACCGCCGCAGCAATTCAGCCCGTTCGCGCGGCAGCAACGTGCCTTTGTTATTAAGAGCCTTTTCGGTCAGTGCTTTGATCATCGGATCGTTTGTTGAGATCATCGCAGAGTGGCCCAGGAACTTTGGGTTCTTTGTGTCTTCCGCGCTTGCTTCAACAAAGGTGTCGGAGCTTGCGATAAGTCGGCCGCTTTTGCTGTCTATTTTCTCAAATACCTGGCCGCCTGCGCTCGGTAATACGGGCATTTCGCCTTCGCTCACGGATAGCAGATATGTGGCGTTGTTCAGTTGTCGCGGCGAGGGAATAGTTCTATCGGGCTTCACAAAAAGCTGGACCATCATTTCCGGCGCAACAAACACGCGATCGACAACAGTGCCATCTGTTCGCACCATTTTCATTGAGATACCGCCCAGGCTGATATCGCTCTGCAACATCTCAAGGTTCGCATCAAGATACTCGGTTCCGGCGACGCTGACGCCACTTCCAGTCTTGGTCAACACTGCCCAGACCGAGGCTTCGACCATTTTGTCGCCTATCGAAATCTGCTTCTTTCCCTTCGCCTCGTGTTCAACAGTGACGATGTCCATGCCTGAGCTTGGATCGATGGTGACAACTGAGAATTTCTGTTCGCCTGCGCGGATCTTTTCTTTTACGACCCGCGCCAACTTTGCTGGACTCAGCCAGTCACCTTTTGGAAAGGGCTGCTTGCTGGTTGTCGAGTTGTCTTTCCCATCAGCCGATGCTGTGGTGGTTGTAATAGTGACCTCATCTGCGCCAAATGAGTATTCCTCTGTCACAGGGGCCGCCGCCATTTCGCGGTAGACCTTCATTCGCAATGGCTTACCTTCCATAGATTCAGCAAAGAGTGTTGCCATCCGCACTTTGATTGCGGTGTCGCCGCGACCAACTGAAAATTCCATGAGCGATTCAGTTTCAATCGTTCCATTGCTCGTTGTTTCGCTCTGCTTGCTCCAGCCAGCGCGCTGGTTGAAGAGTTCGACGGCGAACCAATCGATTTTTACAACTGGTCCTGCGATCGCGGGAGCGGGTGTCGCCTGGGGGGCGGTGGGGGCGCTGGCCTGGAACCCGAGGGCCGAACCGGCGAAAACCGCCGCGGTAAGAGCGAATTGTGTGACAAACCGAGAAACGAGCTTCTGTGACATAAAGGCCTCCGTGCGCGTGCCCATTACATTAGGGGTCTATCAACTCTGCCGCGAAGCCCTTTCCTACGCTACGGCCATGCAATCTGCGGCGTACTCATGGCGACTTCTTCGAGCAGGCGAATTCCGCCTTGATGGCGGCTCGATGTTCGGTCTTATCCCTCGCACCGTCTGGACGAAGTCGGTCCCGATTGATGAACTGGGTCGAATCACGGTGCAGCACAATGTACTGCTGCTGGAGCGATCAGGCTCTGGTGATGGTCCAAAGCTCATAGTGCTGGAAACCGGCAGCGGCGACAAACTTGATCCCAAGTTCCGCAATCTTTTCTCCATGGAGAATCGCTCGCTGCTTGACGCGCTGCACGAAGTTGATTGCCCGCTGAACGATGTCGGACTGGTCACATGCACGCACTTGCACTTTGACCACGCGGGTGGACTGACGCGATCTTCGCCAGCTGGCCCAGTTGCAACGTTCCCCAACGCTCGCGTTGTCGTCCAGGCGAAAGAACTCTCTGATGCCCGCGCTGGTCGCAGTGTCATGACCAAGACTTACTTCAAAGAGAACTACGACCCGCTCCAGGATCATCTTCACATCGTCGATTCTCCTCGTCCGTTCCCTGTAGGAATAATCCCCGATCGCAATGCAACACCGATCGGCGATGTTTCAGTTCGCGAGACTTTTATCGCCCCTGGACTCAGCGTCTTCCTCTGCCCGGGACATACCTGGGGTCAGCAGGCGATGAAGTTTACAGATGACAAGGGCCGCACTGTCGTTTTTGTACCAGATGTCATGCCTACGGCAGCACATGTGGGCCAAACCTATAGCCTCGCCTATGACGTCGAACCGTACACGACACTGCTCTCCAAGACCTGGTTTCTTGCCGAGGCTGCCCGGCACGACTGGCTGCTGGTACTGGATCATGAGCCGGGAAACCCCCTCTTTCGAGTTCGCCCGGATGATAAAGGCTGGTACAAGCTGCAGCCGGAATAGACTACAGTCCCTGAGAAGGCAAGAAGGCGAATCGCGATAGGAAATGTATTGAGCACTACCGCAGACAACACGGCCCAACCAGGTGCATCGCTGCCGTCAGATTCGCCGCGCATGCTCACTGTCAAGCCAACGCTGTTTGATCGCCTTGATCGGTGGTTCAGTAAGCTGTCTGCTCGCAGCCCATTCTGGCAACGCATCGCCAGTTTCATTTTCATGCCATACTCCTTTAAGAGCGGCATTCAAATGAAACGCCTGGGCGAGAATTCCTTCTTTGCCGTCCTTCCTTTTAAGCGCATCAATAAGAACTGGTACAACGCCATGGCCGGGGCGGCCCTGCTCGGTAATGCGGAGATTGCTGGCGGCATGTACGTCTTTGACCTCGCTGGCGGCGACTACACCGTGGTCTGCAAGAACCTGGAATTCAAGTTCCTCCGCCCATGCTTTGGCGATGCCATTTACAAGATCACGCCACGCGAAGATCTCATGGCGTTCATCAAGTCCGGTGATGAGTTCAACATCACGCTCGACATGGAAATTGTCCAGGCCCCGATCGTGCCGGAAAAGGCTAAATCCGCGGCAGGGAAGGTCCTTCCCAAGGCAGTGGGAGAGAAGGTCGCTGGCAAGGAACGTCGCGTCGGCAAATGTGTTGTCACGTTCCACGTGACGCCAAAGTCACATCAGCTCGCTAAAGGCCGCCGCATTCGCTGATTTCACTCGCGCGCTTTCCCTGTCCATATTGACGCGCCCATAATGATGCCTTGTCCAACGAGCCCCTCAAACCCGCTTCTGCCATCGGCCGCGCCTTTTACCTGGCCAGTTCCTGGACCTGGTGCATCGGCATGTTTTTGCCGTTGGTGCTTATCCGAGATTTTGGTCCTTGGGCGTGGCTTGTCTTTGCAGCGCCAAATGTCATCGGGGCGGCGGCGATGGGCTGGATTCTGCATCGGCCCGGCGCAAGCGAATCGATCATTGCTGCCCACCGGCCTGCGATGCGGTTGTTTTCGCTGATCACGGTTGCGTTTCACGCGGCGTTCTTCGTGCTTGTGCTCGCACCGATGACCAGGTTCTTTGATCTGCCGCCTTGGGTTTTGTTTCTCCCTGCGATCCTCTTCGTCGTTTCCCGCGGCATCGGCGGCGTCATTTCCTCGATTCTCGTCTACATCGTCAGCGTTGTTGCGATGCTTAACTTGATTGATGGTGGTGCGATCGCCCGGGCCCAGTCGGTATTGCCAACGCCGATAGTTCCCGCCGCCGATTTGCTCTTTATGCTACCGATCTGCACATTTGGATTTCTGCTCTGTCCATACCTGGACCTCACGTTTCACAGAGCCCGCCGCCAAACAACGACATCTGGCGCCAAACTCGCTTTTACGCTCGGCTTCGGGGTTCTGTTCCTGCTCATGATCGCTGCTACGCCCCTGTACGGCCCGCTCTTCTGGAACGAATCAACTCGCGCCGAAGCAGTTCTGGCGGCAATGGCTCCATGGGTCTGGATTCACATCGCCTCGCAGCTCTTCTTCACGTGCGGCATTCACAGCGCCGAATGTGGTGAAGATGACCAGGTCACAGGCAAGCTCAAACCCAATCTCTGGTCGCGCATCTGCATGTTGCTCTTGCCGCTTGCACTTCTAGTCGCCTGGCTCGGCAGTGAGTATCTTCCCGATGCTCCACTCCTGGCAACATCGTCTAACACCGCACTCATCTGGTACCGGTTTTTTCTGTCGGCATATGGACTGCTCTTGCCTGCGTATGTGTGGATATGCATGATTCCACGCCGCGGGGAGAAGACCGCAAACCCAACGACTCGACACATAGCTATCTGGCTACTTGCATGTCTCGGGGCGTCGCCGTTCTACTGGTTCGGATTTATGGAGCGACAGACTGTCTGGCTTATCCCCGGCCTTGCCATTGTCCTTGCCTCGCGTGCGCTCATTCCCTGGCGAGTGCTGCCAGCACGGCCGCTGCGGTCTGCCTGATTGTGTCAGTCTCGCGAGAATCGATCGCCAATTCCTGAATTCTCGCCAGCAATCCGGTGTTGGCTTGCTTTGCCAATGAATTCCCTGCCGCGATGAGTGCATTGCGTTTCATGGTCTCAAGCGGCGCCCGCTTCATCGGCGATGTTTTGAATGCCTCGCGCCGATCATCTTCTTTCCAGTTCAGGACTTCAAGCAACGGAAATCCGCTTCGCCTCACCGCATACGCGGGTTGCACGGCGGCTCCCTCTTCAACTTCAAGTTCTCGCGGCGCGGCGGTGCCCCAATCTCCCGGCTGCGGCGGCTGATATCCGACTCTCAACTCCGGCATCGCCGCACTGATGCTCCGGGCTGAGTTATGCGGACAGACCTCCTGGCACACATCGCACCCAAACAACCAGTCGCCCATCGCCGCGTGCAGTTCCGGCTTCACTTCGCCGCGATGCTCGATTGTCAGATAGGAAATGCACTTGCTTCCATCCACGCTGTAAGGCGTGATCGCTTTGGTCGGGCATGCATCAATGCATCGAGTACAGGTCCCGCAATGATCTGAAACAACCGCTTCCGGCGACTCTTCAAGTTCAACAGTTGTCAGGATTGATCCAATGACAAAATAACTTCCACGCTCCGGATGTATCAGCAGGGTGTTTTTCGCAATCCACCCCAGGCCCGCTCGGGCGGCGTACTCCCGTTCTAGCAGTGGGGCGGTGTCAACACACGTTCGAAACTTGTGCCCTGGAAAATCTGGGCGCAGTGCATCTGCCACATTGTGCAGCCGCCGTTTCACAAAATCGTGGTAGTCTCGTCCTCGGGCATATCGGGCCACCCGACCGCGTCCCGCCTCGTCCTTCTCCCTCGCCCCGCCGCGCACGGCGTATTGGTCCGCAACCAGAATCAAACTCACAGCACCGGCCAACAGGCGCTCCGGGTCAAGGCGATCCGCCACCTGCTCCTGCAGATAGTCCATGTCGCCATGCTTCCCCGCCGCAAGCCATTCCAGCAACTCGCGAGCGCGCACCGTGGGCGTACAGCGGGCAAAGCCCACATCCGCGAAACCTTCACGTTTCGCCAGTTCCCGAATTCGATCTTCAAGACTTCCCACTCGATGCAATGGTATTGACCTCTGAGCCCCCCAACACTTCCGCCATGCAGCGGCGTCAGATTACCTACACAGGCCGAGTTCAGGGAGTTGGCTTCCGTGCTACTGCGCGCACCATCGCCCGCGACCATCCAATCACCGGCTGGGTCAAGAACGAAGACAACGGGTCAGTACTGCTTGAAGTTCAGGGCGAATCCGCCGCCATCGAGGCCTTTCTTTCGCACATTCGTGAGTCGCTCCAGCGATTCATCAAGACCGAAAACCAGGTTGATCTCGCACCACAACTCGACGAAGTCGAATTCTCAATAAGACGCTAACCACCCCTAAGGACCTCCATGCTCATTCTCTGGGATATCGATGGCACAATGCTCGTCACGCAGCGCAGCGGCATGGCCGCCATGCGTTCTGCGGGTCAGGACCTTTTTTCCCCAAACTTCAAAGTCGAAGGCGTCGATTACGCTGGCCGACTCGACCCGCTGATTATCGAAGAGCTCTTCCGCCTCAACGATGTCCCGTTCACACCCGAGAACCTGCTCGCGATCAAACTTGGGTATCAGGAGCACCTCGCCAGGCTCGTCGCTCAACCTGGTCGCGCTTCATCGCTTCCAGGTGTTCCCGCACTTCTCAATTCTCTGGCCCAAAACACTTCGCTCACGCAAGGTCTCCTCACCGGCAATTGGGAAACTTCTGGCTTGCTCAAACTCCGCGCTGCGGGGATTGACCACTCCCACTTCAAAATCCGCGTTTGGGGTGATGAATCTCCTCACTCGCCGCCGAAGCGCGAACATCTTCCACGCGTCGCCATGGACCGATTGAACTCAATCCGCGGCGATGCCATCGATCCATCAAAGGTCACGATCATCGGCGACACCCCTAACGATGTTCACTGTGCCAAGGTCCATGGATGCCGCTCACTCGGCGTCGCAACCGGAATATTCTCGGTCGCCGACCTGACGAGCGCGGGCGCAACTTACGCCGTCAAAGACCTCTCCGATGTCGATTCAATCTATCGCTGGCTTGTCGATTAACGCCCTTTCTCGCGGCTTCTCAGTTTGGTTATCGCAACCGACAATTCCAAAAACCGCCGGAGTCATTCACCGCGCTCCCCTACACTTCTCCTCTAGAAAGGCGGGTCATGTCCGAGTCTTACCGAGCTTTGTGCAGCGACTTCTACGTCAATCAGAAGCTCCAGGTAAAACTGGATCTTCCGAGAGACCGCGGCACCCTCCTTGAGATGTTCGAACGTGTCCGCAAGCAGTTCCCCGCAATGGCTACTTTCCGCCGTTATAAGGAAGAACTCGCTCTGGAGTCGCCACAGTCCGATGCGCCGCACCGCTGGCTCGCCGTCCGCGGCAACAACATCCGCACAGGCTCAGTCAACGCCGCCAGCTTCGAAGAGTGCTACCGCCTTCACCGCGCCATTCTTGAACTCGCCCCCATGTACCTCACGATCAGCCCGCTCGATGTCGATTGCATCGAGTTGCTCTTCGGTTTTGATTTGATTGCTTCCGGCAGTCACGATCAGATCGTCTATGAGGCTCTTTACGCGGGTTCACCGCTGGCCAATCTTCTCGATGTGGAAGGAACCCGCCCGATCGATTGTCAGCCTGTCATGGCCATCGCCATTCCGCAGAAGGCTGGCCGCGAAATTGAGGCGTTTTTCGAGGTGAAAACCCGCTCGCGCCATGCTGCGGTCTCTCCCGAAGGCGACTCGCCGGACCCGATCAGCGTCTACCTCACGCTTCGTCGGTTTGGCTCTGTCAACGACATTAAAGACCTCAACACCATATTCAATGACCTCGCCCGCATCGGTGAAGAACTCATCGATACGCGGGTTATTCCGCGATTGCTCGTGCCGCTACGCAACGCGATTACGCCCTACAACCACTAATTGCATTTTCGTGGCGGCACTGGCAACCTGTAGCCTTGCGCACCTGTATCATTTGCACTTGAACAGTCTCTTCTCGATTATCCCATCGCTCCTGCTTACGCAAGCAACAAACGCACGCGAACGCGTCGTGGTGGTCACCGGCATCCTTATCGCACTTTGCCTCGTGGGCGGCACCGCAATACTGCTACTTCGCCGCCGCCTGTTTCAAAAAGAAAATGATGATGCGGTCGCTGGCTCTCTCTTTGAACAACTCCGCGGTATGCGCGACCGCGGTGAAATCTCCTCCGAAGAATTTGAGCAAACTCGCCAGTCGATGATCCGCCGCGTCAAAGAGAAATCAAACGCGGTTCCAACCGCAACTTCATCAAAGAAACCCGGAAAATAATAACGTCCGAGAACCGCACTTGCTCCTGTTGCCGCTTTGTTCGCCTTTTCCGAGTGAATGCACGCCGTTTGTGCCGAACCGCCGCGGAACCTTCACTCTCCTTGCTCGGTCCCTGTAGAGATATGTCCTTACACAACCGATATTCTCTGGCACGCGCAAAATGGTGTGGAGCATTTCCCGCCAACGTGCTATGTTCTGCTGTAGTAATCTCAGGATTCCTTCAGCACTGATCGAGGATCGCATGGCCAAGAATCGCAACGACGGTGATAACAACACTCCAAACCGCCCCGGTGACTCACCCGCCGGCGCTTCCGCAACCACTGGTGATTTCAAAGGCCGTCGCGTCACAACGTGCTCGTTCTGCGGCAAGACCAGCCGCGAAGTTGGCCCCATGGTCGAAGGACCAAACGAGGTCTACGTCTGCAGCAATTGCACAGACCTTTGCCAGAATATTTTCCGCCAGGAACGCAAGCGCGTCACCAGCGTCTCGAGCACACTCCGCGATATTCCGACACCACGCGACATCAAAGACCATCTCGATCAATACGTCATCGGGCAGGACTTCGCAAAACGCGGCCTCTCGGTCGCTGTTCATAATCACTACAAGCGCCTGCTCCACCTTGAACAAGGCGGCAACGCTGACATCGAACTTGATAAGAGCAACATCCTCTTCATCGGTCCCACTGGCTCGGGCAAGACGCTCATGGCCAAGACTCTGGCTCGCATGTTGAAGGTGCCGTTTGCGATCGGTGATGCGACAACGCTCACCGAAGCTGGTTACGTCGGCGAAGATGTTGAGAATCTTATTCTCCGCCTTTTGCAGGCCGCCGACTTCGATCTCGAATCCGCACAGCGCGGCATTATCTACATCGACGAAATCGACAAGGTCGGCAAGACCTCGAACAACGTCAGCATCACCCGCGACGTCTCAGGCGAAGGCGTGCAGCAGTCGCTCCTGAAAATGCTCGAAGGCACGATCTCAAACGTTCCTCCTCAGGGCGGCCGCAAGCACCCCGAGCAGCAGTACATCCAGGTCGACACCGCCAACATCCTCTTCATCTGTGGTGGCAGCTTCAGTGGCATGGAAGACATCATCCGCCGCCGCGTGGGTAAGACCCGCATCGGTTTCAAGACCACTGCAGACATGCAGAACATGGTCGATGACCGTGCATCAATCCTCCAGCAAGTCACCGCCGAAGATCTCATCGAATTCGGCATGATTCCTGAATTCGTCGGTCGTCTCCCGGTCCTCGCGCCGCTCATGCCCATGACTGTTGAAGTCTTGATGAGCGTCTTGAAGGAGCCCAAGAACGCGATTATCAAGCAGTATCAGCACCTCTTCGAAATCGAAGGGGCGAAGCTCGAATTCACCGAAGGCGCACTTCGCGAAATCGCCAAGCGCGCCGTAAAGCGTGAAACCGGTGCTCGTGCACTTCGTGCAGTCATCGAAGAGATGATGATCGATCTGATGTTTGAACTCCCCGGCGGCCAGTGGCGCGGCTACGAATTCGTCATCGACGAAAACGCCATTAAGTCACGCCAGGGCCTCAAAGACATCGCGACCAAGCGCAAGATCACGGCGTAAGGTCAGGAGCTGTAGTTCTGTCACACCAAGGGCGAGCCAAACGGCTCGTCCTTTTCTTTTGCGTTCCATTTTCCTCGTGCAAGGATTTAATCTGCAACCTCATCCGGCGAGCGCTATGAGGCCAACTGGGGAACAAGGCCCATCTGCTCCAGAACTGTCCGCATCTGTTTCCAGCGCTGCTCCAGTGTTCCGGTGTAGCCAATCGACAGTCGGACCAGGCCGGGCTCAATCACCGCTTTCTTAAGCTCTTCCTCTGGCATCTCGCTGCTCGTCGAAGCCGCCGAACACGACATCAGCGTTTCGCTGTATCCAAGGCTCACCGCCATGAGCCCGAAGCGATGTTCGTTCTGAAGCAGCCCCATGAACTCAAATGCCTTTGCGCGAGTTCCCAGATCAAGCGTGAGAATCCCCCCAAATCCAAAATCGGGGCTTGCAAGTTTCTTCAGGAGCGCGTGGTCAGGATGAGAAGGCAGGCCAGGATACGTCACGGCGAGTTTCAATTCGTTGAGCCGCTCCGCAAACACGTGAGCACGGCGGCTGTGCTCGCTCATTCGCAACCCCAGATGTGGTAATCGCAAACTGATATCGAACGCCACTTGAGGATCTATTGTCGGACCAAGCAGCATCAGCGAACCAGTATGAAGGTCCATCAGCTTCATGATGAACTCTGTAGTCCCGCATACGGCCCCCGCAATATGGTCACTCGCGCCGTTCATGAACTTCGTCAGGCTGTGCACCACGACATCCGCACCATGCTGGAGCGGCGAGACAATCAGCGGAGTGAACGTATTGTCTACAACCAATGCTGCGCCATGTCGGTGCGCGATCTCCGCAAGCTTCGGCAGGTCCGCTATTCGAAGCGTCGGGTTCGACATCGTCTCACAATAAAGTACCTTAGTACGATCTGAGAATGCCCGCTCCACCGAAGCCAGATCCGATATGTCCACAAACGTCGTGTTCACATTCGCTTTGAGCGGCAGATACTCACCCAGAAATGCATACGTGCCCCCATAAATCGCACGGCCCGCCACCACATGGTCTCCGGAGTTGCAAAGCTGCATGATCGTTGCCGCAATCGCCGCCAGACCGCTCGCCGCACAATACCCCGCTTTTGCTCCTTCGTACGCGGCGATCTGCCGCCCCAAAACATACACAGTTGGATTGAAGTGCCGCCCATAGAGATAGCAGCCGCCCACGTCGGGTCCGAGTTGCCCGCCAAAGATCTCAGGCATCGTCGCTGGCTCGATCACCGTGAAGGTCGTACTCGCCTCCACCGACATGTTCACGCCGCCGTGCTCGCCGAATTCGTGACGAAGGTTCGCAAACGATTCGTTGGGGTCAAACTTTGTCATAGGTACAGAATCGTATGACACGCATTACTGACTGCGTTATACCTCCGCGATGCTGCGTTCGGTACTGTTCTCCCAATCTAAAGTACATCTAAAGTCGTTTTCGGATACGATTAAGCACCTGACAGACTGAGGTGAGACGGCACCTCAGCAATGTGCTTGTCGTGCTGAGATTACCAACAACGATCGGAAAAAATGCTGACCAAACTTTCCACGGGTCTTTGTTCGTTGTTGTTGTTCGTCGCCTCGCCGGTCGATGTCGCGTCCGCCGTCGCTCTCGTGCCTGAAACAACGACAACAGTCGCATCACTTCAGATCTCCGACCTCAAGTGCGAAAACCTCACCAACCCGCTCGCCATCGACACCTTGACGCCGAGATTAAGCTGGATTTTCCACTCCGACCAGCGGGGTCAAGGCCAGTCCGCTTTTCAGGTGCTCGTCGCGACCTCAATTGAAAAGCTAGCAAGCAACCAAGGCGACCTCTGGGACAGCGGCAAGGTATCGAGCCGCGACACGATCAACATTGTCTACAAAGGAGTCGAGCTGAAATCTGGTCAGGCGTGTCACTGGAAAGTACGAGTGTGGGATCGCTACAACAACGAGTCCGCATGGAGCCAACCGGCCTTTTGGGAAATGGCTCTTACGTCAAAAGACTGGTCCGCACAGTGGATCAACGATGGCAAGAGCAATCCTGCAAACGAAGCGGACTTCTACCGCCATGATCCCGCTCCTCTCTTTCGCAGAGAATTCACTGTCAACAAACCCCTTCGTCGTGCTCGGTTGCACATCACCGGCCTTGGCTACTACGAAGCCAGCCTTAACGGCCAGCGCATCGGCGATCACGTACTCGATCCAGGCTGGACTGCGTACGACAAGCGCGTCCTCTACAGCACCTACGACATCACCAGTGAACTGAAAGTCGGCGCGAACTGCCTGGGTGTCATGGTCGGCAACGGCTGGTACAACCCGCTGCCGCTCAAGATGTGGGGCCACCTCAATCCGAGAGAACATCTCGCTGTTGGTCGCCCACGTTTCATCGCCCAACTCAATCTTGAATTCGAAAACGGCGACACTCAAACCGTTGTCTCCGATACCACATGGAAAACTGCGACTGGCCCCATTCGCTTCAACAGCATCTACCTCGGCGAGGTCTATGACGCCCGCGTCGAACAAACCGGTTGGGACCGCGTGGGCTTCACCGACTCAAACTGGCACGCCGCCGCAATCGCACGCGAGGCAGTGGGGCGACTGCAACCACAATCTCTACCGCCGATTCGAATGAAAGAAGTGATCGCAACAGTGCGCATCACCGAGCCTCAACCCGGCATCTTCATCCACGACCTCGGCCAGAATTTCTCCGGCACAATCGCTCTCCAACTCGCCGCTCCGTTACCACCCCCAGGCACAAAAATCGTTCTGCGCTACGGCGAATTGCTAAATGCCGATGGCACACTCAACCCTCTCACCAGCACCTGTGGCCAGATCAAAGGCCGCCCAGGCACAACGGGCAGCAAGGACACCGCAGGCCCGCCGCCAATCGCCTGGCAGACCGACACTTACATCGCCCGTGGAGTCTCCGGCTCCGCTGGCGATGGCGCCGTTTCGAACGACACAGAAACCTACACACCCCGCTTTACATTCCACGGCTTTCGATACGTCGAAGTCTCAGTCATTCCCTCCGAAGCTTTCGCAACCATGTGCGGTCCCATCACCATCACCGGCCTCCGCCTCAATTCCGATGTCCCCGATGCAGGTTCCTTCTCCTGTTCCAACGACATGTTCAATCAAATCCAGCTCATGTGCCGACGCACCTTCCTCGCCAACATCTTCAGCGTCCAATCCGACTGCCCGCATCGCGAACGCTTCGGTTACGGTGGCGACATAGTGGCCACCAGCGATGCATTCATGCTTAATTTCGACATGTCGCGTTTTTACGCCAAAGCAGTCGGCGACTTCTCCGATGCCGCCCGCCCCGATGGATTGATTCCCGACACCGCGCCCTTCGTTGGAATCCACTACTGCGGCGTCGGCTGGGCGATGGCGCATCCGCTGTTGCTCACGCAGCTCCGCCGCAATTATGGGGATAATCGACTCGTCGAGGAACACTACGAAGTCGCCAAACGCTGGCTCTTGCGCGTAGCAGAAACGTATCCAGATGGCATAATTACGCAAGGCCTCAGCGATCACGAAGGCCTCGAGTCCGCGCCCGAGCCGCTGATGGTCACGCCGCTCTATGTGCAAAGTGCGAAGTTGCTCGCAAGCCTTGCCCGTTCGCTCGGCCGCGATGAAGATGTCAAAAGATTCGAATCGATCGCGCGCACCGCAACCGCTGCATATCAGCAGAAATATTCATCCACATTTGAGCCCGGTGCCACGGCCGAATCCACTCAAGCAAGCCTTGCCTTCGCTCTCTATTCCGATCTTGTGCCGCAAGAAAAACAACCTGTCGTGTTGCAATCCCTGGTCGACAATATCCAAACCAAGCGGCAGGGAAAACTCTCCACCGGCATCCTGGGCACCAAGTTCATGCTCGATGTCCTCTCCCGCTCGGGCCACGCCGATCTGGCTTACAACATCGTGAACAGAAAAGATTTTCCAGGCTGGGGCTGGATGCTCGAGAATGGCGCGACAACTCTGTGGGAACACTGGCAACTCGATCGCAACACCTTCTCACACAGCCATCCCATGTTCGGTTCAGTCAGCCAGTGGTTCTTCAATTCCCTCGGCGGCATTCAACCCGCTCCCGACGCTGTGGGCTTCGATTCCATCATCATCCGCCCAAACCCGGTCCCAGGCCTGGACTGGGTTCATTCCAGTCATCACACCGTTCGTGGCACAATTGTGAGCAATTGGCGGCGTGAAGCTCGTCAACTGGTCCTCGATCTTGAGATTCCTCTCGGAACCACCGCTCTGGTGTTCCTGCCCGCCAATCGTGTCGAGCAGATCAGCGAAGGGAATAGTCATCTCAGCACGACTCCCTCATCTATTCCCGGCGTTGAGTTTGTTCGCATCGACTTGCCCGCGGGGGCAGTGGTGTGCCGCGTTGAACCAGGTCGCTACAGCTTCCGCATTGAATCGGAAAAAGAGTGAACCCTGGCAGCGACTCCCGAATTACTCAGCTTAGGCACTGCCTTGAGCAACAGTTCGTGGCGCAAGTCCCATTCGTTCAAGAACCGACCTCATCTGCGACCAGCGCTGTTCCAGTGTCCCGGTATAGCCAATAGAGAATCTCACCAGCCCCGGCTCTATTCCCGCCTTTCGAAGCTCTTCTTCCGGCATTTCGCTGCTGGTCGATGCCGCCGAGCACGACATCAGCGTTTCGCTGTACCCAAGACTTACAGCCATAAGTCCGAAGCGATGTTCATTTTGCAGCAGACCCATGAATTCGAAAGCTCGCTCGCGTGTACCCAGATCGAGCGTGAAAAGTCCCCCAAATCCGAAGTTTGGATTTGCCAGTTGCTTCAATAGTGCATGGTCCGGGTGCGAAGGAAGTCCTGGATATGTGACCGCCAGTTTCAGTTCGCTCAGTCGTTCCGCAAACGCCTGTGCACGCCGACTGTGCTCGCTCATTCGCAATCCCAGATGTGGCAGTCGCAAACTGATATCAAACGCGACTTGCGGGTCCATTGTGGGCCCAAGCAGCATGAGTGAACCCGTATGCAGGTCCATCAATTTCATAATGAACTCTGTGGTCCCGCACACAGCGCCGGCAATATGGTCACTTGCGCCGTTCATGAATTTGGTCAAACTATGTACCACGACATCCGCCCCATGCTGGATCGGCGACACGATGAGTGGCGTGAAAGTATTGTCAACAACTAACGCCGCACCATGGCGGTGTGCGATCGCCGCCAGTTTCGGCAAATCAGTTACCCGGAGTGTCGGGTTCGACATGGTCTCGCAATAAAGCACCCTTGTCCGACTCGTTATCGCTCGCTCGACAGCTGCCAGATCAGACATGTCTACAAAAGTTGTGTTCACGCCCGCTTTCAGCGGCAGATACTCTCCAAGAAATGCGTACGTTCCTCCGTAGATCGCACGACCCGCTACCACATGATCGCCGGTGTTGCAGAACTGCATGATCGTCGCAGCAATCGCGGCCAGACCGCTTGCCGTGCAGTATCCCGCTTTCGCCCCTTCATACGCCGCGATCTGTCGCCCCAATACATACACGGTCGGATTGAAATGTCGCCCATAGAGATAGCAGCCGCCGACATCCGGCCCCAGTTGGCCCCCGAAAATCTCCGGCATCGTCTTGGGTTCAATCACTGTGAAGGTCGTGCTCGCTTCCACCGACATATTCACGCCGCCGTGCTCGCCGAACTCGTGACGAAGGTTCGCAAACGATGCCATGGGATCAAAATGTGTCATAGATGGAAGCATCCTATGACATCATTCGGCGTCCGAGAACGTCTGCCCAAATCTCAACTCTTCCGCAGGATGTCGGGGGAGCCGCCCTGCTCGGTTTGCAGCGCAATCACTCAAGGCAGCGGCGAGGTGACGGTGTAGCTGATCCGCACCGCGACAATCTGGTGCAGCTCCTGGCCGAAGCTCTGCAGGTTGGCGCTCAGCCAGTATACATTGGAGTTGTTGCCGATACCAAATCCTCCCAGGTCCACTCCCGTAACGCGGATCGCGTTGCTTTGGCCCGTGGTGGTAACCGCGGCGATGTTCGAGACCACGCCGGTGGTCGTCGATGTGCGGCCAAAGGTGAGCGTGAAGTCGGTTGCGCGGTTGTCGACAAAGGTCACATCAATCCGCTGCACCTGACAGCCGTCGGGCAATTCGACTGGTGCAATGAAATTCCCCGCGCCGATGCCGTAGCCACGCACGCCCAGCGTGTCGTAATAGCCGAAGCCTCCCGTGTCGCGCCCCACAACGTCGGGCAGAAAGCTCGTGCCGTGGATGGACTTTACGCGAAAGGTCGGTGAGACGCCGATCTGCCCATTGACAAACAGCTTGCGTGATGGGTCTGGCGCAGCGCCGATGCCAACGTTGCCGCTTCCATTGTTGATGCTCAGGTTCGTTCCCGCGATCGAGTTGAAAGAAGTGCTTCCCGCCGCAACACCCTCATTGAACAAACCGAAGAAGCCGTCAGTGCCGCCATTGACGCGGACATCGCCGTTGGGTGTGTCAATGCGAAAGTAGGATCCGCCCCCCGAGGCTACATCAAGCTTCCCGGCCGGTGCGGTAGTGCCGATACCCACGCCGCCGTTCTGGTGTACAACCAGTCCACGCTGGAATTGGAAGACCCCGCTGTCAGCATCAGTGATCTGCAGGAAATCACCCCCGAAAGAGGACCGTGTGTGAAACATCCACTCCTGGCCTGTCGCGCCCGCCACAAAATCGCCCTCGGCCACATGCAGGCGTGCGACAGGGGTCGTCGTGAATATACCGACGTTGCCCGCGTTAGTGGTGTTGACCAGTCCTGCGCCGCTGCCATCCGGGCGGATCAGCGTATTGGCGGTGGCCGCAGTGAGCGCCGATGTCGCCCGTGGTGCCGAGGTAATCGGCTGACGCGGGGCGAGAAGCGTGAACCCCGCAAGGCTCGCGCATGTAAGCCCTGTGTCGGGGCGGACCTCAATCTCCAGGAAGCGAGACTGGCTACCGGTGAACTGCGCGCCAAAGTCGAGCGTTGTTGTGAACTTGCCTTCGGCAACGGTCACGTTGTCTGCGCACAGCGTGGGTCCGATCTGCGTCGGGAATCCCGAGCCGTCAACGGTGTACAAGCGGAATCGCATGTCATGCAAGCCGCTGGCCGCCGCGCCCGCGGAGCGGAGATCACCCTGATATGTGAACGAAGTCTGAGCAGATGCTTGTCCGATCAAAACAAATGCAACTATCGTGGCAGCAATTTTCATGAGATTCTCCTAAGGCAGCAATGTAGCAGACCTTAGGCCCAATCGAGTGATCAAAACGCACGAACCATCTGCAACAACCGCTCTCAACCGCGAAATTTCTTGGTCAGTGTCAAGATGGGCAAGCTCGAGTTACTCATTGGCTCCAGGCAACTCCGCAGTGTAGCGAAGTAGCACACCTGACCTCCATCGCTCTCGCGTACCCCACTTGAAAGAGTGAAGCAACTACGACCGTTGCCGAATAGGCGATCCACCACCCCCAGCCTCGGATCAAACTTGGCAGCGGGCCTACAGAGTGAGCGCAGGCGCAGACATCATCTCTTCAAGTCTCTCAAAGTCGCACGGCTTGACCATGTGGCCATCGAATCCCGCTTTCTTCGCCAGGTCGATGTCATCCTCTCGGCCGTAACCGGTAATCGCAATCAATTTCATCCGACCAGCTGGCTCGTCGGTTCGAACCTCTCCATCACCCGCTTCTGATACTGCGAACACTTTGTCAGCGCGCAGTCGCCGCGCGATCTCATAGCCGTCAAGGCCGGGAAGGCCGATGTCCAGGAGCGCGATGTCCGGCTGCCATTCTTGGGCAATTTTGAGCCCCTCCGGGCCGGTGTACGCAGACTGCACAATGTAGCCCTTGAGCCGCAGCGCGCCGCAGAGCATCGTCACCAGGTCAATGTTGTCGTCCACCACGAGCACACGCACCGCTGCCTTGGCCTGCTGATTCCCAACCCCGCTGGGCTGCAGCGTTTCGGCGCCGGGCGGTTGTCCTTCGAGCGCATGTTGGGTCTGGACCGCCGCGAGCAATGGCAGTTTTACAACGAAATCGCTGCCCTTGCCCGGACCGGCGCTGTGTGCCTCGATCGTGCCGCCGTGCATAGTGATGAGCCGATGCGCCAGGGACAGACCGATGCCAAGCCCGCCCCAGGAGCGGTCCAGCGAGCGGTCCCCTTGTGTGAACAGGTCGAAAACGTGCGGCAGGAGTGTCTCTTCCATCCCCACACCGTTGTCGCGCACGCGCACCAACGCGAAATTCTTTCCACCGTCGCGCCGGAGTTCGCACGTCACCGCGATACGCCCGCCATCGGGCGTGTACTTCGCGGCGTTGTTGAGCAGGTTCACCAGAACCTCTTCCAGCCGCGTCGGATCCGCGTTCGCCCATACGGCTTCGGAGCAGGAACCGACCGACACCGCGTGCTTGCGTTGTTCGAAAAGCGGAGTCACTGACTGGACGGCGTGTTTCACAATCTGCTTCATGTCCACGGGCCGAAGGTCCAGCCGAATGCGTCCACTGATGACGCGCGAGACTTCTGAAAGGTCGCTCACCATCTTGGTGAGGTTGGCCACTTGTCGCTCGATGACCTCTCGCGCTTCCTGCAGGATCGGGTTTGACGGCAGACCCTTCCCCGGCTCCTGGAGCCGCATCATGTGTGCCGCGGCGCGGATGGGGGCCAGCGGGTTGCGAAGTTCGTGGCTGAGCATCGCCAGAAATTCATCTTTGCTGCGCGCCTGTTGAGCAAGAACCGCGGCCTGTTTAGCGACCTGCTGCTGCAGCAGAATGCGCTCGGAAATGTCGCGAACGTTGCACTGGGCTACGAGCCTGTCCCCCTCTTTGTACACGTTGGCGACAAACTCGACTTCGACGCGCTCGCCCCGCCGGTTCTGCACGGGCAGGTGCTCGTGGCGGAGATATCTGGTCCGCTGCAACTCGCGGTAGGCAGCCTTGTTCTCCTCGGCGTCCTTGAACATGCCGATCTCGTGCAGCTCCTTGCCCAGCATCTCGCCTCTCTCCATGCCCGTCAGACCACACATGAAGGGGTTGGCGTCGGTGATCTTGCCAGACTCGGCGTCGAGGATAAGCACGCCGTCTTTGGCGGACTCGAAGAGGCGGCGGAAGCGGATTTCTGAGTCCTTTTGGGCCTGCTTGGCCAGCGTGCGCTCGGTGATGTCCTCAACTGCCAGCAGGATCAACTCCGAATCGTCTCCCGGTTTGCGAATGCGCCGCGCATTGATAAGCATGGTCTTCTGCCCGACTCCTGCGGGAAAGTCATGCTCTACCTCAAACCCTTCAAAGGCGTGGTTCCGCGGCAGTACATCCTCCAGCAGCTCGCGCAGCGCAGGGATGTTCCACTGTCCATCGCCCAGGTCGTAGACAAAGCGGCCCTGCGTCGCGTCCTTTTCCACGCGGAAGGACTTGTAGAATGAGCGGTTGGCCGAGACCACCCGCAGGTCCTTGTCGAGCACCAGGAATGGCTCACGCTGTGTTTCCAAAATATTAGTGGCGTAGTCAAACGCGTCATGAACGAGTTTTTCCTGCCGCTTGTGCTCGGTGACATCGCGGAAAACCAGCACCGCGCCAGCGGTTTCGCCGCTGGCGCTTGTAATGGGCGCAGCACTGTCGTCGATCGGAACCTCAGCGCCACTCTTGCTGATCAAGAGCGTGTGATTGGCCAAGCCAACGATTGCGCCTTCGCGCAGCGCCCTCACGGTCGGGCTTTCGACTTTTGCCCGGGTCGACTCGTTGATAATGTTAAAGACCGTCTCAATGGGAACTCCGCCGCCCGCAGTAGCCTCTTCTTGAGTCCAGCCGGTTAGCGCCTGGGCAGTGGGGTTCAGGAACGTCACACGACCCTGTGGATCGGTGGTAATGACCCCGTCACCGATGCATGAAAGTGTGACGCGCAGCCACTCGGCCGAGTCGGCGGCGAGCGGACCCACAACGGGATTTGGGGCGCGGGGAACGGGAACACCCTGCCCGCCGCCGGCCGTTTCGCTCTTTGACATCGTAAAAATCCTTCGAGATACCGCCGACCGATTTCATTGCAGGCGAGGCCGAATCAACGAAACATCCCTCTCTGACCGATTTTTCGCGGATATGCGTCACGAAGGCCTGATGCGCCGTGCCGAAACCACCCGCCGAGTCCGCACTCTCCACAATCCTATCGGAACGTATCTTCCGAAATACCCGTCGCATGAATCGCCGCGTGAATAGGGGAACTTTGCTTGGATATCACGAGCACTCGCTGCCGGACCAAGCTCTTTGCCGCCAGTGATCACCGCTTGACCCTTAATCCGGTGACCTTTCCATTGACATTCCGTGTACACATTTGGAAAAGTGAGGCGAGTACAACCTCTACCGCACAATGCACACTTTCAACCTCTGGCCACCACCCGTCGTTGCTACCTTGAACTCTGCTCAGAACGAGGGCTTACAAGGGCAGAAGCGTGCGTTGCCTGGGACAGTGCACATCATCGTCCAACGCCAGATGGGCGGCGTCGGACCTGGGCTCAAATTGCCGGGAATGGCTACACTCGCCGCCACGCTGTTGGCGCCCAGCGCGCCAAAGTTCACCGAGACAGATCCACCACGCAAGACACTGGAGAACCCTTCATGCTCACACTCGCAGATGCACGTCGTATCATTGCCGCCGCCGAAGCCGAAGCTGCCCGAATTGGCCAGCCCATGAACATCGCCGTCGCTGACGCTGGTGGCAACCTGATTTCGCATGTCCGCATGGACAACGCCTGGCTCGGATCAATCGACATCTCGATCAAGAAGGCATACACCTCGCGAGCGTTTGACATTTCCACCAAAGACCTCGCCCAGCACAGCCAGTCCGGTGGCCAGTTCTTCGGTATCAACGCCAGCAACGATGGCAAGATCATGATCTTCGCCGGCGGCATTCCGCTTAAGAAAGATGGCAAAGTTGTCGGCGCAATCGGCGTCAGCGGCGGCTCAGGCGAGCAGGACCACAAGGTCGCAGAAGCCGGCGCTAAGGCCGTCTAATCGTAATTGTACCTTATCTCTATGCAGCGCACCAGCGACGACAAGAGTCTCACAACACCCCGCCTCTGGTGCATCGCCGCCACTGCTGCGCCAATCGTCGCCGTCATCGCCCGCTGCTACGGTGAACAACAATGGACCTGCATTCTTCGCTGGAACTGGGAAACCCAAACCGTTGAAGAAGGCGCGTGGACAACCATGTCCATCTCAGCTCATCGCTGTGCACTTTCACCCGATGGTGAATTTCTGTACTACCACGCCAAGGGCCCGGTCGGTGGTCCGTTTGATAGCTCATATGGCGGCGCGTACGCAGTCTCTCGCCTCCCTTGGCTCTCCGCTCTCACCAACACCGACACATTCGGCCCCGCCGGCGGCTGGCCAAGCCGCGACGCATTGAGCGATGCGGACCAAAAGCGCCTTTGGAAAATCTTCGACGAGAGTCCCTGGTATTTACTCGATGAGTTTTGGCCACAGCACCTTGGTCCCGGATGGAGGCGGCTCGATCCAGAACAAGTGTCACTTCCCCGAACCGGTACTCCGGATCGACTCGTCGCCACATCGCCGCTCCTTGATGCGGGGTTGTTACTCGTCGCTTCAGTGGCGAGGCGCGACAAATGGAGCGTCTGGGGCGGTGATCTCTCGTACTCCCTCGTCAAGGAAGCAACACCCTCGGAAGTCAGAGTTCCACTCCCAGAGGTCCGCTTTGCCCACCCTGTCGCCGGTGGCCGCCTGCTCGCAGCCACCTCTGATGCCAAATTAAGAGTCCTTCGCTACCGGCACCGGGATGAACTCAGCCAAGAGCCAAGAATCGAATTTGAACACGCCCTCAGCACTCTGTTTCCCAATCCGGGTCCCTCGCCGGGATGGGCCAAAGCCGCACTGTCCCGCCAAGATCGCCTTCCAGCGTGGCTTCGGAAACTGATCTAAGACATGATCAGCGGCTTCCTAATACCCTAAAAATTCTCAAGATACCCCTTGACACAAACCAATTGATCGGGTATTGTGAGCCTAGTCCGATCCAATCAAACCAAAATCCAAGGAAATCCAATGAAGCCCATAGTTTGCCTGCACCTCGATTCTCAGCCGAGTCCAAATGGCCGGTTCGACTTCCCTTTACCTACAACCGAATCAGATGGTCGGGCGGTCAGGCCATCTGACAAAAACGGTGGCCATCTGACCTCCTTGCCGTCTCCGACCCAGTGAAAACACCGAGTCAGATGATCAGAGCATCTGACAAAGAAGTTGATCATCTGAGACCCTGAAATCCCCCAAATTAACATCTAGCCTCAGGCCGCCAAACTTTCCGAATCCTTTTCTGGGCACCCATCCTTCCCAAATGTCATACTTCTCTCTCCAACATGGCCGACTCCAATCCTCCAACCTTCGATCCAAACTCCGGTGGCCAAACCCCGCCACCCGGTCGCCCATTCTCTTCTCCAAGTGATGTCACCCTCGACTCCGTCTCCCCTTCAACCGAACCGGCAATTTCCAATCTCCCCCAGCGCATCGGTCCCTATCGCCTCCTCCGTCAGATCGGTGAAGGCGGCTTCGGCGTCGTCTATATCGCTCAGCAAGACAATCCCAATCGCGAAGTCGCTGTAAAAATCCTCAAGGCTGGCGCATCTTCCCGCACAGCGCTCGCCCGCTTCGCCCTCGAATCTGCCACCCTGGGCCGACTCTCGCACCCCGGCATCGCTCAGATCTTCGATGCAGGCTTTTTCCACAACCACAGCGGCGAGATCCTCCGCAATCAGATTCTCTCAGGCGCTGCGCCCGGAACGCCCTTCTTCGCGATGGAACTCATCAAGGGCGTCACGCTCACCGATTTCATCAAGCAAAAAGAACTCTCCACCCGCTCCCGTCTCGCACTCTTCGCCCGCATCGCCGATGCCGTTCAACACGCCCACATCCGCGGCGTAGTTCACCGCGATCTCAAGCCCGCCAACATCCTCATCGATCACAGCGGCAATCCCAAAATTCTTGACTTCGGAGTCGCTCGCGTAACCAATTCCGATGAAGCCGATCGCGCTGCTGCAACATTCCAGACGCAAGTGGGCCAGCTCGTCGGCACGCTTGCGTACATGAGCCCCGAGCAGATCGCAGCTGATCCTAACGAAATCGATGCTCGCAGCGATGTCTATTCCCTCGGCGTCGTCCTCTTTGAATGTCTCACCGGACGCCTTCCATTCAGCCTCGAGAAGAAAGCCCTCCACGAAGCCACGCGACTGATCTCCGAATCTCTGCCCATTCGCCCCAGCGCGATCGCTCGCCATCTCAAGGGCGATCTGGAAACCATCACGCTCAAAGCGCTCGAAAAAGATCGCGCCCGCCGCTATCAATCCGCTGAAGAATTCGCCGCCGACATCCGCCGCTTCCTGGCTGATGAACCCATCCTCGCCCACCCTCCTTCCCGCTTGTATCACGCTCACAAATTTGTGCAGCGAAACAAGGGCATCGTCGCCAGCATCATCATCGCCTTCGGTGTCCTCGCCGGCGGCATTCTCACCACCACAGTCCAGGCAATCCGCGCGACCAACGCCGAAGCCGCCGCCGAAATCCGCCGCAAAGAAGCTGAACGCGATCGCGACATTGCAAAGCGCCAGACTGCGAAGTCGGTAGCAGCAGTGGGGTTCCTTGAGACCATGCTTGCCTCCGCCGACCCAGACAAAAAAGGCCGCGATGTCCGCGTCGCCGACATGCTCGATACCACTGCGCAGGAAATCGAAACTGAACTCAAAGATGATCCAGAACTCGGCGGCTCGATGCATCGCGCGATCGCCCGCGCGTACAAAGGTCTGGGTCTGCGCGAGCAGGCGATCATCCAGTCTTCAAAATCGGTTGCCGAACTTTCAAAAGCTCTCGGCCCAAATCACCCTGAGACCCTCGATGCTCGCCATACGCACGCTTCTATCCTGATAGTCGATGGCAAATTCGAAGACGCCGCCAAAGAGCTCAATGAAATCCTCGCCATCCGTCAGGCCGCCAACGAAAACGATCCATTGATCGCTGAAACTATCGGCACCCTTGCCCACACACGCTCCTCTGAGGGAAAACTTGAAGAGAGCGAAATTCTCGCACGTCGGGCCTGGGAATTGCAGAAGAAAAACCTTGGCGAAAACCACGCCGACACCATCACCACTGAATTGCAATTCGCTCAAATTCTCGCCGCCGCCGACAAAGTCGAAGAGGCCGAGAAACTCTTTAATAACGTACTGAAATCGCGCATCGCTCGCTACGGTGAGCATCATCAGCGCGTCGCAGTGGTGCGAGAACAAATCGGTGAGCTCTACCGCATGCAGGGTCGCTATGTCGATGCGGCAAAAAACCACGCCGCCACCCTCGAAGATTTCAAAATCCGCTACGGCCCCGATC
This sequence comes from uncultured Phycisphaeraceae bacterium, assembly GCA_964484185.1. Lineage (GTDB taxonomy): Bacteria > Planctomycetota > Phycisphaerae > Phycisphaerales > UBA1924 > F1-120-MAGs238. The sequence goes on from CAZAEQ010000019.1 coordinate 56,680, forward strand.
ACCCCCGCACCATCAGCAGAATGTCCGACCTGGGCAAATCACTGCAGCAAGGTGGCGACCTGGTCGAATCCGAGAAAATCCTGCGCGAAGCCTGCGACAGAGCAATGAGAGTCTTTGGGCCCGACCACTTCGACACGCTGACCCCAAAGAGCTTTCTCGCCGATGTCCTGCAGGCAAAGCCAGACCTGCAAGCGGCCGCAGCGCTCCGCCGCGATGTCGCCGCCGGGCGTATCAAACTCCTGGGCGAAGATCACCCGCAAACGCTCATTGCTCATACCAACCTCGCATACATTCTGACCGACCTCAAACAATTCGATGAAGCGGAGCAGATCCTTCTCGATCTCCTCAATCGCCGTACCAGAATCTACGGCGCTGTTCACGCTGAAGTCGGTGTCACGCGCTCCATCCTCGGCTACTGCAATCTCTCCGCAGGTCAGTTCGCGAAAGCCGAGACTAATCTCCGCGAAGCCCTCGCTATCCGCGAAAAGATCCTGCCCGAAGGCAGCGGAATCCGCGGCGTAACCATGTCAACCCTCGGTGATGCTCTCCTCCGCCAGAACAAAACTGCCGAAGCGGAACCGCTCATCCTCACCGGCGCAGAATGGGTCTTGAAAGATGCCCGCAGCCCAGCCCGCAACCGCCGCGAAGTAATCGACCGCGCCATCCGCGTCTGTGAAGCGCAGGGAAAAACCGCCGAAGCCGAATCCTGGCGTCAGCGACTCCCAAAATGAACTGACTTACTAGTGCCTAGTGCCCAATGCCTAGTGCCTGTTTAGTTCTTGCTTGCCAGCACATCAAACACGGTCGGCGTCAACATAAACGAATCCGGGTCAGCACTCGCCCGCGCCCATTCTTCCTTGAACGCTGCCATGTCATCGACGGTAATGAAACCACCGGTGACAAGCTTGGGAACATAATTCCGGAAGAAAGTCTCCGGCCAGTGCCACAGCGAAGACCCCGGTCGCGCAACGCGCTCGCGGCTTTCCATGTGCTCAACCTTAAATCCATGCTTCCGCAGCATACCAGGCAACCGCGCCACGATATCAGGATCGCCGCCACGTGCTCGCCATGAAGCTGCAACACCCTGAATCACTTTGGTAAACGCTTCGTTGCGGGGCGCCAGCGTCATCGCTTCATAATTGAAGTAATCCTGAATAATGACCTTCCCGCCCTTTTTCATGAGCGGGGCCATTCCAGCAATGACCGCTTCCGGATCGGGCACAAAGCAGAAAAGCCAGCGGGCATAGACCGCATCAACCTGACCCTTGAATTCCGAGAGCAGGCTCCCAACCTTCTGCGCATCACCCAGCACGCGCGAGATGTGTGTCATCTTCCGTGCTTTGGCATCATCATTTAGTTGCTTCAAAAACACCGCTGACTCATCCAGCGCAATCACGCGCCCTGTCGAACCGACAATCTGGGCCAAGTCCATAGTCGCGTGGCCCGGGCCGCAACCAAGATCAACGACAGTCTGACCCGGCTGAATCCCGGCGCGTTCCCACACCCAGTGCGCGGCGGCGGACCACAGCCGATGCTGCAGTCCCAAACGCGCAGATTCATCCGAATCGGTTCCCAGGACGTAATCATCCTGAACCGGTGAACTGGTGACAGCTGTAACAGATTGGGTAGTCATGAACTCACCGATTGTAGGAGGGTCACTTGAGAACTCGTCTGAATCGTGCAACCCTTCACAGGTATGAACGCACCAGAGGAACGCACGGTTCCAAAAGGAATCGTCGGCCGTTTCCTTTGGGCCTTTCACCCGGCATCGCTGCCAGTTCTTGCGCGTACCAGTTATCGGCTTGAATTATCCGCAACCCTTCTCTTCTCCTTCGCGCTTGCCATGGTTGAAGGTGGCGTGATCGGCGTTTTCACCAAAAACACATTCGAAGGCCATGTCCGCGGCACACTCCTCGATTACGCTGTCGGTCTCGTCGCTGCCGCGGGCGAAATCGCCAATCTCGCATCCTTCGTTTGGGCAGTATCAGCCCACGGTAAGGCGAGAGTGAAGTTCATTAATTCTCTCCAGATCACTGTCGTTTCCCTGATTTTCCTCCTCGCGTTCATTCCGCGCAATGAAATCGGACTTCTCCTTCTTGTTCTCTTCGTTGTCGCCGCCCGAATCTGCTGGTCGGGAATTATCACCATCCGCCCCTCGATCTGGCACGCCAACTACACCCGCGGCACCCGCGCCAAGATCGTCGGAAATTTCGCCGCTGTCCAGGTCGTGATTGTCGCGATTATGGGTCTTGCGCTCGGCATGCTCATGGATGTCAATTCTGACGCGTTCCGCATCGTCTTACCCATCTGTGCCTGTATCGGCCTTGGCGCATTCTTTGCATTCCGCCAAATCCGCGTCCGCGGCGAACACACCGAACTCAAAACCCACGCCGCTTCGCCCAGACGACCTCGGCTGATCGACCTTGTGCATGTTCTGACCAAAGACAAGTTCTTCGCACAGTTCCAGGGCTGCATGTTCGTGCTGGGAATGGGCAACCTGATGGTAACGCCGGTGCTGATCATTGTCCTGAAGGAAAGATTCCACCTGGGGTACTTCAGCGCAATTCTCATCACCGTCGGCATTATCCAAATCTGCACGCCGCTATTTATCCCCATGTGGGCCCGGCTTTTGGACCGTTCCCACGTCGTCACGTTCCGCTCACTCCATTCCTGGAGTTTCGTTGCCGCACTGATAGCGTTTGCATTCGGCGCCCACTTCGAATTGGTCTGGATCATGTATCTTGGTGCAGTCCTGCAATCGATCGGCCTTGCTGGCGGCTCAATCGCCTGGAACATCGGCCACCACGATTTCGCACCGCCCAACGACACTTCTCGATATATGGCTGTCCACGTCACCCTCAACGGCGTCCGCGGCCTGTGTGCCCTGGTACTTTCAGTCTCTGGCTACCACTGGCTGGAACGGCACGGCCCGGAACGGTGGGGGCTCCACGCATCCACAGTCATGCTCATCATTTGCTGCTGCGTGTGCATCACTGGAGCTTGCGGCTTTGTGTGGCTCCGTCGTTCGATGGGCAAGGCTCGACTCGCAATCGCCAGGCACTGAGCTATTCATCTTCGCGAATCGTGATCAGCCCGACAAGCTCGATCTTACCTTCAGCGTTCGTGGTCTCAATCTGCGTCAACACAAGCTGCTCAGGATCTTCCGCCGCCCAGAAACCACCTGGCCGGAAATTGTCGCCAAACTCATCTTTGAACTCAACCAGCGGGAGCACAAACGTCTGACCGACAGCAATGCTGGCAAGGTCGTAGCGATACCGGGCATTGAGCCACACCGAGCACGCCCCAAAAGCTCTTGAAGAGGTATTGGTAAACTCGATCTCGGTCGAGCGTTTGAGAACCTGCACATCCAGCACCTGGCTCCGGGCCGCCCGGCTTGGGTACAAATGTGGATTAGCGTCCTGCACCTTGGGTGCAGAAGAACATCCGGCGAAAAGACCTAAAAGTGCGGCAGAGAGAATTGTGGTGCGGATCATCTTCATATAGTTGCTCACATGAGTGTAGAGAGCCACAACGCTACGCCGCCAGGACCCGCAATTGCACCTGGGGCAGAGACTATCCAGACCCGACAGGTCGCCGAATCAATGGCCGCCCGCAATGGTGGCCCTGTCGATTCCCGGATCCGCGCCCTAGTCCCCGATTTTGATGCCCCGTTCTTCCAGGCCGGACTCGCTGGGTATTCCGATGCTCCGATGCGGCTCATCGCCCGGCGACACGGCTGCCCATTCTGCGTGACCGAAGCGCTTCTGGACCGCACACTTCTCGCAGGCGGCAGGGGATTTGTAAAAGCCGACCTCGGCGAGATCCAAGACAACGTCCCCGGCGGCGAGTTGGATCATCCATTGGCAGGCCAGATCATGGGATCTGACCCGCAGGAAATGGCCGCGGCGGCGATCAAGATGCTGGAGCAGGGCCGCCGCGCGGATAAGGAATATCGCAAGATGGCGTACGCAGTAGATGGGGTTTTCCCAACTACGGCTGTGAGTGCCAGGCAACACCTGCGCTTGCCCGGTGGCGAGCAGTTGCCGCCGTTTGATCCATCTGAGGGATTGGAAGATTCCTGTCAGGTTGATCTGGCGGTTCCTGAATTGGCCGATGGTGAAGGTCGTGCCGCAACAGGCAAATCTTTCGAAGTGATCGATGTCAATCTCGCATGCCCGGTCAAGAAAATAGATAAGAAAGCGCGGGGCGGGCATTGGTTGACTGAGCCGCAGGGAGCGATCGCGATACTGGAAGCAGTGCGCGAAGCGATGCCCAAAAACATTGTGTGTGCGGTCAAGATGCGCCGCAGTTATGATGACACTCCGGAGATGGTGGACAACTTCCACAAGATTTTTGAGGCGTGCTACAAGATCGGATATGCATGGACAACTGTGCATGCGCGGACTGTTGAGCAGAAGTATGTTGGTCCATCGAGATGGACGTTTTTGAAAGATCTGACTGCCAGGTATCCAGAGGCGGTTGTGTTTGGCTCGGGAGATATCTGGAATGCCGATGACATTTTCCGGATGCTGCAATACACCGGCGTTCATGCGGTTTCGGTTGCGCGCGGATGTATCGGGAATCCATGGATATTCCGGCAGGCGCGCGACATGATGGCGGGGCGACCTGCACGCAAGCCGACGATTGCGGAACAGAAAGAAGTCTTGCTTTCACACTTTGAACTCGCGCTGGCGGCGGGTGGCGGTCTTTTCAATCATCGCGAGCAGTCGACGGCGATGACGATGCGGAAATTTGGGATTCGATTTGCTGAGCATCACCCAAAGAAGGAAGATGTGCGGAAGCGGTTTATAGCGGTGAATTCGCTGGTGATGTGGAAAGCGGTGCTAGAAGAGTGGTATCAAGACGAATGAACTATTTGCACAAGTGATCGACCAGGCGTGTTGCGAATGTGATTGCCGTAAAAGTTGTATTGGCGTTGCTGACTGTACGGAAGGTTGATGCGCCGCCGATGTATAAGTTGTTTGTATTGAAGACTCTGAGGTTTTTGTCTACTACGCCGTCGGCTGCAGAAGTGCCCATGATTGTGCCGCCGGATTGGTGGTATGTGTCGTGGCACGTGGTGAGGAAGCGGGGGTTGCTGGCGAGCAGGTCTTCGTTGATTTTGAGCTTCGCCAGGTTGGCGGCCTGGAATGACTGATCTGCGCGGATGGCGAATTCGCGGATTGAGGCGAGTTCTTCGCCACCGAGTTTCCAGTCGAGGATGACGCGGGGGAGGCCGGCTGCGTCGAGGTGCGAAGCGTCGATCGTGATGCGGCTTTCACGCACTGGCATTTGTTCCATCTGGATGTGGAGCGCGATCTTGGAAGTTGATGGCACAAAGATGCGGTGCTGCCAGACGTATCGCCACATCAAGGGCGGCAAGTGACGGATGCTGCCGACGACGCTTGCAATCATGTCGCGGACGTTCATGATCTGGCGGCTGTAGATTGCAGCGCGGATGAACTGTTTGAGGTAGATCAGATGTTCAGATGCGGAGCCTTCGAAGCCGAACATGCCCTGGATGTTGAGCTGGTTGTGTTGCTCAAGGTATGTGTTTTGAAAGCGGATCTTGGGTTGGAATCGCGAATTCAGCCGGGCGATGGTGCTGAAGATTGTGAAGAAACGCGAAGTATCGAAAGGGTGAACTGTGGCGACGACCGTGCCAAGGTGATCATGGAAATATGCGCCGACATTGGTGTTGGTGCGCCATGGGCAGGACCAGCTTGTATCGGCTGCACTGTGCAGCAGCAGGCGGCAAGTTTCGATTGTTCCCGCGGCGAGAACAAAGGTGTCGCCATGAATCTGGCGGACGTTGCCGCGGGAGTCGGCGATTTTGACTGACTTGATTGTTTCGCCATCGCCGGTGAATCCGACAGCGGTGTGATTGGTGAGGACGAGAAGGTTGGGATTGGATTCGATGTCGGCCTGGTAGTAGCGGGCGAAGTTGGGGATTTTGATCCAGCGTGTAAAGAAGGCTTCGAGGTCTGCACCCAACGCGGGCTTTTGCATCGACACGCTCTGCCAGACTGCATCGTCGGTGTGAGTGGGGCGGTCGAGGCCGAGATTTTCGTAGGTTGCCGGGTAGTAGGCGGCGAGTTCTTCGTAGGTGACTGGCCACTTTGATCCGGGGAGCCAATCGCGACCTTTGAAATCGATGGGTTGGAATTCGACGAGTTGGCCGCCCCAGAGGTTGGTTGTGCCGCCGAGTGTGCGGCTGCGGCCGATTTTGATTCCTTCGTTGGGAAAGCCGATTGAGCGAAAGGATTCGGTGTCAAAGTTTCCCAGGTGCTGCGTGCCGGCTTCGATGAGGACGACTTCTTGGCCGCGGTGTGCGAGCTGGCGAGCTGTGTAAAGACCGACTGCGCCGGAGCCGATGACGACGGTGCGTTTTCGGGTGGGGGTTTGAGTGAGTTGAGTAGTGTCGGTGAGGAGCATTTGGATTCTCGAGTGTCCAGCTGTCGGGGCTGAGTTTAGGTACCGCTTGCTGGCATGAACATAACGCGTCGGCCCAAGGAAGCAAACCGGACTGGAAGCACTCCCAAAACATCTTCAACCGAAGGTCTAAGAAGGAATCGCGAGAAGATGGCCATGAGTACGGAGAACGTGCCGCCGATCAGGCAGACCATGAAAAAGTCGGCGATTCGGCTGTTCAAGTGAGCGTTGCTGACGACTTCATGGACAACTGCATTGATATTCGGGTAGCCCGATGGAAAGTACTGGCCCCAGAAGTTTGCGCCATCAGTGAGCGAAAGGGCGATGCACGCGGCAACGAGAGAGACGATCCAGGCCGGGAACATTCCTTTGATGATGTCCATCATTGAGATGTCGATTTCGCGGAGAGAGAACCAGGTTCCGATCAGGCGGCTGATGAGGAGAGAGATGCCGACGGCCCAGGCAACGCTGTTGGCATCGCCTCCGAAATGGATTCCGGCGATGGTCCAATCGACGGCCGCGCCGGTGCCCGCGGCGGCGACGATGAAGATTCCTTCGGCGAGTGTAATAAGGGAGAGGGCTTTGAACTTGCCGCGAGCGAGCATGGCTGCGTTAGAGAGTCCGAAAGTGACGCGGAAGGGGAAGAAGACACCGAGGATCATGACGATCGAGACACAATCGGCCCACTTGCCGCCCCAGATCATGGATTCCAGCGGACGCATGATAACAGCGAGGCCAAGCGAGGCGACTGTTCCCAGCAGCATCTGGACGCGCTGCGCGCGGCGGATGGCCCAGCGGAAGCGATCGACATCATCTTTGAGCCTGGCGAGAGCGGAGAAGAGGACTTGCATGAGGGCGTAGCCGAGCAGGGTCTGCGTTTGTGTGATCCAGGTGTAGGCGAAGACGTAGTTGCCGACGACGGCGTTGGGGACGAAGAGGCCGATGACGCCGAAGCTGGCGAGATCGAAGAGGATGTTGGCGGCGGATTGGAGCATCATCCAGCCGCCGATTGAGAGCAATTCCCACCACATGTGAAGTTTGGCGGGGAGACGCCAGGGGGATTCTCTGGTGACGCGGTAGGTTGCGAAGGCTTCGTAGAAGCCGATGATGATCATGGGAAGGAAGAAGGCAAGGGGGTTGCGGAGCCAGAATGCGCCGGCGACCAACGATACGTTTCGTAATAATGCAGACCACATGGTGATGCGGCTGAGCTGTGAGAATTGCAGGTCGAGGCGCAAGCGGGCCTGGAGGACCGCCGCGGGGGATTGAATGGGGATGGCGATCGCGATGATCAGCAACATCCAGGGCAACCACGTGTCTTGGTAGCTCTCAGGGAGGGATTTGAGATGTTTGGCTTGCATGTAGGCAAGCACACCAGCGACGAGGCCGGTGGTCAATCCTGCGAAAATGTTCATCCAGGTGGCGAGCCAGAAGACTGGGCCGATGAGATTGTTGTATTCACCCTTGCCGCGTTGGACGAGAACTTCGCGGACGCCGCCATCTTTGAAGACTGCGACAAAGCCGCTTATGGCGAGGGCGACGCCGTAGACCGCGTAGTCAGCACTGGTGAGCCAAATTCCAAGAACGATCTGCGCGATGAAGGCGAGACCTTTGCCGCCGAGGGAGGCCATGACCATCCATACAGCTCCGCGGCCGATCGTGCGGCCCATTGCGGCTGGCGCTTCGGTTTCAGGTTTGGCTGGTTGAGGCGGGGGCGATGCAGCTAACTCCACTGATGTGTTCCTTGTCTTTCGTCTGATAATCGACTTGATGACCTGGATTCAATCACTCAGTCGGTCGGAATTAGCGGTAGGTGAACTTGGACTTCTGGGATGATGAGGAATCGAAAAAGGGAAGGGGAATGGCGCGAACTCGATCCTAACGTGATTGGCTTGGACACCGGTGTAATACACAAGGTAATACAGCAGAAAATGTGTAATTCAACAGGTTTAGATTTGTGCGTACGCCGCGGACCAGTTTGAGGATCGCCGGGGACATGAAAATTGTCGCTCTTAAAGTCGGGAGTGCGGCCCTTGGCTGAGAGGATTACGCTTGGCCATGTGGCATTGGCTTGTACTCGTAGTTGAATGCGATCGCGTAGATGGAAGCGGCAAGCTATGACCGCTTCGAGTCGCAGCGCGATGTCGAGAGCTTGGCAAGATGCGAGTTGGAGCTGCGCGGTTGGGCTTGTTCTGATCGTGACTGCGATCGCGGTTTGCATTGTGAATCCACAGTTCGCCTCGCTTGAGAACGTGCGAGATTTGCTGGTGCAGATTGCGCCGGTGGTGATTGTCGGGTGCGGCATGACCGTGGTCATCATGGTTGGTGAGATCGATATTTCGGTCGGATCGATTTTCGGTGTTTTGGCAGCGGTGATGGGGCTCGCGAGTTCGCCGCAGCATTTGGGGTTTTCGGCGCCGGTAGTGGTGGCGATGACGATTGCTGCGGGGGCAATGGCTGGGTTGGTGAATGGGTTGCTGGTGACGGTGGGGCGCGTGCCTTCGATTGTGGCGACGCTGGGAATGTTGACGATTGTGCGCGGGGTGACAGAGTTGTCTCTAGGTGGAAATTGGATTACGGATCTGCCGCCGGCGATACGGGCGATCGGGACTGAGCGAGCTCTAGGGTTGCCGTGGAGCGTGTGGGTTGCGGCGGTTGTTGTGATCGTGAGTGTCGCCGTGATGCGGTGGACGACGATCGGTGTGAAGGTGCGAGCCGTGGGCGGGAATGCAGATGCGGCGAAGTTGGCACGAGTTTCGGTGACGAAGGTGAAGTTGTTTGCGTTTGTGATTCTGGGGCTTTTGACTGGCGTGGCGGCGGTGGTGAGTGTGCCGCAGCAGTCGGTGATTGAGGCCGGAATTGGAAATGGGTTTGAGCTTGTGGTGGTGACGGCGGTGGTGGTGGGTGGGACGTCTATTAGAGGTGGAGTGGGCGGGATTGTGGGGACGGTGCTGGCGGCGATCTTGCTGGGGAGCATTCGAACTGGTCTGGTGTTCTTGAAGCTGGGTGAGATGGCGACGTTCTGGGAGCGGGCGATTCAGGGGATGTTTATTCTGGCGGCGGTGTTTTTGTCGGCGATGCCGAATTTTTCGTGGCGCATCGGCAGCTCGAAGGCTGCGAGGGCGCAGGCGTGAAGCAAACATATGCGCTGATGCCGAATCGAATGGTTGTGCGGGTGCACGAGTGTGTGCTCGCAGGCTTGCTGATTGTGTTGATGGGGATTGCCTGGTGGCTGGAGCCGGGGTTTGTGACGCTGACGACGCAGACTGAGATTGCCACGCACGCATTCGAACTGGCGATGCTGGCGTTGCCGATGAGTTTCATTATTATCACCGGTGGAATTGATCTGTCCGTCGGATCGACGATGGCATTGTCGGCGGTGGTGATGGGGTTGCTGTTTCAGGCGGGTGTGCCGATGTGGGGCGCGGCCGCGGCGGCGCTTGGGGTTGGAGTTGCGGCGGGTGCCTTGAACGGGTTCTTTGTCGCGAAGTTGAAGGTGCATCCGTTGCTGGTGACGCTTGCGACGTTGGCGGCGTATCGGGGACTGGCAGAGGGGATCAGCAAGGGGAAGCCGATCTCGGGTTTTCCCGAATCGTTTTTGGGGTTGTCGAGCGGGCCGGTGTTGGGCGGGATATTTGCGGTGAGCGCGCTGGCGATTGGAGTGATTGCCGCACGAAGTGCGTGGGGAGTGTGGGTGTATGCGGTTGGCGGGAACGAGCGGGCGGCGAAATATTGTGGCATTCCGACGGACCGGCTGAAACTCGCGTTGTTTACGCTGGCGGGTTTTTTCGCCTCGGTGTGCGGCGTGGTGTTTGCAGCCAGAAGGAACACGGCGAAGGCGGATGTGGGGGCGGGGATTGAACTTGAGGTGATTACTGCGGTGGTTTTGGGCGGAACAAGCATATTTGGCGGCCGCGGAACGATTGTTGGGACGGTGCTGGGTGTGCTGATTATTCACGAATTGCGGGAATTTGTGAGTTGGCATTGGAGCAACGATGAGGTTATCCTGATTGCGGTTGGAGCTATATTGATTGTGTCGGTGGTGCTGAACAACCTTGCTTCCAGGAAGCAGGCGTGACCGTGTCGGTAATTCGAGGAGTAGATCAATGAACGGAATTTTCAAAGCGTGCGTTGCGGTTGCCTGTGTGGTCGGTATGGCCGCGATGGTTGGTATGGGCGCACGCGAAGGTTCGAAAGCTCCCGCTGATAAGAAGATCAAGATTTGTCTCTTGCCCAAGAAGAAGGGCGTGCCGTATTTCACAACCTGTGCCAAGGGTGCGGAAGAGGCCGCGAAGGAACTCGGAAATGTCGAACTGATTTATGATGGGCCGACGGATGGATCGCCGGAGAAGGCCGCGAGCATGATTGATCGCTGGGCGCTGCAAGGCGTGGATGTGATCGCGGTGTCGCCTAATGACCCGGAGGTGTTAGGGCAGGCGATGAAGAAGGCGCGGGCCAAGGGCGTCAAGGTGATTACGTGGGATGCGGATGCGGGGACTGAAGCTCGCGAGTTTCTGGTGAATCAGGCGACGGCGAAGGACATTGGCTTTGCGCTTGTGGATGCAATGGCAAAAGACATTGGCGGCGACGAGCCCGAGGGCGAGGTCGCGATTGTGACCGCTTCGCTGACTGCCGCGAATCAGAATGAGTGGATCAAGTACATGAAGGAGCGGCTGGCGAGGTATCCCAAGTTGACGCTGGTGGCGACGAATCCGAGCAATGAAGATCAGCGGCTGGCGTTTTCGGTTTCGCAGGATTTGATGAAGGCGCATCCGAATTTGAAGGGGATTTTTGGAATCAGCTCTGTGGCGTTTCCCGGTGCGGCGGAAGCTGTGAAGCAGGCGGGAAAGACTGGCAAGGTGCTGGTGACGGGGCTTGCAACTCCCAACGACATGAAGGCGTATGTGAAGGAGGGAGTTGTGAAGTCGGTGGTGTTGTGGAACACGATTGATCTGGGATATCTGACGGTGCACGCCGCGGAAGCGCTGGCGACTGGGAAGTTGAAGGCTGGGGATAAGTCGATCAAGGCGGGGCGGCTGGGTGAGAAGGTGATTGAGGGGGATCAGATCATGCTGGGGAAGATTCTGATTTTCACCAAGGACAATATTGATCAGTTTGATTTCTGAGTGACAAGCCGGATTGGTCGGCGAGCGATGCGACTCAATGCTTGATTTGCGCGTCAAAACAATGGTGTTTTTTTCGTACCGGACGTTTCGCGCACTATTTTGTTCCGGTACAGATTTTTCCTGCAATTTGACTTGATCGGCACCGTACAACCTTGTAAGGTGTCGTTATGAAAATCAAACCCCATCAATCACTCGCTTCCAGCTCTGACGCCTCAAATACGTCTACTTCGTACGCTCGCTCATTCCCGGAAAATCAAAGGTCCTTATCTCAGGGGGCCATGGGTCGTGGCCCTCTGAAATTTGCGTGGCCCCCTGAGATTCCATCTGACCCGACCAAGAGGGGTCAGATGATCAGGTGATCAGAGCATCTGACAAAAAATGTGATCATCTGACTCTTCCGGTGTCGCCGTCCCACTTCTTATCTCTTCTTTTCATGCCGCGGCTGGTGAAGCTCGCTGCATTGTGACTCAACACGTCTGTATACTGGGGTACGTATGAAGCTACCAAGTGGGATAACGGAGAGTGATTTGTGCCGCCGTCTTGATCGTTTTTCGATTGAGACGCCATCGTGGGGCTATGCAGATACCGGAACACGATTTGGCAAATTTTTGCAGGATGCGGCGGCGACGACGATTGAAGAGAAACTGGCTGATGCGGCGGCGGTGCACAGCGTGACTGGGTGTTGCAACAGTGTCGCGGTGCATGTATTGTGGGATTTTCCGGCAGATGTAAAGACCAGCGATGTGGCAGCGAAGGCCAAGGCGCTTGGGCTCAAGATCGGTTCGATCAATCCCAATGTGTTTCAGGATCAGGCTTACAAGTTGGGATCCGTTTCGAATCGCGATCCGGCGATTCGCAAGCGTGCGACCGATCACATCCTGGAGAGTGTGAAGTTGGGGAAAGATGTCGGGTCGAATCTCTTGAGTTTGTGGTTTGCGGATGGGACGAATTATCCGGGGCAGGGGAATATTCGTCAGCGCAAGAAGTGGTTTGAGAGTGCGCTGCGGCAGGTGCATGAGGCGATGCCGCCTGAGATGATGATGCTGGTGGAATACAAGCCGTTTGAGCCGGCGTTTTATCACACGGATATTGCGGATTGGGGCATGGCGGCGTCACTGGCAAGGCATGCGGGGAAGCAGGCGAAGGTGCTGGTGGATACCGGGCATCACTTGCCCGGATGCAACATCGAACACATCGTGGCGTTCTTAATCGATGAAGGCATGCTGGGCGGATTTCACTTTAACGATCGCAAATATGCGGATGATGACCTGACCGTGGGAAGTATTGATCCGTATCAGTTGTTCAGGATTTTCAACGAGATTGTACTGGCGGAACGCGAGACCGGGAAAGATTTGAATGTTGCGTACATGATCGATCAGTCGCACAACATCAAGCCCAAGACAGAGGCGATGATTGAAACGGTGGTGACTGCGCAGGAATATTTCTGCAAGGCGCTGCTGGTGGATCATCGAGCGGCGGCGGCAGCGCGTGAGATTGATGATGTGGTGATGGCGGAGCGGGCGCTGAAAGATGCATTTGCGACAGATGTGCGGCCGTTTTTGGCGGAGTATCGGGCGGCAAAGGGCTTGCCGCGGGAGCCGCTGCAGGCGTTTCGAGAGAGCGGATATGTCGCGAAAGTCGCGGCGGAACGTGGACCCAGGAAGCCCAAAGGCGGCGGTGCGTACGCGTAAGAATTTTTCGCTCTTGAGCCAAACATGCGAGCACTACTTCAATATCTTGCGATTGATCTGGGGGCATCGAGCGGCCGCGGCGTAGTCGGTTCGTTCAATGGTTCGCGACTCTATCTGCGAGAGATTCACCGATTTGCAAATGGCCCGATGAAGCATAAATCGGGCTTGCGATGGGATGACAGACGAATTTTTGGGAACGTGAAAAAGTGTCTCGTGCAGGCAACTGACACCAGGTCGAGTTTGACTGGAGTGGGGATTGATACCTGGGGCGTGGACTATGGACTGTTGAATGAATTTGGTGTTTTGCTGAACCACCCGTTTCATTATCGCGATGGACGAACTGCGGGACTGATGGAAGAAGCGTCGAGTTTGATTGGTCGCGAACGGATCTATTCACGAACCGGGATTGCATTTCTGCCGTTTAACACGCTGTATCAGTTGATGGCGGACAAGAAGCAAGGCGGACTCGCTGGTGCGAAGGCTCTGGTATTCATGCCTGACCTGTTGAATTACTGGCTGACCGGAGTGTGGCAAACCGAATCGACGATTGCCAGTACTTCGCAGTTTTTTGATTCTGGTTCGGGGATGTGGGCAACTGATATTTTGGAATCGCTGGGATTGCCATCGGGAATTTTGCCCGCGGTGGCAAAGCCGGGATCGGTTGTGGGAAAACTGTTGCCTGAGATTGCACGGGAGACTGATCAACCAAACGCGATGGTGATCGCACCTGCGAGCCACGACACGGGATCCGCCGTTGTCGCGGTGCCTGGTGCGGAAACTGATGATTGGGCGTATATCAGTTCGGGGACATGGTCGCTGGTGGGGCGCGAGTTGAAGTCGCCGATTTGTTCAAGCGATGCGCTGAACGCGAATTTCACAAACGAGGGCGGGCTTGCGGGGACTATCCGCTTTCAGAAAAATGTCACGGGCCTGTGGCTGTTGCAGTCGTGTCAGCGTGCGTGGGCCGAAAAGGGAAGCGAGAATTCGTTTCAGTTTCTCGGGGAGGCTGCGGCGGATGCCGCGGAATTTGCGAGTTTTGTTGATCCTGATGATGCGAGCTTCGCGGAGTACGCGGATATGCCTCAACGAATACGCGGGTTTTGTGAGCGAAGTGGGCAGAATGTGCCGCGCAGTGTGGGAGAAATTGTGCGGTGCATTATTGAGAGTATCGCTCTGAAATGTGCTGTTGTGTTGGAAGAGCTTGAGCGACTGACTGGAAAGGTGAAGTCGATTCACCTTGTGGGCGGCGGCGTAAATAATCCGATGCTCTGCCAATTTACCGCTAATGCCACGGGGCGGCCCGTGCTGGCGGGACCGGTGGAAGCAACGGCGATTGGAAACGTCATGGCGCAGGCGCTGGCGATGGGAGAAATTGCATCGCTGGCTGAGATACGGACGGTCGTGAGAGCTTCGTTTGCGACAGTTCGATATGAGCCGCAAAAGGGCGATGCGTGGGATGAGGCGATGCAGCGATTCCGGAAAGTGTTGCGAGCGGGCGCGGGTAGCTGAGAGTTGGTATGATCGCGGCATGAAGCGATCCATTTCAATTGTCGCCGCGGTTTTGACCTCGGCAGTTTCACAGTGTGCGGTTGCACAGACGGCGATGGAAGCAGGATTTAAGAATCCGCCCTCGCAGGCTAAGCCGCACACGTGGTGGCACTGGATGAATGGAAACGTGACGCGGAAGGGGATCACGGCGGATCTGGAAGCGATGAAGCAGATCGGCCTGGGTGGGGCGCAGATTTTCAATGTGTCTGAAAATATTCCCGATGGGCCGATTGTGTACAACAGCGATGAGTGGCGCGGGCTGGTGAAGTTTGCGGCTACTGAAGCGGAGCGGCTTGGGCTGGAACTGTGCATTCACAATTGCGCGGGATGGTCGAGCAGCGGCGGACCTTGGGTGAAGCCTGAATTTGCGATGCAGACGGTGGTGTTCAGCGAGGTGAAGGTGACGGGGTCTGCGCCGTTTACTGCGGAGTTGGCGCAGCCAAAGACAAACGCCGGGTACTACCAGGACATCGCGGTGATTGCGTTCCCGACTCCAAAGGACGATGCGACGCGAATCAAGGACTTCAGGTCGAAAGCGTTGTATGACTACACCTATGGACAGCAACCTTCGATGGAGAAGGTGTCGAGCGATGCGACTATCAAGATTTCGAGCATGATTGATTTGACCGCGAACCTCGTCAACGGGAAGCTGAAATGGGAAGTGCCAGCGGGTGAGTGGACGGTATTGCGGATTGGACACACTGCGACCGGTGCGGTGAATGCGCCGTCGCCAGTTTCGGGGCGCGGACTTGAAGTGGACAAGATGAGCCGCGAGGCGTTTGATCAGTATTGGGCGGGCGGGATGGCGCCGTTGATCAAGGAGCTTGGGCCGCTGGCGGGGAAGGTTTTGAACAATGTTCTGGTGGATAGCTATGAAGTTGGTTGCCAGAACTGGACGCCAAAGTTCCGCGAAGAGTTCAAGAAGCGGCGCGGGTATGACATGTTGATGTATATGCCGACGATGACGGGTCGGTATGTTGAGAGCGGGGAGACTTCCGAGCGATTCCTGGTTGATTTGAGGCGGACCGTGGCGGATCTGTTCAGTGACAATTACTTTTCGTACTTCGCGGAAGTGTGCAAGAAGAATGGACTGTTGTCATCGGTCGAGCCATATGACGGGCCGTTTGAATGCACGCAGGTTGGCAAAGATGCCGACATTGTGATGGGTGAATTCTGGGTGACGGCGGGGATGAGCAATTCCTGCAAACTCGCGGCGGATGTAGCACACGTGTATGGCAAGAAGATTGTCGGTGCCGAGGCATTTACGGCCGAACCCAATGTCGGCAAGTGGTTGAACCATCCTGCATCGGTGAAGGCGGTCGGCGATTTGATGTATTCAACGGGGATCAATCGGTACATCATTCACCGTTATGCCCATCAGCCTTGGGACAATGTTGTGCCGGGGATGACGATGGGGCAGTGGGGCACGCACTTTGAACGGACGACGACATGGTGGGAGCAGGGGAGCGCCTGGATTTCGTATCTGGCGCGGTGTCAGTATTTGCTGCAGGAAGGGAAGTTCGTTGCGGATGTGTTGTTTTACGCGGGTGAGGCTGCGCCCAATACGCCGCAGTTTGAGACGGGTTTGAAAGCGCGTGGGTATGACTACGACGCGTGCGGTTCGGATGTGGTGCTCAACTCGATGATTGTGAAGGACGGCAGGATTGTGCTTGAGAACGGCATGAGCTATCGCGTGCTGGTGCTACCAGAAACGACGTTCATGACTCCCATGGTTGCGGCCAAACTGCGCGAACTTGTGAATGCAGGGGCGACGGTGATTGGACCAAAGCCTGTAGCGTCACCCAGCGCAAACGGGCAACCCGCCGCGGATGCCGAAGTTGCGAAGATCGGTGCCGAACTCTGGGGCAATTGCGATGGAAAGACGGTAAAGGAGACCCTCAGCGGCAAAGGCCGAATTGTCTGGGGCAAGAGTGTCGATGAGGTGCTTGCCGGGATAAAGGTCGCTCCCGATTGCATGTTCAGGCGCGTGGCTGGCGGCAAAGCGACCATGGCGTGGATCCATCGGGTGATCGATGGGGCGGATGTGTATTTCGTGTCGAATCAGAAGCCCAGGTCAGAAGAGCTGGAGTGCGCGTTCCGTGTCAGCGGAAAGAGCCCGC
Organism: uncultured Phycisphaeraceae bacterium; assembly: GCA_964484185.1. GTDB lineage: Bacteria > Planctomycetota > Phycisphaerae > Phycisphaerales > UBA1924 > F1-120-MAGs238. Next base: position 73,597 of record CAZAEQ010000019.1, read on the forward strand.
AGTTGTGGCATGCCGAAACTGGTGTGATTGAACCTGCGCCGGTGTGGCGTGAAAAGGGCGGATACACATTGGTGCCGATGAGGCTTGAAGCGAACGAGTCGGTGTTTGTGGTGTTCAGCGGTGATTCAAAGGCGCCGCATCTTGCAAGCGTGACACCGCCGCCTGCGTACGAGATTGTGCGGCAGCTTCCCAAGCTTGTTATCACCAAGGCGCGGTATGAGGCGGTCGACGGTGCTGGTGGCGCGGATGTCACGGCCAAGGTGTCGGAGATGATCGCGAGTGGAGAATTTGCGATCCCCGCGACCAATGGCGTATTTGGCGATCCAACTTCGCTGCATGTGAAGCGGCTGGTGGTTGATTACACACACGATGGTAAGCCGATGACCAAGAGTGTCGCAGAGAACGAGACATTGGTGTTGCTGGATACAAGCACTCCCGATGTTCCCGCGTCGTATCGCGTGGCAGTGGTCGGTGCGCGACTTGAACTGCAGGCGTTCAAGGCGGGAACTTATACGACGAGCAATTCGAGCGGGAAGTCGGCGGAGATTCAAGTCGCGAGTGTGCCTGATGCTCTTGAGATCGCGGGAGCGTGGAATGTGAAGTTCCAGAGCGGCCGCGGCGCACCCGAATCTGTGAAATTGGATTCGCTGACTTCCTGGAGTGAGAATGCTGACAATGGTGTGAAGTATTTCTCCGGCTCCGCGGTGTATGAGAAGGAATTTGATGTATCTGCCGACGCGGTTGGAACTGGCAAAGTTGCAAGGCTGAGCCTTGGAAGTGTGAAAGAGATTGCCGAAGTGACGCTCAATGGCACGAGCCTTGGCGTCTGGTGGAAAGCTCCGTTTGAAGGCGATGTGACGGGGCTTCTCAAGGCTGGAAAGAACACACTGAAGATTCGCGTGACGAACCTGTGGGTCAATCGTTTGATTGGCGATGAGCAGCTTCCAGAAGACATGGAGTGGAATGGCAAGCCGATCAAGAAGTGGCCGGCTTGGTTTGATGCAGCCGGCGAGTATCCACTGAAGAATCGCACGAGCAAGGATCGGTTGACCTTCACAACGTGGCATCACTGGTACAAGGACTCGCCGCTGATGGAGTCGGGATTGATCGGGCCGGTGCGTGTGCGTGTTGGCGTGACTGCCAAAGTTGAGTGAGTGGAGTGAGTATCAGGCGAGAAGGTCGGAAATCACATTGCCTGAGACATCGGTGATGCGGAAGCGGCGGCCCTGGTAAAGGTACGTGAATCGCTCGTGGTCGATGCCAAGGAGCTTGAGGATGGTCGCGTGCAAGTCGTGGACGTGGACGCCGCCGGAAGCGACATTGAACCCGAATTCATCGGTCTGGCCGTAGCTGATTCCGGGCTTGACGCCGCCGCCAGCGAGCCACATTGTGAAGCAGCGGGGGTGATGGTCGCGTCCGTGGTCCGGAGAATCGATGTCGCCCTGACCGACCGGTGAGCGGCCGAATTCACCGCCCCAGATGACGAGCGTGTCATCGAGCATGCCGCGGCGCTTGAGATCGGTGATAAGTGCGGCGGAGGCTTGATCGGTGTGCTCGCACTGAATGCGAAGCTGTTCGGGGAGATGGCGATGCTGATCCCAGCCGACGTGGTAGAGCTGGATGAAGCGTGTTCCGCGTTCGGCAAGGCGGCGGGCGAGGATGCAGTTGGCGGCATAGGAGCCTGGCCTGCGCGAGGCGGGGCCGTAGAGATCGAAAATTTCTTGCGGTTCATCGGCGAGGCCGACAAGATCGGGGACTGACATCTGCATGCGGAAGGCGAGTTCGTATTGCGCGATGCGGGCAGTGATTTGCGGATCGCCGGTGAGGTCGTGGTGTGCGGCGTTGAGCCTGGCGAGGTCATCAAGCTGGCCGCGCCGGACTTCTCGCGAAACACCATCAGGGTTCTGGAGATAGAGAACGGGATCGCGGCCCGCGCGGAGCTTGACGCCCTGATGTTCGGCGGGCAGGAAACCCGCGCTCCAGAGGTGTTCGTAGAGGGGCTGATCGCAGGTGCGTTCAACATCTTTTGAGACCATGACGACGAAGCCGGGGAGGTCGCGGTTTTCGGAGCCCAGGCCGTAGACCGTCCATGCGCCCAGGCACGGGCGACCTGGAACCTGATGGCCGGTCTGAAAAAACGTCATTGCAGGCGCGTGGTTGATCTGCTCGGTGAAGACAGTCTTTACAATTGCGATGTCGTCGGCAATCTTCGCTGTGTGCGGCAGCAATTCCGACATCCACGCGCCACTCTTGCCGTGCTGAGCGAAGGCAAATTGACTGGGGAGAAGTTTCTGGGCCTGGCCAGAGGTCATGGTGGTGACACGCTGGCCCATGCGGACGGATTCAGGAATGAGTTCGCCGCGGCGGGCGAGGAGGCCGGGTTTGTGATCGAAGAGATCGATCTGCGATGGGGCTCCAGCCTGCGTCAGCATGATGACACGCTTGGCGCGCGGGGCGATGGCTTTGACGGCGGTATCAATTGTCGAGGGATCGGGTTGGAAAGCTCGGGTGCTGTCGGCGAGCATCATCGCAAGGGCTGCCGAGCCGACGCCCGCGCCGGCGCGGCCCAGGAACTGGCGGCGGGTCATGTCGAGATGTGGCAGGAGTCTTTCTTCCATGGTCACTCTCTGGTGAGGGCCTCATCGAGGTTGAAGATGATGCTGATGACGCCGGAGTACGCCGCGATTTCTGTGAATTTTTCTGGTTGAGGGTCTGGTCGATCTCCTGAGCACGCAGCTGCTCGTGCCTGGTCGGCGTTCTTTGAGTAATAGTCACGTAGGATTTTCAGGCGTGTGGAAAGGACCGCGATTTCGGTTGGTGTGGGCGGGCGGCAGACAACTCGCTCAACTGCCCAGGCAATACGGGAGGAGTCGTCATCGCCGCCATCACGAAGCGAACGCTCCGCTAGAGCCGCGGCGGCCTCGGCGAACGTGGGGTCGTTCATCAGCGTCAGAGCTTGCAGCGGCGTGTTGGTGCGGATCACGCGGACTGAACACTTTTGACGTTGCGTGACATCGAACATGTTTGCGGGCGGTGCTGTGCGACGCCAGAAGGTGTAGAGACTGCGTCGATACAAGTCCTCGCCCGTTCCGGCAACATACTTCAGACGGCCGAAACTCACATCTTCCCAGACTCCCGGTGGGTGATACGGCTTGACCGGCGGACCACCGAGTTTTTCTATGAGCAGGCCACTGGCAAAGAGCGCTTGGTCGCGCAAGACTGCGGAAGGGAGGCGGTAGCGAGGGGCGCGAGCGAGGAGGCGGTTCTCTGGGTCCTGCTGCAGCAATTCCGAAGAACATACAGAGGTTTGCTGGTATGTTGCGCTTGTCACCATCAACCGCACGAGTGCCTTGGTATCCCAGCCGCTTTCAACAAATGTGCGCGCGAGATAATCGAGCAGTTCCGGATGCGTCGGCCGTTCGCCCTGCACGCCAAAGTTGTCAGGAGTGCGGACGAGGCCTTGACCAAAGATCTGCTGCCAGAATCGATTCACCGCGACTCGTGCGGCAAGGGGATTAGAAGGACTGGTGATCCATGTTGCGAGGCCGAGACGATTGGGCTGTGCCTGAATTTCGGGAAGCGCAGAGGGCGTACCGGGTTCAACAGGTTCGCCAGGATGATCCCACGCTCCGCGTTCAAGCACGTGAGTCTTGCGAGCTTGCTTCAACTCATCCATCACCATGACTTTTCGGGTACTCCCTGCAGAGTCAATAAAGTCCATCACCGGCGGCATGTCACCCTTGTCACCCGCGCCCGTTTCATCGATGCTGTTGAAATACGCAAAGAATCGGTAGTAGTCTCGCTGTGAGATCGGGTCGTACTTGTGATCGTGGCACTGTGCACACGACACGGTCAATCCCAGAAACGCGGTGCTTGTTGTTTCGACGCGATCGTGGACGTAACCGATGCGGGACTCTTCAATATCCTGGCCGCCTTCGCCGTTGATCGGGTGATTGCGGTTGAAGGCGGAGGCGAGGATGTTGGAGGGTGTCGCCTGAGGCTGAAGGTCGCCAGCGATCTGATCGACGATGAATTTGTCGTAGGGGAGGTTTGAGTTGAATGCTTCGATCACCCAGTCTCGCCATGGCCAGGCGGTCCGATCGGGATCGAGTTGAAATCCATTGGAATCGGCGTAGCGGGCGACTTCGAGCCAGCTTGCCGCGAAATGTTCACCGAAGCGCGGGGAAGCGAGCAGGCGGTCGACCAGTTTTTCGTATGCATTTGATGCGGCGTCAGCCAGGTATGCCGCAGTCTCATCCTGTGATGGCGGCAGGCCGGTGAGGTCGAGGCTCAGGCGGCGAATCAGTGTCAATTTGTCTGCTTGCTTCGACGGTGTGAGTGTGTGCTTCTGAATCTCAGCGAGAATGAAACGATCAATGTTGGTCTGACTCCATGAATTATCTTGAACGTGGGGCAACTCAATTGCCTGAACCGCTTCAAACGCCCAATGGGCGGACCACTCTGCGCCCTGCTTGATCCATTGCAGAATGGTCTCTCGCTCTGCGGAAGTGATCTGCCGCGGACCATCGGGCGGCGGCATGACATCATCTTCATCCGTTGCGCTGATGCGCCGGGCCAGTTCACTTTTCTCTATGCTTCCCGGGCTGATTATGTGCGATGGAAGTGATTCATCTCGAGCGGCATCGCTGGCATCGCGAGTTGGGCCAAAGAGACTGTCACGGAGATCAAGGCGAAGTCGAGCCTTGCGTTTCTCGCTGTGCGGACCGTGGCAGGTATAGCAGGCATCGGCAAGGATGGGACGAATATCGCGGTCGAAATTAATCTTGGGTGCAGGATCGCTTGCTACTGCGGAAGAGGAGAAGAGGATCGCAATGGCGAGCATGCGGGCAAGCATGGCGACATGATACCGCAAAAGCGGGAAATGCACATCAATATTCAGGATTTTCGAGGATGATGACGTGGACGGCCTTGGGGCCATGGACACCAGTGATCAGGATTCCTTCGATGTCTGCCGTTTTGCTGGGACCGGTGACGAGCGTCAAGCCTGCGCAGAGTTTCGGGTCAAATCGCGGCCAGAGGTCGATCATGTCTGGAAGAATGTGGCTTTCGAAGATCACTGCGATGTGGACTGGCGGGATCAGGAAAGTGCCGCGGCTGCGGTGCATGTCAGAAGCGATTACAAGTGTTCCGGTTTCAGCAATCGCCGCAACGACACTGGTGATCCCCACATGGCAATCAAACTGGGCATCGAGGTTCTTGGTCTTGACCGGATCGATGAGTTCGCGGTTATTGCGGACTGCGGTGCGAACGAGGTCTGCGAGTGGGTTTGCGGGAATGTCAAAGACGATTCGATGTGCATTGAGCGATGTGAGCAGCGATTGAATTGTGGACCCCAAGGTTTCCACATTCGCCCGGTGAACATTCATCCCCATCGCGGTGGCTCTGCGTGCGTAGGTGGCAGGGAGGTCTTCGTCTTGCCGCGTGATGCGGAGGATTTCGTTCGAAGTTGGCGGCGGAAGATCGCGCAGTTTCGCATCGGTCGAAGGACTGAGGCTTCGGCGAATGTTGCCGAGGAATTCTTCGCGGGTGATGCCGAGTTTGGTTTGGTTCATCGCGCGGCCCACCAATCTCGGAAACTCTGTGATGGGGGCGTGGGCAAGTCGCGCACCTTGGTCCATCCTGCAACTGGGCCGGGGGCGGAAGATATCCATTTGCGATCCGTGAACGCATCGGTTGAGGCCGACGAGTCTCCCAATCTCCGTTCTACGTAGCGGAACATTGCCGCGGCGAACCGGTAGAGCATGGGGCGTTTGAGGAGTTGTGCCCAGAGTTGCATGGATGCTCGTTCGCCGAAACCTGTGAGTTTCTGCTGGACCATGACTTTGCGGAGGCGAATCAGCTGCGATGGAATGTCGATTTTGACAGGGCAGGCTTCGAAACATGCGCCGCAGAGGGAGCTGGCGTGGGGGAGGTCGGGGTAGTTTTGAAGGCCTTTGAGCAGCGGCGTGATGGTTGCGCCGATGGGGCCGGAGTAGACCGCGCCGTAGGCGTGTCCGCCGCCAACTTTGCGGTATACGGGGCAGGCGTTGAGGCACGCGCCGCAGCGGATGCAGCGCAGGAGTTCGCGGGTTTCTTCGCGGAGGATTTCGGTTCGGCCGTTGTCGATGAGGATGACGTGCTGTTGCTCGGGCCCATCCGGATCTTCTTTTTTCCGCGGGCCGGTCAGGATGGTTGTGTAGATGGTGAGGGGCTGCGATGTTGCGCTGCGAGCCAGAAGTTTGAGGAAGACAGAGAGGTCTTCAAGGCGCGGGATGACTTTTTCAATGCCGACGAAGGCGACATGGATGCGCGGGACCGCGACCGAGAGGTCTGCGTTGCCTTCGTTGGTACAGAGGACGAGCGAGCCGGTGTCGGCGATCAGGAAGTTCGCGCCGCTGATGCCAAGGTCGGCCTGGCGAAATTTCTTCCGCATGTATTCGCGGGCGATGGCGGTGAGCGCGGGCGGGTCTTCGGTATATTGGGCGCCGAGCTCGCGAACGAACGCGCGGGCGACGGCGGTGCGATCTTTGTGGATCATCGGCGTCACGATGTGCGACGGTGCATCGTGATCGAGCTGGAGAATGAATTCGCCTAGGTCGGTCTCAAGTGTTTCGACGCCCATGGAGGCGAGGGCGGGCAGAAGATGAATCTCTTCGGTCACCATCGATTTGGCTTTGACGCAAAGTTTGCAGTTGTTAGCCTTGGCGATTTCGAGGCAGATGGCGTTGGCCTGGGCGGCATCGGCGGCAAAGTGGACTTTCACGCCCGCCTTCTCGGCGTTAGTGATGTATTGGTCGAGGTAGTAGTCGAGGTTCGACTCGACGTAGTACCGGCCGGCGTCGAGGC
>CAZAEQ010000020.1:0-36245 GCA_964484185.1 uncultured Phycisphaeraceae bacterium
GGCGGATTCGATAGATCAATCGGCACATATACCCCGCGTTCGTGGTCGCTATTCAAAACCACCGCACACGGCGGCACAAATCTCGCGCCGCTGTCCGCATGCTCATGCCCAAGCAGAAACATGCTCGCGCCCCATCGTTCCACCAGGTCTTCGATCGATTCGGAGTCATATCCGCGGCCCCATACCAGGTGGTGCACACTCCCCGCTCGCGACCGGTAGTCCTCATCAGTCAGCGCGCGGGTGAATATCGATGGATCAAATCGACCCATCATCGCCACCGCTGGCAGACTATGGCAAACAATAAAATCTGAGTTCGGGCACACACACCGCAGCGCGATCGGCATCGAGGCAATGAACTCTTTGATCGCAACCAGGACTTCGTCCATGTCGCCGCCAAAAACGTACTCAACACCCTTTTTGAAAGCCAGCACTGGTTGAACGCCATCTTTTAAAATCGCCGCCTCGTGATACTGTGCAAGCTCATGATTCGCAAGCAGCGTGTGAATCCGTTCCGGATACGCGGCTTTCAGTCCTGCCACTTTAGTCAGCGCTCGATAGCTCAAATCCATCCCGTTCATCAGCCGGTCCGAATGAATGACTTCGTGCAAAACCAGATGCGTGTCATCGCGTTCATCTAGTTGCGCGACACGACACAACGCTTCAAAGTGAAACGGATTGTCGTGCAGGTCCCCCGTTGCAATAAGTAGCCCCGGATGTGTGATTCGATCAATCCCGAAAACGCGGCACGCGGCAGTGGCATTGGCGCGTGCGCCAGCTCGCAGTGCTTCACACACGCTCTGGGCATCTCGAAAATCAATCGGAGCGACCGGCACTACGCCCTCGCTTTTAGAAAGGAATGATCAATTCAGAATTGGGATGCCGGCTCGTCATACTGATCCATCGGCACGGTTTTCGCGGCGAGAATCGCCTTGATAAGGTCAAGTTGGTCCGCAACCAGCTTCATGTTGGCCGGACGGTTTGCAGGGTCAATCTCGACACACTGCATGATGATCTGGTTTAGACGCGGATGGACCTGTGGGTTCAGCTCGATCACAGGCTTGGGCTTTTCAATCAGTGAATCATCCAGCTGCGAAACCAGCGAATCGCCCTTGGCCATCGCGGTGGGGATGTGACGCCGCGTAAAGACCCAGTACATCGTCGCGCCAAGGTTGTAGACATCGGTCGATGGTGTAATCGGGCGGCGGTGCACCTGCTCTGGCGCGATGTAATCGGGAGTCCCCTGAATACGTTCCTTCACCGTGCCCACTTTGCACGATTGCCCAAGGTCGATGATCTTGGCGACGGCCTTCACGCCGGGAGTGATCATGATGTTGTTGGGCTTCATGTCCGCATGAACATACCCGTGTCTGTGCATCGCATACATGGCCGACGCGACCTGATGGAAGATATTGACAGCCAGATCCATACTGGTGTCGGGCGACCGGTCCAGTGCGACGCCATCAACAAATTCCATTACCAGGAAAAGCTCGGTGACATTGAGCAGACCACTCTTTTTCTTGATCACTCGATCGATCTTGCGAATTGATTCGTGGTCAATTTCCGAAGCGATCTTGTATTCAATCTCAGCCTGCTCAAGGAACCGCACATCTTTCTCGGTGTGCCTGGCAACGTGCTTGAGTGCCCAGATCTGTTTGCTCTTGGGATCTTGAACGAGATAAATGATCGACGCTGCCCCGCGGCCAACCTCGGCCAGGACGCGATACCCCTCGATCATGTCGCCTTTCTTAATCTCGCTGACCAAACTCTGGCCCCTTCACCCAAGTTCCGCCGCTCGTCTCACAAGACCCTAACAGAATCCCAAGAAAACGAACCTATTGCAGTACGAAGACTTCCGCACCATTGGCTGGTGTGGTTCCGCTTCAATAACGATCCGGCCGGAGTTTCACCAAGCACGAATCCTCGAACTCACAGTATGGCAACAGAATTGCAAAAGTGCAAACCTGACAAGGCCAAGTGCCGCCATTGGAGGTAGCACGGAAGCCCCATAAGACCCCAAATAGACCAAAATCCAAATGTCGTGTATGCACCACGGCCTTATCGGCTGGCGGTAATCTGGCTGCGGAACTGAGCCTCAGCAAAGTACCCGCCAGGCGATTTGACCGGAGCCACATCGCTGTGGAGGTAAATCTTCGAGGCTGGGATGTTCAGTTCACTGGCGAGTGCGTTGGTCAACTGCACCAGACGCCGCATCTGTGACTCTGAGAAAGTCTTGGAATTGCCATCGCCAACCAGGCAAATCGAAACCGCGTGCTGGTTGAGCCATTTGGCGTTGTTGCCCATGGCATGAGCACCTGGCTGCTGATTCATCCAACGGGCTCCGACATTGAGATGGCCATCGTTGATGCCGTTCCCATTGCCGATAACAAAATGGTGACCAAGTCCCGTCAAACCTGCGGCCTTTGCCTGCGTTTCAAGCGTTTGAGCGGTGGCAAAGGGCGAAGCCGTGTGGTGAATGACAATCGCCTGCCAGCGTGAATGATCCAGCTTTTGTGTGGTTGCAAAGATTGCTTGAAGATTTGGAGTGTCAGTGGGGGCCATCAGAACCGGAAGGCTCGAGGCGAGGTTCGACTGCGGCGAACGATCCAGGACGGCCAATACGCCGCCAACGCCGACGATTCCCATAGCGAGGGCGCACCACACCACCAGGGTGCGTTGACCACGGCCATTACGAGATGAGGACTTGCGTGCCATGCGAGTCTTTCAGGAAAGTCGAAGAACTACAGAGGAGGCCACCAAGCATACCCCTGTAACTCGTGCGAAGAGATATCGGCCGTGCAAGCCCTTGTCGTTTACTCCAGTTTGGGCCTTCGAAACTTTTTTTGTAACAATGCAAGTTATCTGGGCCGGGAGCGCAAAAAAACACAGGCCCCAGCAATGAGCCAGGGCCTGTGGAAGGACTCATGGGCCACGATTGCCATCAATCGTGCCACAGAGTGACAGAACTCGCGGAGATTTGACCTGCGGAAATAATCCCCAGTAGCGCGTTGGTGTTGTTGTTGAGATTGGTGTCTCCCAGACGGGTGCTGTCATTCTCGTTCACGAAAATGTTGTCTGGTTGCGTCTTGGATCCCGCGGGCAAACCATTGAAGTTAAATGTGACTGCATCGGGGTCGGGCTTTGTCACAAAATCAACGTGGTTGTCGTTGAAGCCGATGTTCCCTTCCCACGTTGTGCGGCTGCCGTGAATAAGGAGTGAAGTAGATGCTGTGCCGCTGACGCCGGGGCGAAGGCGCCAGGTGAGGTTTGCGCCAGATCCCGCAACGTCATACTCCGGTCCGCGGTTTCCCAGTATTGCCTCAGTTGAACTGAAGGTGTTCGACCACCTCGCTTTTCGCCCATACAGCGGCAAGTTGTGGGCGTACGAAACGCCACCAGAAGTAGCCGTCGCATTCACGCCCTGCCCTGTATCGCCGACCGAGCCAGTTGCAGGTGCCGAAGCCTGCGTAGCACGGAACGCCGGGTCCCAGAGGGCCTGGCTCGGAAGAACCGCTGAAGGAGGTGTAGAGAAGTTGTACCCCTCGTAAGGCTTGATGCTGCCATTGGCTTCGGCAGGAGTGACACACATTTCAGTGGGAAGGTAGCCATTGAAGATCAAAAGCGAAAAGATGTTCTTCGTGCAATCCTTGGCTTCGGGCGGCGTGGTGACCCCCAGAGTGTTGTTGCCCTTATCTACAACACTTGGAAGCGGGTAGGCGTCTCCATTAGATTGTGCCCAGATAGCCAGCCCCTGCATCGTGCCGCGAATGTTGGCAGCGCAGCGAATCTGTCGAGCAATTGCTCGAGCACGACCAAGAGCGGGAAGGAGAATCGCGATCAAGAGTGCGATGATGGCGATAACGACGAGCAATTCAATAAGCGTAAAACCTTTGAGCTTTCTCATGTGAAAATCCTGTATGCGCAGTGACAGCAATCGATCCAGAATGGCTCGAGCGCTGCACTGCTGCGGGCGATCGAGCCCGCGAACAGACGATCAGTTTCGGACGCAGCAGGAGTGTCGAGTTCCGGGGAATGAGCCACGAGAGTGGGCGCACCGACTCCCAGGCCCGACAGCGTGCCGCCGTACGTGCGTTTTCGAAATGCGTGAGCGCGTGACATCGTGACCGGTTTACAAACGGCCTCAGATGCGACTCGCATCCATGCCGCCGATCGTCGTCGCGGCACAGATGCCCTCAGCACTTCTCCAGATTGTCGACATGTTTCTGATGCAGCCAGGGAAAGATGAGCCTGGATAAGGTGGCGCCAATCAAAGGACGCCGAAATCAGAACGGTTTAAAACATGATGAAGCGCATCTTGTACCGGGACATAAGAACATGCCAAAAGGCCGCAGAAACACACAAAAGTATGCGTGCGTGTCGCGTGCGTGATGCGAGGTCGTTCTCCCCGCGAAGTTCTCCTTATGCTCTCGTCGCTTTATGCGGTCAGGACTTCAGAACGAAATCCTGTGTCGACTCTCGGGCCGCGCGGCTCGGGATCGGCAATGCTTATGAGAGAGCATGCGCAGTCCAGGTGGACGCGGTTGCAGTCAACTTGTAAAGTTGTTCAGGATCGAAGCGGGCCAATGCCTCGCTCAGCGAACCAGGCGGCCCCGCAGATTCGGGACTTTGCGGCCGTATTCATCTTCAAGAAATGGCTCAGCTCGCTCATCGCGGGAAGTATCGAACCGGTCAAATTGTGACCGATCTTCGGTACTCGTGAAGACGCCTTTGCGGCAGCCTCCGAGCAACAGTGCCAGCGCGCAGAGAGTTGCGATTGGAAGCAGAAACTGGTTGGGTGATGAAGCGGTCTTGCGCACGAGGGGAATCTCCGATAGGTCAAAAAGTGTACCGCCCTCGCGGGCCGCTGGAGCGACTGGCGAGGGCGATACACAAATCGGAGGAGAGAGAGATCAATCCTGTTACGCCAGTTCGTTTATACAGGTTCGGCAAAGTCGCAAATATTTCCGCCCCGGATGGCGATCTGGTTGCGGGCCGCCAATTGGCGGATTCCCTCAAAAACCACCGCGCAAACCGCCGTTGCCAGGTTCAGCGACCGCTCCCCACTGACCATCGGCATCCGAATGCAGGAGGTCGAAAACCGCTCGAGCGTGGCCGCTGGCAGCCCCGCAGTTTCTTTACCGAAAATCAGGCAGTCGCCCGGTTGGAAGTCGGCTTCGTAGTAAGTCCGGGTGGTCTTGGTGGTCAGGACCCACACCCGTGGGGTTGCAATAGTCGCCAGAAAGGTGTCCAGTGTGTCGTGCTCTTTGACGCCAAGCCGCGGCCAGTAATCCAGCCCCGCGCGGCGGCACGCCTTCTCGCTTGTGTCAAACCCCAGCGGCCTGACAAGGTCGAGCGAACACCCAGTGGCCACACATGTGCGACCAATGTTCCCCGTGTTATTGGGAATCTCAGGCTGACAGAGAACGACGCGAAAAAGCGGGTGCGTCGACAGCACGCTCATTACTTGCTTTCCGGCGCAGCTTCGGGCGTTGCGACAGGCTTATTCGCCTGAGCGCGAATCCACTTATCCTCAGCCGCGCGGCGCTTTTTTACACCGGGGTCTTTAGTGACCACTTCGTCAATCGTGCCTTCAAACTCCGGCCAGAGGCTCGAGCCCTGGAAGCGGATGCGGCCCTCGCTGGAAGCAACGCAGGCATATGGCACGGAGAAGTACTGGAATTGCAGATCGTTTGAGCGGGCATTGCTGAGCACAACACCTGCTGGGTCAGCAAGCAGCGTGTGCTGGAAATTGCGATTTTCCATGATCCCTCTGATGCGAGGGATGACCTTCTCTGGGTCTTGTTCTTCTTCAAGCTCTTTCTTGGCGACGCCTTCAGGGATGCCATCAAGCTTGAACGGCGTGAAGATGCCGATGAACACAACGTCGCGCCCGTACTTGCGTTGCAGTGCTTCCATGCGTTGCATCGCCGGGTCATAGCTGCGGGTGACGTTCCAGTTCCAGAAATACACCACCGTGCAACGACCCTGAATTTCAGGCTTCTTGGGGAAGAACGTGTCATCGGGAAGAACCAGGTTCTTCACTTCGTCAAATTTGTTCACCGCATCGGCCTGGTAAATCGAGTACTTCCTGAACCCAGCCTTCGCATAGTCCTCATCATCCGGCGCGACATAGGGCTGCTCCGGGATACGAGTCATATCTACGCTGCTGTTGATATTCGAAGTTTTCGCTGCGGCAATGCGAGCCGCCTCAGCATCCGCAGCGTTGCGGCCAGTCGTGCCCGCCGCCTGCTCCGCAGTTTCCTTCACCACCAGAGCAACCGCTTCTTCAGCTGATTCAGTAGTAATGCTGGCAAACCGCATCTGGCCCGCGCGGTCAATCACGTACATTTCTGGATCGCTGCTCGAAAGGATCGCCTTACGGAAATCGCCCTTGGCATCATGAGCAAGCAGGAACGTGCTTCCCGCAGGTGCATCGAGCTTGGTCGCATCGGCCCACGCGTCAGCCGAGTGAACGCCGACAACAATCAGGCCATCTTTACCGTACTTTTCCGAAAGCCTGCGGGCATTCTTCAGAGCTTTCACCGAAATATCGCGCCAGCCTGCCCAGGTCACGACAAGAATCGGCTTGCCGCTTGTTGAGGCTGAATCGAGTGCCGCTCCATTGGTCCAACCGCTTAAACTCGCCCAGTTCGCCGCAGCGAACGGCTTCAACTCCATTGCATTCAACTGCGTGCGGCGAGCGCCTTCGCCTTTGCGAATGACATCGGCATTCGCCCCGGAAACACACAGCGCAACAGCAAGACCAGCGGAAAGGACAAGAAGTCGTTTCATTGAGGGACCTCGGCAATAGGCGAATTGGAAGACAATACAGACTATAGGGGACACGTGATTGGATGCGCAGGTTCGGGACATGTTCCGCAAGTGGCACCGGCTTACAGCGTTTACAGCCGGTGGTTTGGAAATGTGGCACCGGCTTTAAAAGTCGAAGTGTCGCAACCGGGGGGCCCGGTTGGCCTGGGATTGTTTGGAAAGGTGTTCCACGCCACCGATCAGCACTTTGAGCCGCAAATCGAATGTGTATTTGATGGCTCCAGTTTTGGTTATCGGTCCTTTGGTCGTTTCCACCTCAACGTCATAGCTCTAACCTCTACGAACCTCACTTTGCATCCATGTTCAACGCGCTCGCGCTGGCCACCCGTTACGCCTTTTCCGCGATTCCCGCGGCACGGCGCCATTGCTTCAGTTGGCCCAGGTGATGCGGCGGGTGCGCCACAAGCAGCGTGATGGCGATGTGCCCGATGGTCGGCGCGTGAGGGTGGAATTTCTCAGGCGAGGGTCTCGGGAAGTAGTCTGAATGCTTCGCGGCGACGACCGCAGCAAGTCGCGCGTTGCGGTCTCTGAACCGTTCAATGAGTTCGCGCTTCGTCGCATAGGCAGCGCGGTCGGCGACAGGCGTCGTGCCATACCCGAACCGCTCCATCTCGGCATCGGCCGTCGGCACGCTCAGGTCGTCGAGCATCGATAGCAAAGTTCCTGCGTACGCGTTGAGATGCGACAGCGTCCACGCTGGGTGGTTGACGATGGTGCCCGGCTGTTCGGTCATTCGCAATTCCGGAATATCTTCGACGACCTCGATTAGAAACCCGTTGATCATCGCATGGATATTCAGGATCGTGCTGATCGTGTCGCAGGGTGGGGAGCGTGGGAAGTCGTGGGTGCTCATGCGATGAAATGCTACGCAATGGAGGCCGCCGGGCTCGTATACGCAGATGTCACGATCCGGCGAGTTCTTGAGTCACCGTTTGGTAACTCGCCAAGCTTCGTGCCGGCTCGCGCGCGACGAAACGGTATCATGAACCGGCCGCGACAATCGGGGACATTGCCCTCACCTGCGGCCGCGGAGACTCACGATGAAGACGATCGCACTTGCGTTGATAATCGGATGCGGGATAGGGTGCGCAGCCGATCAGGAATCGCAGACGATGGCACCAACCGCGGCGAAAACAGAAGTAGAGCCTCCGAAAGAAGCGTTGAATGATACCGGGCGGTCCGACCAGCCTGCCAATCGCGATCCCTACTTCACACCAACACCCGCAAAGTCGACCTCGTACATGCCGCGGGTAATCATCCGCAACATCCGCGAAGACCGCGCTGGTAACATCTGGTTCGCCACATTCGGCGGCCCGATCCGCTACGACGGCAAAGACTTCACCAATTTTTCAGAAGAAGTCGGCCTGGCGAAAACACGCATCTTCTCGCTCCTGGAAGATCGCTCAGGCGCACTCTGGTTCGGCTCCATCACCGGCGGCGCAACTCGCTACGACGGAAAATCGTTCACGAAGTTTACCGACAAAGAGGGCCTGGGCAACAACGATGTGGTCTGGATCTTCGAAGATCGCGATGCAAACATCTGGTTCGCCACCGGCAACGGCGCCAGCCGCTATGACGGCAAAATAGTGACCAACTTCACAACGAAAGATGGGCTCGTCAACGACTCGGTCTACACGATCGCCCAGGATGCCTCGGGGCGAATCTGGTTTGGAACTCAAGGCGGCGTCTGCTCTTTCGACGGCAAGTCTTTTTCCAATCTCGCCGACCAGGTCGGAAGACCGTTCGTAAATGTTCGCTCCATGGTTGTGGATCAATCAGAAAACCTCTGGTTTGGCGGCCAGCAAGGCGCCTTCCGTTACGATGGCAAAACTCTCGAGACTTTCACCTCCAAAGAAGGACTGCTCGATGACTTCGTTGGCTCAATGATCATCGATCGAACCGGGAACATCTGGATGGGACACCCAGGCCGCTTTGGTGATGAGAACACCGGCGGCGCGAGCCGCTACGACGGAAAGTCATTCAAACACTTCACTCACAAAGATGGCCTGGGCAGCAAGACCGTCTATAGCATGCTCGAAGACAAAGCCGGCAACACCTGGTTCGGCAGCGTCGATGCGGGCGCGTGCCGCTACGACGGCAAGACCTTTTCCTACTTTTCTGCAATCACGCCACCCTTGCTACCACCTGGCAAACCAACACCGTGAACTGAAAATCGACATTGTGTGTGCAGGCCGCCTCTGTGACACTACGGTCGCCAGCTCTCCCGATACCCCATCACCACCAGGATACATGGCCCGCCCGCAATCACATTGAGTCCGGCATCCTGCGCCTCCGCAACCGCTTCATCGCTCTCAGCTCCCGGCTGCATCCAGATATTCTTGATACCCAGCCGAATCGCACTCCGCACAATTCCAGTCGTCACCGCTGGCGGCGTGATGATCGAAATCCCGTGCACAGTTCGCCCTATCTCCTCCAGCGATCTCACCGCGGGCAATCCCTCCATCACACTTTCATGAGGATTCACCGCAATCACCTCGCGCCCATGTTGCATGTACGCGCGCAGCACCTTGTTCCCATACTTCCCGCGGTTCGCAGATGCGCCTGCCACCGCATGTGGCGACCCATTCAAAAACTGATCGATCTGGTCCTGAAGAGATTCCTGGCTCATGGGGGTTGCCTCCAATCCGAACCTTAGTGTAAACGCACAACCACACACCCTTGTCACCTTATTTAGACGCCTTTCTGGCTTGTGCGATGACGAAGACCAGCATGCACCCCCCCCGGTGGCAAGGGTGGGAGTACTACAACGGCAGGCATTGCCGCTCAAGATGCAGCTTGTAGTCCTCGATCGCACGCGAAATCTGCGGGTTCTTGAAGATGTCGAACACGCCGAATTCCGGGAGGATGTCAAAACCCACAAACTTGTAGTTCGATGTGATGGCTAGAAACAGGTCGGCGGTTCCCTTGCCGCCGTACATGATGCTCTGAGGGTTATCAAAGGTCTCACGCGGCGCATTCCACGTGGCGCAGATCATGAACTTCTTTCCTTGCATCTTTCCGCCCGAGCCATATTGCCGGTTTGGGTCGTCGCGCGTGCGGCCATCATCTGCGAGGAGCGCCTTGTTCGCCAGGCCAAAGTTGAACACTTCGTCCACATACTTCTTATAGATCCACGGCGCTCCGAACCAGTTCACCGGCATTTGCAAAATGACCAGATCCGCGGCCACATGCTTGGTCACTTCTTCTTCTGGGTCGTAGCCTCGCTCGACGAACGTCTCGACGACCTCGTGTCCGCGCTCAGTGAAGAACGCTTTTGCAATCCCCATGAAGGTCATGTTCAGTTTGCCCTCGGACCAACCGGCGTAGGTAAGGTGAGTATTGATGATTAGCAGATTCAAACTCGTACCTCTCAGGTCAAACAAGCCAGCGGCGTGTCACTCGACAATCTTCGTCTGTGCCTCGTTCATCCGACCGCCGTGAACAGTCAGCTTAAAGAACGCTGCATCCAACTCCGCAAGCTCTGCCGGCGTGAATGAAAATTTGGAAGCCTCAAGTTTTTCGATGAGATGTTCAGGGTTGCGAGTACCAGGAATCGGAACAATCCAGGGCTTCTGGGCGAGCAGCCATGCGAGCGATACCTGTGCAAGAGTCGCGCCCTTTGATCCGGCGATCCCGTTCAGCAAATCGAGAATCGGCTTGTTGGCGGTCAGCGCATCGGGCTTGAACCGATCGAACCCGGCACGGAAATCCTTAGCCGGATCGAGGTTCGTGCTCGCGTCTATCTTGCCCGTCAGGTAACCCATTCCAACTGGTCCCCACGGCACAAAGCCGATCCCGAGCTCTCCGCATATTTTCAGAACGCCGTTGCGCTCCGGACTGCGTTCCATAAACGAATACTCACTCTGAATCGCGGCGACTGGGTGTACCGCATGCGCCCTGCGGATGGTGCCAACGCTCGCCTCGGATAATCCAAAGTGCAGGACTTTCCCTTGCGCAACCAGATCCTTGACCGCACCTGCCACATCTTCGATTGGCACGGCCGGATCAACGCGATGTTGATAAAGGAGATCGATGCGATCGGTCTGCAGACGTTTCAGTGACGCTTCCACAACCCTGCGGATCTGTTCGGGGCGGCTGTTCAGGCCGCCTTTGCCGCCCTCGAGTTCAAAGCCGAACTTAGTGGCGATCTTCACTTGGTCGCGGATTGGCGCCAGGGCTTCGCCCACCAATCGCTCGTTGGTGTAAGGGCCGTACACCTCCGCAGTGTCGAAAAACGTGACACCCAATTCGTGTGCCTTGCGGATGACAGCGATTCCCGCCAAACGATCAGCAGGAGGTCCGTAGTTAGCGCTGATGCTCATGCACCCGTGACCAATTTGCGAGACGGTGAGACTGCCCAGTTTGCGTGTGTTCATGGAGTGTGTTCCCTTCGAGGTCGCTTGGTTGCTCAAACCTGCTTGCTGCGTTGTTTGAGATAGAGCACGTGATGGCGCGATCGCGAGTCCCGCGGCGACCAGCGCGGTGCTCGCGAGAAAGCCGCGTCGAGTAAGAGCGGCCTGAGTGCTGTCGCTCTCCCTGCGAGGCGAACTAGGCTCTTCAGCAATCGTGAGTGTTTTGGGATCGGGTCTGGCCATGTGTATCTCCATTCCTGATGCAGCCGCACTTGGACAGGAATCCAAGTTTGAATCGGGAGGCCGGCGTCACTGGTTGGACAATACGATAGTTTTCGGCATGGACAATCAGACAATCCTCGATGTTGCTTGTACAATCCTCCAAAACAGCGTCAAGTGCGGTCCTGGACGTCACACTCTGTAGACATGCGAAATGAAAAGGGAACACGATGAAGGAGCAAAATTCGAGGATGACAGCTGATCGTCAGGAACTGGCTGAGCGCATCGCTCGTGCGCTGCCGCGCGATGGGCGTGTTGAACCCTTGCCGGGCATTGCGTTCATGCGGATGTCAACACCCCGTCAGCCGGTTCATGGCGTCCTCGAACCCTCGTTTTGTGTAATCGCGCAAGGCAGCAAGGAAATCCTTCTAAACACTGAGCGCTTCCGATACGATGCGGCACACTACCTCATCAGCACGATTGGAATACCCGCAATTGGAGAAGTGATCGAGGCCTCTCGATCGCGGCCCTATCTCAGTTTCCAATTGTTCCTCAACCCGGCGATGGTGACATCGGTCATGATGGAGTCCGCCGCCGCAGTGCCGCGGGCCGGCAGCGTCAAGGCCGTCGACGTGAGTCCGCTCGACGCGAATCTCCTGGACGCCACGTTGCGGCTGGTCAAACTCACTGACAATCCTGATGAGTATCGAGTGCTGGGGCCATTGGTGACCCGCGAGATCATCTTCCGCCTTCTAACCGGAGCGCAAGCCGCGCGACTGCATCATCTTGCCAAACT
Organism: uncultured Phycisphaeraceae bacterium; assembly: GCA_964484185.1. GTDB lineage: Bacteria > Planctomycetota > Phycisphaerae > Phycisphaerales > UBA1924 > F1-120-MAGs238. The sequence continues at coordinate 12,196 of CAZAEQ010000020.1, forward strand.
CGGCGGCCAAGCACACCGAATGTTTTGTGCTGTTGCGACCGTGCGAGAACAATTTGACAAGCCGCTGCGAATTGAAAAACTGGCAAAGGAACTGGGCATGAGCCCTTCGGGATTTCATGCCCACTTCAAAACAGCCACAGCAATGAGCCCGCTGCAGTTTCAAAAACACCTTCGACTCCAGGAAGCCAGGCGCCTGATGCTCAGCGAGAATCTTGATGCGGCTCAAGCCGGATACCGCGTAGGCTACGACGATCCATCGCACTTCAGCCGCGAGTACAAGCGCCACTTCGGTGAACCGCCCGCACGCGATGTGGAACGATTGCGTGAGTTTGCGAACGCTCACTGAAAAGTTCAAACTTGGTACGAAATCGTCCGTTGGCATGAACCAATAGAGCTTTCGCACTTGCCAGGTGTATCCGCAGGTTGACAAATCATCCTTGCAAATCATCCATCGCGTGGAAGATTTGCAAGGACAAGTTGCGGTGTCATTGGACCAACTGAGTCGGTTCAGTAGTTATAGGACCTTGATTCGAGAAAACTACCATCTTTTTACCTTCTTTCACTAAAACTCTTGCCGTTTAGACTTGACAGACCCCGCCCCCATCGGATAACGTACGTCAATGCAAACCGAACCCAATCAACTCGCCGACGTTTTCACCCTTCAAAACGCCTCTCTCATCCAGACCGCGCCTCTGGAAGTCACCGATCCGCGTTGGACCTCCTTCCTCGATTCCTACTCCATCTTCCAGCAGCTCGAGCTCAACAAGCTCCTCAAACAAAAGATCGCTGAAGACCCTTCAGACAAGGCGGCCGCCGCATTGCTGCGTGCTCACAACCTCTTTGAGCGCACCCGTTCCCGCATGGGACGGATCGAAGAGGCATCGAATCGCGCTGCCCAGCCAAACTCTCCCGAACGCGATGAAGCAGTGAGCTTCCTTCTCACGGAACTCGCCGATGGCGATCGTCCCGCCAAAGAACTCCTCGACCTCGCGCAATCCATAGGAATCTCGCCGCGCACCCTCAAACGCGCAAAAGCAGAACTCAACATCATCTCAGTCCAGCGCGCACTCCCCAACCAGTTCCGCGGCTGGGTCTGGACGCTCAACCCCAACTCAACAGACCCTGCCCCAACCCTGCAATCAAAATAATCTCAGGGGGCCACGATCGGTGGCCCTCTGAAAATATCGTGGCCCCCTGAGAATCTTTCAGGTCATGACAATCGGAACGGTATTGCACTCCGGGCACGGCGCAGCCGAACCAATTCCAACGCGGCTGTATCCACACTTCGGACACATTCCCAATCGAGTTCGACGCAACCAAGGCCGCCAGACAAAAATCGCAACCGCCGCGGCGACAATCGTGGGAATCCACAGCGGAAAAGATAAGCGTGTAAGAGATTGACTTGCATTGAAAAGGAACATCTCTGACGAAAAACGGTCTGGTCGAAACACTTTCAGACCTGGCTTGAATAAAGATGCAGAGAACCCTTCGTGTTTCTCGAAAGCAACTTCGCCTTGTGCTATGACCACCCAGTTCCCATCGCGGACAACCAGAAGCGCTGTACAGCGATAACTGCCGATCCACGCGGCAAGAAACAACGCTGATGCAATCGTCGCAATCAACGCGACGCAAAGCCGAATTCTCGATGTGCGATTCACGGATAGAGCGTAGGTGTACTTTTCAGAACGTCAGTGAGCAAAGATCCGGAGCGTCACCGTGTTACACAGAAGTGACTACATCACCCATCAACTACCTGCAACAATCGAGGGCTCACGTACGCTTCGCGGACATTCGAATTTCCAGTCGGGAGAATTATGCGATTCCAATCAACCTTCATAGCTGCCCTTTCGCTTATCGTCGCGATCTGTGCCTTCGCTGTTCAAAAGGCCACGGCAAACGAGCGGGTGAACGTGGCCAGTCACGCAGAGCTTGCGGGCAGCGCGGTTGTACACGAACCCGCCCCCGATTTGCTCAAAGGTTGGACAGCAGAGAATTTCGCCTTGCCGCCCGGCTTCGCGCCGGATCTGCCGACGGGTCATGAGGCGTTGCGATTCGCGCCCGGATGGCGAGACCCCAAATCCGTCGATTTCTGGACCTACGCATTCATAATGTGGATCAACGAGCCCGCGCCAGACAAAGTGCGAATCAAGGAACTGCTGGAAAAATACTACGATGGGCTTCTCGCTTCGTTCGCAACTGCCAAACAGAAAGATATCAGCGGCACTCCTGCACACGTTGAAGTAGTGCGAAGTGGGACGAATTTCTTCGAAGTGAAGTTGCGCGTCGTCGACGCTTTCGCGACCTTTGAACCGATCGAACTGCGCGTCGTGATCGATTGCTACTCCCGAACCGATGACAGTTCAGTCTTACACATCCACTTGAGTCCGCAACCCAAAGAGCATGCAATCTGGCGATCACTGGAAGTCGCGATTGCAGATATCGTGTCGAAGGAAGGTGCATTGCAAAAGAAGGAAGATGAAAAAGTCATTGATCCAATGGCCGGCTTCGCACGCCTGGTCGGCGGCGAGTGGAAAACTACAGCGCAGAGCGGCACAAGCATGTTCGACACCTGGCATTGGGGACCAAATGGGCGCTCTGTCCGTGTCATGACAGATGGCGAAAGCGCCGGCGGCGACCCATGGCGCGAATTGCGCGTCATGTACTGGCACCCCGGCCGCAAACAGGTACGTGTGCTCGGTCTCAGCCCATACGCCGCCGGAGTGAGTGAAGGCACGATCAAGTTCAATGGTGACTCTGCCGAAGCATTGTCCGACATGTATCAGAGCGGCAATCCCCCAGTGCACCGCAAATTGAGCTCGCGCTGGAAGTTTGATGGCCCCGACAAGTACAACGATGCGTTACTTGAAGAAAACGGAGCCGCTGGCTATGCGCCCCTGGCCGCCTGGGACCGTGTCCGCATCGCCCCGAGCGCAACAAAGCAGCCACGGATTGCAGAAAAAGCTCCGAGTCTCCCTGGACAACTGAAGGTCTTCGAACCATTAGTGGACAAAACGTGGGATTCGCGTGGGAGAGCCAAAGGGAACTGGGAAACCGATCAGCCGTTCCACATCGAAACAACATTCGAGTGGGTACCCCTTGCCAACGCGGTCTACGCCCGCACGTTCATGTTGCGAGGAAACGGCATCCCGATTCACTTGGTCGATGCATACATCTATCACCACACCGGAACTGGCAAGCTGCGATGCCTCGCGCTGGCGTGTCCCGAGGCTGGCCGCGGCCGCGTATACGAAGGCGACGTCACAATGCTCGAAGACGGCGCGATTCAATTCGAATTGACGGGATATGAGGGCGCGCGCGCTGTCCCGTATGTGATGCGGCTCGACTTCGAAAAAGATGGGAAGCTGCATCAACGCGTCTGGTCACCTGATACCGCCCAGCGGCCCATGCTCGACATCCACCACACTGCTGCAGCAATGAGCAAGAACATCATGGTCGTTTTTCAGGACAGCAAGAACAACTACTGGTTTGGAAGTTGGTTACAAGGCGTGTATCGCTATGACGGAAAAGCAATCACCCATCTCACAACCAATGATGGCCTGGCTGACGATCGAGTGAATGGAATCCAGGAAGACAAAGCAGGAAACATCTACTTCGCCACATCCAGCGGCATCAGTAAGTTCGATGGACAAACTTTCACAACGTTGATCCCTGTGGCGAGTGATCCGCCTGACAAAGAATGGAAGCTGAACCCTGGTGATTTGTGGTTCCAAGGCAGTCATGGCGCCGGCGCGGTTTCTCGCTACGACGGCAAAGTACTACACGGCCTGGACTTCCCTGCGACCAAACTCGGTGATGCCCATTACGCAGAGTTTCCGCGTTCTAAATATCCACGCATGAAGTTCAGTCCGTACGATATTTACAGCATCTATAAGGACAGCAAAGGCAATGTCTGGTTCGGCGCAGGAACTGGTGTAGGGGCGATGGGCGCATGTCGCTTTGATGGAAACTCCTTTACCTGGATCTCGTCGGACGAAATGGAATTCGGCGACATCGCGTACTGTGTTCGATCCATCGCCGAAGATAAAGATGGAAAGTTCTGGTTCAGCAATACCAAGCATCGTTACCAGGTGTTTCCAAACGATGCGCCCCAGCCCGCGCAAGTTCAGGGAAAGGCGGTCACCTACAAAAAAGAAAATGGAGTCTCCCATGCTGAAGATGATTTCCCATTCTTCATGTCAAGCATCAAAGACACAAATGGCGACCTGTGGATGGCATCGTTTGGCGCAGGGGTCTGGCGATTCGATGGCGAAAAGATAACCCAATATCCTGTCCTGGATAATGGCGAGCAGGTGACGCTCTACTCAATCTCTCAGGACAAACAAGGTGTCTTGTGGCTCGGATCCCATGAAGCCGGGGCCTACCGGTTTAACGGCAAGTCATTTGAAAAATTTGTGCCCTAGCGGTTCAGACCGGGCCTGATTAAGCGAAAAGGCCGTTCCGCGTATCGGTTCTGAAGAATCTGCAACCAGCGTGTCCCTTTTTTCAACGTCGCATCGCATGTCCCTTTGAACGCACCTTTCCAGCGAATCCCTCGTCTGGAGGTGCGCTCATGGAAATCGCACATCGCGTTCGCATCTTCCCGCCCCTGGCGGCATTACTGAAGGAGTTTTGACATGCTGAGCAATCTAAGGAATCGTCGTTTGGCACGCCGCGGAATATGCGGAATTGTGGTTGCAGCTGGTTGTGCAATGGCAGCGCCGGTCGCTCAAGCACAGGTGATGTTGTGGAACAACGCCGCGGGCGGGTCGGCCGGAACTGCGGCAAACTGGAATCCGGTACAAGTTCCCGGCGCAGCTAACATCCTGAACTTCAACCTCGCGGGAAACTTTGCCGTGTCATTCCCGGCAACAGTTCCGACATCAGCGCAGCACAACTACAACACCGGCACAATTTCATTGTCCACGCTTGCGCCACACACCGCAACGACTCAGCTTGTCGTCGGGCTCAACGCCGCTTCAACTCCCAATGTCACGCTCACAGCCGGATCGCTGAGTTCAAGCATCATCGTCGTCGCATCGAACGCGACTTCAACTTCAACGCTGAACATCAACGGACCCACAGCAGATGTGTTCTCGACAGGAGCAAATGGAGTGCGCGTTGGCAGTGGCGGCAACGGAACCCTGAACATCACTTCCGGCGGCAGCCTTCGCTCGCAAGGCGCATTCACCCTTGCGCTTCAGGCTGGTTCGCAAGGTGCGGCAACCGTTTCCGGACTTTCCGGAGCTGTCCGTTCTGAACTTGTGACACTCGATGCCGCGAACGGAGACATGTTCATCGCGCAGAATGGCGCAGGCACTTTGCAGGTGTTGCTAGGCGGACTGGTCGATATCGCTGATGATTCCTTCATCGCACCGACCGCAGGATTCACAGGCAGTGTCACGGTCGGTAGCACTGTTGCGACCGACAGCACGTTTGACACGGTCGGCGATCTCCATATAGGCAGCAATCTCACCGCGGCCGCCGCCGGAACTGGTACACTGACAATCAACGATGGCGGATTCGCCACCGTTGATGGAACGACTCAGATTGGTGACTCTGCGGGCGGCACCGGCACTCTTGTAATGCGCGATGGGGGCAACCTCCTCACTCGTTCACTTTCGATTGATCCTGTACATGGCGTGCTGTCGCATCTTGGCGGGGCCATTTCTGTTGTGGGGGGCACCTTCACCGCGCCAAACAATCAGCTCACGATGAACGGCATCGCAGGAGACAATCCGATCCTGAGTATCGTCTCGGGCGCACAGTGCACGTTGTCTGCGCCAGCAGGGACGCGGGCCCTGACCGTCGCAACAACAGAGCGAGCAACAGTGAGTACTGGCACGGTGGGTTCAGTGTTTCACGTAGCCTCGGGCGACATCGTGGTCGGCGAGTTCATCGGTGGAAGTGGCCTCATTCAAACCCAAAATAGTGGCATGTTCTCATTCGCGAATTCCGGACTGCTCACCGTTGGAAAGGGCGGTCTGGGAAGAATCGTCTTTGGCGCCAGCGGCCGTCTCTCCGGCGGATCTGTGGAAGCGGCGACTCTGGCCTCTGGCACGTCCATCATCAACGTCAGCCAGTCTAACGCGACCTTTGACATTGCAGGTACCCTTGCCCTTGGCGGAACGATGGCGGCAGCCGGCGGCACGGCGGCGATGACGATCGGCACTGCTTCTCCAAACAGCGGCACAGTGACTGTGACGGCGGGCGATATTCCTGGAGGGATCGGCACCAAGATCTGGAATGGCGGCTCGCTCACAATCAACGCCGGGGGAAGGCTCAATTCCGATCGCGTCGTGTTCAATTCCGGCACTTTCACGCTCGCAGGCGGCACAATTGATGCGTCCAATCTTGTCATCGCCAGCGCAGGGCCCAATTTGCTGACAGGCACCATCGTGAGGCTGATGCAACCCGCAGGTGCCGGGGTCGCGACACTCTCAGGCCCGCTTTCTGTTGGCTTTCTTGTCAACAACGGCGTTATCAATGTTGGGGATCACACGCTTTCAATCGGGAGCGATGGCACGCCAATGTTAGGAAACTGCGATGTTGGCGCGCTTGGACATGTAGTCTGCTCACAAACTCTCTCGCTTGCTTCCGGCAGCGTGCTCTCCGGCAGCGGCGCCATTGACGCCCGCTTGGACAACGCCGGCACGATTACTTCTACCGGCACAGGTCTCACATTGAACGGACTGGTCACAGGACTTGGTGAAGGGATCGGTGGAACGGCTATTCACTTTGGAACCAGCGGCGGGTTTACCGGTACCGGCGCATTCTCGTCTTCAACACCGGTCAGTGCGCAAGCGGGGTCACAGATTACGGCTACCGGTAACTTGAACCTCGGCTCCAATTCGAGCTCCGCCGGTTTTGCATCAGCAGGACGGATCTTTGTATCAGGCAGTTCTGCTGTCCTTTTGAGAGACAGCGACGGCGCACAGGTTCACGACGTTCACTTTGTCAGTGGAAATGTCACTACTCCACCTCAAGTCATTTGCTCCGCTGGCCTCTCGGTCACTGGAGTTGTGAGCGGTACCGGCACTATCGGCGGCGACTCTAACTCGCCAATGCAGGCTGCCGGTGCAACACTCACTCCAGGTTCCAGCTTGCAGGCGGGATCCATCTTCCTGAACGCAGATACAGTCCTCGGGCCGACAAGCACGACCGAAATTGACATTTTCGATGCGGCCTCCCATGACGAGATTCGTTCTCTGAGCCACCTCGAACTCAATCCTCTTCGAACCGTTCCAGGTGATATCACACTTGACGGCACGCTTGTCCTGCGGGTGTCGCCAACTCACACGCCTGTCAGCGGCGAATCTCACCACATCGTGGTGACCAACCAGGGAATGCTCGGACCAGATGGCCGCATCTTTGGTAATTTCACCACACTCGATGTGCCGCGTCACTGGCTGATCAGGGTTGTCCCAAATCAGAGTGACGGTCAGGAGAACGGTGTGTTCGCGGTCTATTGCACCGCCGATTTCAACGAGGATGGAACTGTGGACTTTTTCGACTACCTCGACTTCGTGGACGCATTCAGCAGCGGCGATGGAACCGCCGACTTCAATGCTGACACCACCATCGATTTCTTTGACTACCTGGATTTTGTAGATGCGTTCAGTATTGGCTGTTAAGTAGACGTTCAACATAGTTCCTGCTGAGCTATTCAGACTGGAAAGGTCGAACTGGATCGGGAGCGTGTTACATTGGAACATGTCAATGACAGCGCGAGAGCGATTGCTCGCATTGCTTTGTGTCTGTACGACCTGCGCTGCCTCGTGGCTGGCGATGATGCTTGTTCATGAATTTGGACATGTACTCAACGCGTGGTGCAGTGGCGGGCACGTGACTCACGTGCTGCCTTATTCGTGGCGATTTCGCGAACTGATCTGAGCGAAAATCCACACCCGTTGTTTGTGGCTTGGTGTGGGGTGGGGCGCAGCTTTGCCGCTGGCGCTGTGGGGTGTTGCCAGGAAGTGGTGGCATCGCTGTGCTTTCCTGTTTCAGTCTTCGCCGGATTTTGGCTGATCGCCAATGTCGCGTATGTGGGAGTCGCTGATTGCCAACGCTGCAAAATGCCTGCTACGCGCCGGCCACCGGTCTTTCAGGCTTGCATCGCGCTGGCTAACACGGGGCCCGGAGTCGAAGGAAATCGAAGAACTCCCCTATGGCATTGGGTATCAAGTTCGCGTTATCAGAACAAGGAAGCTCTGCCGGCTGTTTTCAAGTAAATTTCCCTGTTCTGTGATGGTCAAACGCCGAATATCTATTGGAAGCAGACAACTCGACCCTGGCCTGAGTGCGGGCGTCAACTTGTCCGGCGATGAGCGTGAGGAGCAACCGATGGCATGTAACCAGCGACTTTGTAAGAGATGGACTTTGACGGCAGCGATCATCATCGCAGCGCACGCGGCCGCAACGCCGACGATCACCAATTTGGGCGTACTCCCTGGACCGGGCGGGTCGTGGTCGCGGGGGCAATCCGTGAGCGATGACGGCCTGGCAGTGGCGGGCATCAATGTTGGCCAAGTCGATACTCGCGCGATTCGCTGGACTCGAGATGGCGGCGTGCAGGACATCGGCGGGGCGTGGTCGTACGGATTCGGTATCAGCGGGGACGGTTCGGTGGTTGCGGGAATTGTCGACACAATGGACGGCGCTCGGGCGTTTCGCTGGACTAGCAGTTCGGCGCTACAGAATCTTGGTGTTCTTCCTGGAGGGAATTCATCGCAGGGCATGGCCGTAAGTGGTGATGGGTCGGTCGTGGTGGGATATAGCGATTCGAGCGACGGCCTTCGCGCCTTTCGCTGGACCGGCGCCGGAATGGTGGACCTGGGGATTCGACCCGGCGGAACGGTTTCGCAGGCGTTTGCCATCAGTCGCGATGGCTCGGCGGTGACGGGCGGGGCCGATGATGCATCAGGATACGCGCGGGCGTTTCGCTGGACTGGTTCCGGCGGAATGACAAGTCTCGGCGTGATACCGGGCGAAATGTATTCCATCGGGCGCGCGGTGAGCGACTACGGCTGGGTGGTTGCGGGCATGAGCGGAAGCGGCGGTTTGTACCACGCGTTCCGCTGGACCAGCGTACATGGAATGCGGGATCTGGGAGTGCTTGCCGGGGGTACGTACACGGAAGCCATGGGGATCAGCGGCGACGGTTCTGTGGTGGTGGGGACGGGGGACTCACCGCGAGGTTCGAGCGCTTTTCTCTGGACGAGTGAGCTGGGAATGGTGGACCTCAATACGTTCCTGCCGTCGCAGGGGATTGATCTGACGGGGTGGACGCTGGGCGCTGCGTATGGCGTGTCTGCCGATGGCTCGGCGATTACCGGCGATGGGTACTTCCAGGGCGAGGGACGGGCGTGGGTGGTGCGCGGGCTGTTCACTCCCGGTTGTCCCGCTGACTTCAATGGCGATGGCGTCGTTGATCTGTTTGACTATCTGGATTTTGTAGCAGTGTTTGCTGATAATGCGCCGTCCGCCGATTTCAATGAAGATGGCATTGTCGACTTCTCTGACTACCTGGATTTTGTGCAGATGTTCAGCATCGGATGCTGAGACAGGTTTTTGGAGAGATCGGAGTCCCATGCATTGGGACTGATTTCATGCGAAGCGATGGGAAAAGTGGTGCAGTGCAATTCCGGCGGCCACGCCTACGTTGAGCGAATCTGCGTGCGACGTAATCGGAATTCGAACGCGAATCTGAGCCCCAGCCTGTGTTGCAGCAGAGAGGCCCGGCCCTTCCGCTCCCAGGAGCAGGGCGGGTTTGGAAATATCACGCCATGAGAGCGTGTTCAGATCCACAGCATCAGGTGCGGGGGTGAGGGCGATGGTTGTGAAGCCTGCGGCGTGAAGGTTTGGGAGATCGCGCGGCAATGATTCAGAGATTGCAAACGGGATTCGCAATACATGACCCATGGAGACGCGAATCGATTTGCGGTACATCGGGTGGCAGGAATCGGCACTGACCAGTACCGCTGCGCGCGGGCCGCCGAGTGCGGAGGCGGTGCGGAAGATGGAGCCCACGTTGTCGTGGTTGGAGAGTTCTTCGAGGATGATGAGCGTCTGGGCGGCGGAGAGGAGTTCAGGGAGTGTGGGGAGTGTGCCGGTTTCGCCGCAGGCGAGCATGCCGCGGTGGAACTTGAAACCGACGATTGCATCGAGGATGGGTTCGGGGGCGATGTAGACGGGGACGTCGGGAGGCAGGTCGTGCAGGACTTTTTCAGCGCGGGGGAGCCAGTAGTCGGCGATGAAGACGGAGCGGACTCTATATGTAGATTCGAGGAGGTGGCGGATGACCAGGTCGCCTTCGGCGATGAAGCGATGGAATTGCTTGATGCCGACACGATCGGACAACTTGGTGTAGTCGTTCACGCGCGGGTCGGTTGCGCTGGTAATAGGCTGAAGATTGAATCGGGGGGAGGTCACGGGTCGATCCTACTCTGCGGAGTGTTCGAAGACTGGCGTTGCTGTGAATGGCGTGAATGGGGAGTCGAATGAGTTTTGAAATCTGGCATGCGGTGGTATTGGGGCTCGTCGAGGGGATTACGGAGTATCTGCCGATCAGTTCCACGGGGCACCTGATTATCGCCGCGGACTTGATGAAATTAGATACTCCGGAGATGCGGGAGTCGGTGAACGCGTTCAACATTGTGGTGCAGGGCGGGGCGATTCTGGCGGTGGTGGGGTTGTATTGGCCGCGGTTTGTGCAGATTTTGAAGGGGCTGGCTGGAAGGGACCGGGCAGGATTGAACTTGCTGGTATGCCTCGGGATTGCCTTCATGCCGGCGGCGATTGCTGGCGTGCTTCTGAAAGATCTTATAGAGAAATACCTATTTTCGGTGACTGCGGTGGCGATCGCGCTGGTGTTGGGTGGGATGTACATGATGGTTCTGGAGGGGTGGAGGCGGGGGAAGTTCAGTCTGCCCTTGCATCACAAATCGCAATTGGGATTGGAAGACATCACGCCGATCAAGGCGCTGCAGATCGGGTTACTTCAGTGCATTGCGATGTGGCCGGGGACGAGTCGATCGATGATGACGATTACGGGCGGGTATCTGGTGGGGCTGAGGCCTACGGCGGCGGCGGAGTTCAGTTTTTTACTGGGCGTTCCCACATTGACGGCGGCGTGTGGATATAGCTTGTTTAAGAACTTGAAGCACGCACATGATGCGAAGCTGCCGAATATGTTTGACACGCTGGGTGTGATGCCGGTGGTGGTGGGGATTGTGGTTGCGGCGGTTTCGGCGGCAATTGCGGTGAAATTTCTGGTTGGCGCGTTGAACAGGTCCGGGCTGACGCCATTTGGAATCTATCGCATTGTGCTGGCGGTTGTGCTGATTGGGCTTGTGATGCAGGGCATTGTGAGCGTCAGCAAGACTTGAGCGGCCGAGTTCAACTCAGTTTCGTGCCGCATTCGGAGCATTGAGCGGCATCTTTTGAGAGCGTGTATCCGCACTGCGGGCACACGCCCAGCGGCACCATCCAGTTTGCGATGCGTTGACTGAACCAGGCGATGAGTGCGCCCGGTCCGATGAAGGCAATGCAGGTGAAGATGGCTGGCATTCCATAGGGCCAGAGTTCAAGGCCAATCCAGTTTGCGGTTCGAAAGACCAGGATGATCGCGGTGATGCCGAAGCCGAGCAGGGCCCAGATGAGAGAGCCAAGGCGCAGGAACAGGAGAACTCGCATGCGGCGGTCGGGAGTATTCATACGCAGATGATACAGACTCGTGGCAGGGCGGTTGCGATGCAGCTTACCGCCAGTTCAGGACTTTCAGAACGTTTGAGTAGTCATCGGTCCAGAGCGGGTCGGAGGGAGTGCGATGCAGGACTTGCCAGTGTGGGTCACGAGCGATCGGGCCCAGGTCTGAGTCGTTGGCGGAGAGCACGCACCAGATCGAATCGCTTTTAGCTTCTTTCTGGCGATCTGCCGGGGTGGCCACATCGTGTCTGACGCGAGCAGTGAGGCCAGCATCAGAGGCGAGGGCGGCGATGACAGGCTTGAGATCGAAGAAGACATTGGAGATGTGGGCGACCAGGAGGCCACCGGGGCGGAGTTTGCGGCGGTACATCGCGACAGCTTCGCGTGTGAGAAGGTGCGTAGGAATTGCATCGGAGCTGAAGGCATCGATGACGATGATGCCGTAGGAATGATCGGGGGCCTTTGCGAGTTCGAGTCTTCCGTCGCCAAGTTTGATGTTGATATTGCCACGGGTGTATTTAGGAGAGAGGTAATTGAACAGTGTCTCATCAGTGGCGATACGAATTACGGCGGAGTCGATCTCGTAGAAATCCATGGTGCAGCCATCTTCGTTGTAGAGCGCGATGGAACCTGCGCCCAGGCCAATGACTGCGACAGAGTTGAGGCGAGTGCCCAGGGCATCTTCAGTGAGAAGCTGTCCGATGGGCCCGGTTGGGTGGAAATAGGTTGCGGGGCGAATATGCGGGACGAGATATCTCGCTTCAATCCCGTGAATTGTGGTGCCGTGATAGAGCGTGCGGAAGGCATCGTCCTTACTTGTGGTAACCCGGTGCATTCCGAAGAACGTGCGCTCGGTGTGTATGGTCTGTCGCTCGCCAAACTGAGCGCGAATCGGATCGTAGAGGAACATGGCCAGGAGCGCGAGAGTAAACATCTGATGCTGACGGAGCAGCAGGATTCCAAAGCAGAGCATGGCGGGAATTCCGAACATGATGAGGCTGACAAGTGCGGGCGATGTCAATCGCATGGCGTTGACAAAGAACTCTGCCAGGAGCAGACTCAGAATCAGTCCTGGGAGCAGAAGCCAGACCTGCATTTTGGTCATCGGGCGGTCGGAATTTCCTTCGACTTTCGTTCCTTCACTCGGGCGAGGTGTAAAGACTGCACTGATCCGCTCAAGCGCGAGTTTGATCGTCTCTGAACTTATCGGCGCAAGAACCAGCGATGCTACTACAGCAAGCTGATATTCAAAGACGATGGGGAGTGCCACTGGTGCGATGATCGCATTGATGATTCCACCGATCATGCCGCCCAGCGACATGAGCAGGTAGAAGCTTGTGAGATATCTGGTTGAAGGTCGCTCTGCAGCGAGTTGCCCGTGACAGACCATCGCCGAGGCAAACAGGACGAGCAGGTGCAGACAGAGGACCAGTGCGATCGGATTTCTCGCGTTAGAGAGGATCAGGAATGCGACGACCGTGGCGGCTCCGGCAAGGGTCCAGCTCCAGCGTTTGATATTCACGCCGCGTGTTGAGAATGCAAAGATGAAGGAGAGCAAGTACAGAAGCAGAGGAACGACCCAGAGCAGTGGGGCGGCAGCGATGTCGGTAGAGATATATTGTGTGACGCCAAGTGACACGGAGCTGGGCACTGCTGCAAGCGCGATCCAACGAAGCTTGGTCCTGCGCGTTGGGGCAGCGGTCAATTCGGTCGCCGCGTCGAGGGCGGTTTGGGGCGCAGGTGAGGAGTTTCGAAGGGCAAGAATGGCGGCGAACGCGAGGCATCCCAGGAGCGTGAAATAAGCGAAGCCCCAGTACTTACTCTGATCCGAAATTCCAAGCATTGGTTCGATCACCAATGGGTAGGCCACTAACCCGAGGATGCTTCCCGCATTGCTTGCTGCATAGAGGAAATAGGGGTCTTTCGCCTGGGCGTGAGAGGTGCGGGCAAACCAGGATTGAAGGAGCGGGGCGGAGGTGGCGAGGACGAGAAATGGTGCGCCGGCCGTGAGGCACAGGATGACGATGAGCCAGAAGATAATCGAAATTGTTTCTCCGGCTGGCAGTCCGGAAAGGTCGAATCGGGCGGGAAGCGATTGCGGCAGAGCGATCGGGAGGGCAATCGCCGCGGCGATGAGGACCCCTGCGTGAATTGCCATCTGAAGTTTTAAAGAGAAGTACTTTGTGAGCAGGTGGGCGTAGGTATACCCGGCCAGCAGCAACGCCTGAAAGAACACCATGCAGGTATTCCATACGGCCGGGCTGCCGCCAAGAGTGGGCAAAACCATCTTGCCAACGATGGGTTGGACAGCGAAGAGCAGCGCCGCCGAGAGAAACATTGCTATTGCAAAAATCGGGAGCATTGCAAAGTGTAGCAAATGCGCGACTATTTCACAAACTCAGCGGATGGCGGACTACTTGCTATTGTCCGAAAAGATTTTTCTCAACAAACATGCCCTGTTGTTCAAAGTAGGTCAGGGCTTCCTGCGTGCTGCTGAAGATCTTGGTTGCGGTTTCGGTGATAAATGGAGAGGGGTGCTTTTTGGGCTTCCAGACGATGTAGACTTCTTTGGTGTGTTCGAAGGCGTGGTGAAGTTCGCGTTCTACGCCGCTGGACAGGCCCGGAATGCCACCGGGGAGTTCGGGGATGTAGCTGACGATCATGTCGGACTGGTCGACGAGTTTAAAGTCACGCATGTAGATCTGGCCATCGATGTCGCCGGCTATATCCATGATTTCGCGGACACGGACTTTGATGGGAGCGCCCGAGGTTTTGCTGCCGCCGAAAGAGTGGGGGGCGACTTCGAGAATATCGCGGCCTTCGCGGGTGGCGGCGATGGCGCGTTCGAGGAGAAGTTTTTCGTCGACGTCACCTGGATCGAAAGTGATGAAGTGATCGGCGAGGGCAGCGCGGAAGGCATCGATCTCGGCGAGGATGTCGGGCATGTCGACGACGTGTGACATCGGGAAACTGGGGTAGACCTTGCGCATACCGGGGCGGCAGATGAGGCGGAAGAGGGTTTGCGTGGTCATCTGATGACGGCCGCGTGAGAGAATGTAGAACTGCGAGTTGGGGATCGAGCGGCTCATGAGTTCGGTGGCGAGAATTTCTTCTTCGCGCCAGACCATGCAGTCTTTGAGTGTGGCGTCTATGTCGTGTTCCTGGTGGAGGCGTGCGTTCACGACTTCGATGTTGTCAACGAGGCAGATGAAGATTTCGGGGTTGAGCAGGGTGATCTGGTCGTAGTCAAAGGCGGGGAAGAGACCGTGCCGCCAGCGGAAGGTCGCGTGGGTGTTCACGATCATGTTCTTCTGATCGCGGGATTCAGAGATGACGTCTTTAAAGGCAGCGCGGCGAAGCGAGTTGAGGCGGGAAATCGGAAGATCGAGGATTTTTCCGGGGCGGATATCAGTGCCTTCGCGGTACATCATGTCGCCTACGTGGTGTACATGCAGCGCCTCTCCTTGCGTTCCCGCGAACTTCGCGGCGGCGTCCAGGTAAGGCTTTTTTTCCATTCCGATCTGTCCGGTAACAATTGCTCGCATATCCAAGTGTAGATGCCGCCGGGGCCGCTTTCGCGCTGCATCGCTATGATTCGCGGCATGTCCAGTATCATGTGGTGGTATGCTGTAATTCGACGAGAGATGGCGTGATACGCCGTGATACTCAAGGAGTAGTGGTATGAGCCTCAAGTCCACCAGTGGTGATCGGAAGATGTTTGATGCGCTGGAATCGCGGCAACTGCTCGCTCCCACAATTACGGCGTTCGATGCTGTTCCGACAAACGTGATCAATCAACTCGACAGCGTTTCACTGCAGGTTACGGTGACGGCGACCGAGGGTGTACGCGCGGTGACCTTCTTTCGCGATATTGATAACAACGGGCGGTGGTCGCCCGGCACAGATGTTGACCTTGGCGCGGTGTTTACGCCTTCGGCTCCCGATACATATTCGCTCACAGTCTCACCAGATTCAGGCTGGACTCGCAACTCGCAGATTTGTGCCGATGCAGTCGGAAACGGCGGGGCGTGGACAGTCGCCGGGCCAACGGCTCTTGCGCTTACGGTCAATCGTCAGCCAAGCGTGACATCGGTCACAGTTTCGCCAGCGACATTGAATGCCGGACAGGCGATGACGATTCGCGGGCGCGCATCTGATGATGCCGGTATTCAATTGATGCGGTTTGTGCTCGATCGCAACGAGAACGGCGAGTATGACGCTGGCACTGACACGCTGCTCGGTGATGTGACAACGCCCAACGGAAGCGGCGAGTATGTGCTGGCGATCAACGCGGGGCTTGACTGGCCAAACTCGTCGCAGATTATTGGTGATGCGCTTGATTCAAACGGCACCTGGTCGCTATCGCCAACGCCAATCTTCGTCACGATTGATAACAATGTAGCGCCGGTCATCGGCGTGACATCCCAGAGCACTTCACGAAGCCAGTCTGGTGAAGTGATGTTGTTTGTGAGTGCGGCGGTGACAGATCCAACGGGAATTCGAGCGACCACGTTCTTCCTCGATATGGATGGCAATGGTCGCTGGACGCCCAATATTGATGTGTCGCTTGAGACTTTCTTTGCCACCGGCACCAGCATCACGCGTCAGAATACGTTTGCAACTGATCTCTCTGGACGCACATCTGTGTCGATTTGCGTAGATGCGGTTGATACGGCAGGCAACTGGCGTGGCGCAGTAGTGATTGGAAGTGCGACGCAGCCTGCGGCTCCGCAGGTCACCGCTCTCTGGATTGAAGAGCAATTCCCGGATGTATTCGAGATCGTCGCAGATGCGAAGGGTCCGGGCCAGTACGGCGCTTCCAGCACCGACATCGCAGAAGTTCAGTTCTTCATTGACCAGAACAACAACAAAGCGTTCGACGCGCTGACAGACCGGATGCTTGGCGGGCAGACCACGTTTGCAACGCTCGCAAACGGTGAGCGTCGGTTCACCGTTATTTTCGATATCAGTTCTGCGCCATGGGATCGCAACGGCGTCTTCGCGGCGGTCATTACCACGGGCACGGGCACCACATTTGGCACACAGCTTTCGTCCATACGTCAGGCAACAGTGCGTGGAACACTGGGAGGCGTGCCGCTGATTACGTCAATTACGACGGAAGTCGGCATCAATCCCGGCAACGGTTCAACGACATTTGCAACTCCAGGGACGGCGGTGCGGGTGACTGCCAACTGGTCAGCGGTGTCTGGGGGTCGCGCCGTGACATTCTTCTTTGATCGCAACAACAACGGGCTGTGGGATCCGGCGAACGATTTTGATCTGGGGTTCCGGTTTGTGACTGGCACTTCGGGGACGGTGAATTTCACGAGTGCAGCGCTGCCGGCCTCGGTTGTTGGGTTTGGATCAATCGCGGCGGCGGTGCAGGACCTTTCCGGCCGCGGCGCGGATGCGTGGGGGCCAGCGCGGACAGATTCAATCCGCCAGATTCGCGGCGTGCCCGCTGTGTCGAATATCTCTGCGCCGCCATCAACGCCGCTTAATTCGACGTTGACGTTCACGGCGCGGATGAGAGATGACTACGGCGTGAGAGCTGGATCGGCGTTCCTTGACATCAATGGAAACGGGCTGGACGCGGGCGATCTGAGAGTGACGACGTTCACACGGCTTAGTGGCAATGAACGGGATGGCGTGTGGCAATTCTCGCTGAATCTGACGGGGCTGGCGGCGGGTACGTATTCGATCTATGTCGCAGGCGTTGATTTCTATACCGGACATTCGAGCCAGCCGGGTGGCGCGACAAGCGGGCTCTGGGGGCCACGAACCGCGTTTTCGATCACGGTGGTTTGAGACTTCTGAAAGTATGTGAAGCAATCGAGAATCTGTTTTGATCGCAATTGCATCAGCGAGTATCAGAGGTTATCTGAACTGCACTCCCGCACAGCCCCTATGCGCGGCGAGGCTTCAGGTAAGATAACCGCCAGTAGAGATCAGCGCGACCAAGTCCTTCCATCACACCTCCGATTGTTATGTGTCTCGTGTCAGTGATCTGCTGCGCGAAAGTTGGGTAATTTGGGGGGTGCTGCATGGCTGGTCGTTCTTTCGGCAAGAAGTTGAATACTCGGATCGACCAGAACCACAACCACCAGGCGATGCTTGAGCACCTAGAAGGACGTGTTCTCTGTTCGACGAGTATCACCGATGTTGATGTCGGTGCGGTGCTCGCGGTTGCCGGCCAACCGGTGTCGATCTCTATTGAGGCAACGTCGCCCAATGGCGTGCGGGCAGCGACAATCTTCCGCGATGTGAACGAGAATGGGCGTTTTGATTCAGGAGTTGACCAGGCGCTGGGTGACATCTTTGCACCAAATGCTCAAGGTCGATTTGTTCGCAATATCGTGCCCGGGAGTGATTGGGGCAGAAACGTCCGGCTCGGCGTGAACGCGGTTGATATGGCGGGTCAGTGGTCGCTCACTGGGGCTCGCCGCGTCGATCTCGCGGTGAATCAGCGTCCGACACTTCCGGCGGCAAGTGTGTCTGCTTCAGTGCTGAACGAGCGTGATCTGTTTTCGATTACTGTCCGGGCTGCAGATGACACTTCCGTTCGCGCTGTGACAGCGTTTGTCGATCGCAACGGCGACGGCCGCTGGACGGGCGGCAGTGATATTTCCCTTGGTACATCTTTTGTCATGAATGGCGCGGGCGATTTCGTGATTCAGGCCGCTGCGAACCCGGCGTGGCATGTGGCTGGTGGCAGCGCAAGCATCGTTGTCGATGCTGTTGATGCTGATGGCGCGTGGGTGCAGACGCCGCGAGTTGCGGGAATTGTGCAAGTGATGCCAGCTCCTGTGATCGCTTCGTTCACGGCGGTGTGGGATTCGGTGCAGGCGGGCAGCGCTCTCAATCCACTCAAGCTCACGCTTACAACGACTGTCGGAGCCCCTGCGACGGCGGCGACGTTCTGGCTCGATCTTGATGGCAATGGACGCTGGACAGCTGGCACCGACTTTTCATTGGGCGATGCACACCAGATGGTGAATGGTTCATTCATCCTGCGAGTGCCGAGCGATCTTGCAGGACGGGACAGCGTACAGATTGGGGCGAGCGCAGTCTCTGCCTCCGGCCTCTGGGCATTCAGTCCTGCTGTCGCCAGCGTTTCGCAATTGCGGACCGCCACGATTACGAACTTCCTGGTTGATATTAACGGCAGCACCATCATTGTCGGGGCTGAGGCGTTCTATCCACCCACAAACTCTGTTTCCGCGGCACAGGTATCGCTTGTTGATGTCATCGCAGATGTGAATTTTAATGGTGTGTTTGATGCTGGCGTCGATACGCTGATTGCATCGGTTGCGCCATCGTCCGTTCTTTCCAATGGCACCTGGCGTCACCGTGCTCAGTTGTCGGTCGACCAGGTCGCCAGCGTTCCGGTCGGAGCCTTTCGCTGGATCGCCAGTCCCCGCATCGCAATTGGCGGGGGCGAGACCATTGCCGGGGCTGGTCGCAGCGCGGTTCCTCATCACTTCGGGATCGGCGATCCAGTGTTGACACGCATCACCGCCACGATTGATGGCGCATCGAATGTGGAGAGCGCGGCTGCCGGTGCAGCGTACAGCGTCGAAGTCGCTGCGTTTGTCGCTTCCGGCACGACTGCCTTGACCATGTTCTGGGATGCAAATCTCAATAACCGGTGGGATTCAGATGTAGATACACATCTGGCTGAGTATCGACCAGGGACCGATGCGGTGTCTGTCAACCACACTTTTAGCGGCGTGCTGCCGATGCGTGCGGGCCCAGGCGCATTCGCCGCGGCCGCGCTCTCTGAGACAGGGCTTTGGAGCAGCGTCCGGTCGGCGCCACCGATCAACGTTACCTTTATCGCTGCTCCCGGCTTGATTTCAAGCCACGCCGAGGCAAACTCATTTGCTATTACGCTCTCAGCTGCTTCACTGTTTGGAATTCAGTCGTTCTCGGGTTTCCTTGATCTGAATGACGATGGTATTGAGGATAGTGGAGAGGCGGTTCAGCTCACGGCGGTCCGCGTTGGCGGCAGCAGTCGCAACGGCAGCTGGGTTCTGAGCTTCTCCACTGTTGGACTCCCGCAGGGTCAGGTGTACCACTTCAGAATGCGGGCAATTGATGCCGCGGGAACGGCATCGGCCACGTTGCATGTGCCCCTGGATACGAACTGACAGTTGGCAGGGACGATAAGTCAGAGATTGAGTACCTAATTTTCTCCTTTTGGCAACAATCGGCCGTGCTCCATCGTTATATGATGAGGGAAGCATGCTTGTATGGCCTCTTGGTACTCGGTGGGGGCCTGGCAGCGGGGGTAAGCGAGGGTGGCGATAGCCGCCCGGTGACTCCCAGGGAGCGACTTAGATATGTCTCGATCTCGAGTGTTGTCAAACGCAAGCGGTCTGCCGTTGATGTGTGAGTCGCTTGAATCGCGCCAGTTGCTCGCGCCGACGTTGACGAACTTTGTGGCGACTCCATCGCTTGTGCTCGCCGGAAATTCAATTACTCTTGCTGTCGATGCGTTCAGTGTGGATGGTGTCAGAGCGGTGACGTTCTTTAGAGATGCTGACCTCAATGGGCAATGGACACCAGGTTTTGATGAAGCGATCGGCGATGTATTTGTGCGTGATCCAAACACTCTGAAATACCAGAAGACGCTTCCTGCGCCAGCGGCGTGGGGACGAAATGCCCGGATACTTGCTGATGTGGTGGATATCAACGGGGTGTGGAGCAATGGTCCTTTACCCATGGTGATAGTGACGGTGAATCGCGCCCCGCAGATATTGACGTTTGACGCGACTCCGATGACGTTGAACACCGGGCAGAGCGTGACATTTACCGCGACCGCGAGTGATGACTCGGCAGTTCGCGTGATGACGTTCTTTATTGACCGGGACAACAATGGCAGATTTTCCGCGGGGCTTGATTCGCCGATCGGCAACGACTTCAGTGCAGATGCGTTTGGCCGCTATTCCCTGACGACAACAACGGATTCGACCTGGCCGCTAAATGCGAGAATTCTTGCAGATGCACAGGACTTTGATGGGCGATGGGCACTCACGCTCGGAGGATTGACCCTGCGAGTTGGTGTACCGACACCACCCACGATCAACACCTTCACGGCAACGACAGGCCGCGGCAGCACATCTCCCACAGTCCGGCTGCAGGCCAATGTCAGTGATAATCTGGGTATTCGCGCGGTGACGTTCTTCCAGGACATCGATGGGAATGGCATCTGGAGCGCGGGCGTTGATCTCAGTCTGGGCACACTTTTTAACCATGATGTCGGAAGCCCGGGTCAATACACACTGACTGTTCCCACTGACTTTGCGGGTCAACAGACTGGTTCGTTTGTGGTTGATGTGTCAGATGTTGACGGGACCTGGTGCGCGACTCCGGCGATTGCAACCGCGTCGCGTGAGCAGTACCAGTTCATTCAGACTTTTACCGCGGAGATGCTCGGCGCTGCGCTTGCTCGAATCAGTGCAACGGCTTGGATTCCGCCTTACTTTGCTTCGCCATTTGGAGAAGTGCTGCATGTCATGTTTGCACAGGATATGAATGGCAATGATCGCTATGACGCGGGCATAGACATCGATCTGGGCACAGAGACAACTCGCACGCAGGCGGGCGATGCTTACTTCTTTGAGAAATTCGCGACAGTTGATGGCACGCAGCCGCCGTTGCGCTTTATCGCCGCCGTTCCGCTGACGGCGAATCTGTTATGGACAGATCCGACAGGACCGATCCGGCTGGCGCAGGGCCGCGGACAGAGCAATATTCCGACCATTGATGCTATTTCTGTTTTTGCCGGACTGAATCCAACCACGAACGTTCAGACATTTGTGACTCCCGGCACCAGGTTCAGATTCACAGTGGATGCGACTGCGAACGCCGGGATTGATGCTGTAAGTTTCTTCTTTGATCGCAACATCAATGGCCGCTGGGATCCGACTGTTGATATTGATCTTGGATTCCTTCGTGCGCCGGCCGGGACGTTTACTGGTACATTCCAGTACAGCGGCATTATTCCACAGGGCGCGACGGGATTTGGCGCTTTCACAGCGGTTGTCAAAGACCTTTCGCAAGTGCCTGGGAATGAGTGGGGTCCGACCCGGGCGCTCATGGTGTCACCAGTTTTTGCAGTCCCGCAGATATCTGCTCCCACAGCGGCTTCGGTCGCCCGCGGCAATCCGCTTGTTGTAAATTTCACCGCAAGCGATGACTTTGGCGTGCGAGCGGTTTCGGCGTTTATTGATGTCAACAACAACGGCCTGGATGCGAGCGACAAGACCGCAACTACTTATACTCGAATCTCAGGCACGCCGGTCAACGGGCAGTGGAGGCTTTCTATCGACACAACAGGCCTCGCGGCCGGTGTTTACACGGTCTATATCTCTGGTTTGGACTTTTATCGCGGCAACGCGAACGCTCCGGGTGGCGTCAGTTCTGGCTTCTGGGGACCCAGACGAGCAATTTCAATCACTATTACCTAATGAAATGCACTTGGACATTGGGTACATTCGATGTGGTATACCGATAGAATATCCCTAACGCACTCATTTTGGGCTGCCTGTAACTGCCAATTCAACGTTCAGTGTCAGACAGCCCAGTCGATTTCTGTAACTTGGTAGGAGAATTTTGAATGTCACGCTCAATGAAAAACATGCTCGAGGCTCTTGAAAATCGTCAGCTTATGGCCGTCACGCTCAGCAGCTTCACCGTGAGCGATGCCGCGGTGATCACTGGTCAGAACCTGACACTCACTGTGAATGCTGTGGCATCTTCGCCCGATACCTCGATCTTCGCCGCGACATTCTTTAACGACGTCAACAACAACGGCGTCTGGAATTCTGGAATCGATGTTGATCTGGGTGCATCTTTTGCCCCGTTCAGCGGCAGCTCGTACCGCAAGACCATTGCCGTCCCCGGCTCCTGGACCGGAACGATCAACATCGTTGCTGATGCTGTCAGCAACTTGGGGAACTGGAGCACCAATCGCCAGCAGAACTCGGTGCGCGTGAATCCCCGGCCGACTATCTCCTCTTTTACCCTCTCTTCAACGAGCTTTGATACGGTAACACCGATTACGCTTACATCGACTGTTGCCGATGACACAAGCGTTCGCGCTGTCACCTGGTTCCTGGATCGCGACCTTAATGGCGTGTGGTCGCCCGGTCTCGATACCTCGCTCGCCACCAGCTTTACGCCCGCATCTGGATCAACCTATACGGCTTCGGTGACAGCTAACAGCTCCTGGCCCCAAGTTGCACAGATTCTGACCGATGTGCAGGATAATGATCTGGACTGGGCTCTGAACACAACTGATGCGACCACCACACAATCGGTTCAGTCCCGTCCGGTTGTCACTAACCTGGTTGCATATACGAAGTTTGCTTCAGGCGGTCCGGGCGCGATCCAGCTGCGAGTGGATGCCAGCGACAACTCTGCGGTCTTCCAAACCTCGTACTTCCTTGATCTGGATCTCAGCGGCGGCCTCTCGTTCCTGTACGATCAGAGCCTGGGCACGACCCGTATGTCTTCGCAGTCAGCAACGTATACCTTCTCAACAACAACTGATTTCGCCGGGCAATCCAGCGTTCAGATCGCGGCGGATGCACAGGACTTTGACGGACTCTCCGCAAGCGCCCGCGCTCTTGTCACGATCAATAACGACATTGTTGGGGTGACCAGTTTCACGGCCTCGCTCAACACTGTGCTCGGAAATGGCGATCGCTTGTTTGATACCAGTGTCGGATTCCTCGCTTCGACTGCCTTTGGTCGCACCGGTACGCTCTCGGCCAACTGCAACTACTTTGTCGACAACAACGCCAACAGCCGCTATGACGCCGGCAGCGACATATTCATTGGAGTTTCGGCAGCCACGTTCACCCGCGGCACAGTCTTCAGCAATAGTCCCCAGCTCACTATTCCTGCCAGCGTCACCGGAACGCCCCGCATCGGTGTCTTCGTCACCGACGCGCCCGGGACTTCTGAGATCTCCACCGCACACTTCGCGGCGATCCGCGGCGACCTGGTCACCAACGTTCCTGCGATAACTTCTCAAACGGTCACTGTTGGTGATCCCGCCTTTATGGTTCCCGGCGCTGCGTACTCAGTGACTGGCAACTGGGCAGCGGCGGCCTCGGGTACATTTGTCACACTCTTCTGGGACAAGAATTCTAATGGTCGCTGGGACACCGGAACTGATATTGATCTGGGGTTCCAGGCTGTTTCCGGCACCAGCGGCGCGTTCACCTTCTCCGGCACGGTAACAACCGCCGTGGTCGGATACGGCCGGTTCGCGTCGGTCGTTAAAGTTGCCTCGGCTCGGATCTACGAAGAACTGTCCTCGCCAGCGCACTCGAGGC
>CAZAEQ010000020.1:36255-76748 GCA_964484185.1 uncultured Phycisphaeraceae bacterium
CCTAACGACGAATGGTCCTCGCCTTATACCTCGCGCAAAATTGAGCTCTTCCGCGCTCCGGTTCTCTCCAATGGCGCAGCCGCCAGCGGTGTGGCAGGCTCTTCAATCGCAATCGACTTCGACGCTGCGGACGACTTTGGTATCCGTGCAGTCACCGGATTTGTCGATGCAAATGGCAATGGGCTGTTAGATGGTGGCGAGGGGTCGACTACCGGCAATGCATTCAGCCCGCTTAGTGGAACCACCACCAGCGGCCGCTGGCGTCTGGTGGTGAACACAACCGGATTGGCCGCCGGAACTTACACCGTGTATGTGGCTGCCAATGACTTCTACCGCGGCGATACCAACGCCCCAGGTGGGACGACAACTGGATTCTGGTCTTCACGCCTTGCGATCACGTTGACCTTGACCTAAGCTCAATCTACGTCCAATAACAAAAGCCGCCGAAAGGCGGCTTTTTCTTGCGCAGGTTATAGATTTCTATTGACAGAGATATTAAGGTGCGATATACTGTTTCTAGAAACATATCCTGCAACAACAACTGCAGGTCTCGTGCTCGGCTGCAAAGAGGAATTCTTCGATGACACATTCTGCATTCGACCTCCAGTCTCTCGAATCCCGCCAACTCCTTGCTGTAGGAGTTTCGAATTTCACCGCCAGCGATTTGGTTGTTACAGCTGGCCAGGTCGTGACTCTATCTGTTGATCTATCAGCGACTCCCGGTTCGCCTGCCGCGGCGGCGTTCTTTCGCGACATGAACGCGAACAACACCTGGGATCCTGGCATCGATCTCGACCTCGGCTCCTCAACGTCTCGCGTTGGAAATACATTCTATCGAAATATTACTATTGGTGCAAACTGGACTAACTCGATCCATCTGGTTGCCAACGGCGTCTCATCCACGGGCGAATGGTCTGCTCTTCCACGCACCCTTGAACTTCGCGTCAATCGGGCGCCTGTCTTCACCTCTTTCGAGGTCACCGATGGCGGCAACGGCATCGCCGCCACAGCCTCCGCCCGCCCCTCCGATGACTCGGGCAGCATTCGCGCTGTCACGTTCTTCCTCGATCGCAACAATAACGGCCGCTGGGACAATGGACTCGACACCTCGCTCGGCACCGCGTTCACTCCTCAGCCCGACGGCTCCTACCGCATTCAGTTCTCACCCGACCCTGCCACGTGGCCGCGTGTACCGCACATTGTTGCAGATACCGTTGATTCGGATGGGGACTGGTCAAATGATCGACGCTCCGGCACCATCAACTACTTCAACAGTTCCCAGTCACCAGCCCCCTACACCGCCAACTACGAAGTGCGCCAGGATTGGGCCTCTTCCGATGGCCACCGCATGACTCTGAGTGTTGATGCCTACGACAACTCCGCGGTCCGCGCGGTGACGTTCTTCCTTGATTATGACGACAACGGCCGCTGGACACCCGGTGTTGATGATTCGCTCGGCACGTCCTATTCCTCGTCCAACGGTCACCGCCATTCGATCACAGTTACTTCCGATTTCGGTGGACGCTCCGGAGCCAGGGTTGTGGTCGACATCTCTGATTACGATGACCAGTGGGCCGGTACTCGCCCCTGGCTGACTGCTCAGAACGGTGGAACCGGATTCGTCACTGAGTTCGAAGCCCACGTGGATTCAGGCACCGAAGTTGAATTCGAAATGAAGTACGAATTTCCGCGGTATTTCAATCGCTCCCTTCCCACCTCTGCCAACTACTTCATGTTCCTCGATGCCGACAAGAGCGGCAGCTATGACTCCTCCATCGACACCGTGCTCGCCAATGGCTCAACACCTGTCGACATCCGCGGCGAAGCTCGCGTTCGTCCCCGCATTGTCCTGGGCTCTAACTTCCACAGCGGCAACTGGTACGGCACCGCTATCACAAGTATCTCCAGTGGCGATTTCACAAACGCTATTCTCTCACCAGTTCGCATCGCCGTTCAACGATCCAGCAGCACAAACCTGCCGCAGATTACGAGCTTTGATGATCAGATCGGGTCGTCAAGCGAATACGGAGTTGTCGGGGCCACGTTTACACTTTCAGGCACGTGGGAAGCTCCACTCGGAGGACGTGCCCTTTCATTCTTCTTCGATAAGAACCTCAACGGCCACTGGGACCTGGGCACTGACATTGACCTGGGCGCGCGTGCAATCAGCGGTCTTTCCGGATCCTTCACATACACCGGCACCGTGCTTTCGTCGATGGTGGGCTACGGAGCGTTCGCCGCGGTGGTAGGGGATAACTCCAATTCCAGCGAATCCTGGAGTCAGCCGGTCTCTGAAGAAGTCACACAGATATTCGCAGCACCGACTATTCGCAATGTCAGTTCATCGGCGCTCACTGCTCCGGCAGGCAGCACGTTCACATTTGACATCAATTACTCTGATGACAGCTCCGCCCGCGCGGCCACGGCATTCATTGATACCAACGGCGATGGGCTCTTTAACGGCAACGATGCGAGTTATTCCGCGACATCGCGCACCATCTACAGCGGCACCTCACGCCACGGCACGATGCGACTCTCTATCGATACCACGGGTCTCACCCCAGGTGTTTACACGATTTACTTCGCCGTCGCCGATCATCACCGCGGGCATTCATCGCTCCCCGGAGGTACAACCAACGGCCTTTGGAGCCATCGCTACGCCATGCAAGTCACGTTAACTTGAGCTGGGCCAGGCTTTCCCGGCCGACAACCTGAAACTGACGCCACTGTCAAACGGCAGTTGTTTCCGAATTGGTCCCGCGAACCCCGTGCGTTAAAAGAGCACGCGAACAAAACACCCTGATTCATATGTCACACCGTAATAAGACGGTTCCCCGGGACCTTACATCCGCTGTATAACGCTTGGAAGCGCGTTGGATTTCCAGAGTCATAAATAGGGTAAACATTCGTGTAGCATTGCGTGCGGCTCCCATGTCATAATGACTGAAAGGAGACCGATTATGAAAAACTTCGAGTTTGCATTGCTTCCGCTTGAATCGCGGCAGCTTCTCTCGGTGGAGGTTTCCAATTTCACGGCCGACGACTTGGTCGTGGTTCCAGGTCAATCTGTGACGCTCGCCGTAGATGTCTATTCGGCATCCGGGCAGGCTGAGGCGGCGACGTTCTATCACGATATCAATAACAACAGGCAATGGGACCCCGGAATTGATCGCGATCTGGGCACATCAACTTCGCGTATCGGAAATCGTTTCTCCAGAACCATCACCATCGGTGAATGGTCCGGCCCACTGAATATTGTGGCCGACGGCGTAAACAGCGCCGGAGAATGGGCGGCATCGCGCCAAGGGCTGGAGATGCGTTTGAATCATTCTCCGCAGTTTCAGGATTTCACGCTGACTGATGGTGGAGAAGGAACTCCCGCAAGAGTGAGTGTCCGGCCGCTTGATGATTCCGGACAGATTCGCGCAGTCACCTTCTTCCTCGACCGCAATGACAATGGCAGCTGGGACGACGGTGTCGATACTTCGCTGGGGACTCTTTTCTCAGCCCAATCTGATGGCACCTATCGGCTTGAGTTCTCGCCCGACCACCTGACCTGGCCGCGCCAGCCGCGGATTGTCGCGGATGCCGTGGATTATGATGGAGACTGGTCCAGCAATCGTCGTTCCGGGGCTGTGAACTATTTCAACAACATGCTCTCTCCGCCGCCAAGTGTGCAGAATTACGGAGTCAATCAGGACTGGGCATCTTCTGATGGCCGGAACATGACACTCAGCGTCGATGCCTATGACAATTCCGCCGTGCGTGCGGTCACGTTCTATATTGATTACAACGAGAATGGACAGTGGGATCCCGCGATCGACGAATCCCTGGGCACCACGTATACACCCTCTGCGCAGAATCGCTATTCAATCAATGTATCCACTGATTTTGCGGGGCGACCCGCAGTACGAATCCTCGCCGATGTGACAGATTACGATGGTCAGTGGATGAACATTCGTCCATCAGTCATCGCGATCAATGGCAGCACAGGGTTTGTAACGGAGTTTGAAGCTCGTCACGAGTCTGGCACGACTGTCGACTTTGAAATGAGGTTCGAGTTCCCGAGCCGTTTCAATCGTGAAGTTCCGGATTCTGCCAATTACTTCATGTTCCTGGATAGTAATAAGAACGGGGCATACAACCCGCTGGTTGATATCGTCCTTTCGTCTGGTGTGCTCGCGGTAGACGTCAACGGCGAAGCCAGCGCGCGTCCGCGTCTGAATCTTGGATCGAATTATCGCAACGACAACTGGTACGGCGCTGCGCTGACAAGCGTTCCCAGCGGCAACTTCACTAATGCCATCGTTTCACCAGTCCGCATTGCGATTCAACGTTCAAACAGCGATCTGCAGCCACGGGTTACATCCTTCGATGCTGAAGTGGGCTCCTCAAGTGAGTATGCCGTCATCGGCGCCCATTACAGACTGACCGGCACCTGGGAAGCGCCGCGCGGTGGCGACATGATTTCATTCTTCTTCGACAGGAACCTCAACGGTCACTGGGACTTTGGGACCGATGTGTTCCTGGGTAACCGCAATATCAACGGAGAATCAGGCTCCTTC
The DNA here is from genome assembly GCA_964484185.1 of uncultured Phycisphaeraceae bacterium. Classification (GTDB taxonomy): domain Bacteria; phylum Planctomycetota; class Phycisphaerae; order Phycisphaerales; family UBA1924; genus F1-120-MAGs238. Next base: position 40,821 of record CAZAEQ010000020.1, read on the forward strand.
ATATTTAACGGTCACGTGCAGTACTCGATGCTCGGGCTGGGCGCGTTTACCGCTGTGGTAAAGGATCAGTCCTTTGGTCGCGAGGCATGGAGTGTGCCGGTTTCTGATGATGTCACACAGATCTTCGCGCACCCCTCAATCATCAACGTCAGTCCTTCTGCTCTGGTCGCTCCTTCGGGCACCACTTTTAACTTCGACCTGAGTTTCAACTCACATCGCAATATCCGTGCCGCCACGGCCTTCATTGATCTCAATCGCGACGGCATTTTCAACGGGAACGATCCGAACTATGCCGCAACTTCGACAATGCTGACCCGCGGCACGCGCCATGCCGGGACCATGCGACTCTCCATTGACACCGATGGACTCGCGCCCGGGACCTACACCGTCTTCTTCGCGGTGGGTGATAACTACCGTGGCGATGCATCGCTTCCCGGTGGAACCGCTCACGGCTTCTGGAGTCAGCGCTATGCGATGCAGATCACAGTAACCTGATATCCCTTCTTTTGACCCAAAAACCCCTATGCGGCGGCTTGAGCAGCAATGCTCAGGCCGCTGCTTGACTTTGGTAATGTCCCCATCGTAGACTTTTCCGTTCGTGCATCAAGAGTCCCGGCCCCGTGACACACACGCATGGCTGGGCGGCAACCGAGCTTCACACTCAAAAAGTGAACCCACGGTGCCGAGGCAACTTGAGTGATTTTTCACCCAAGCCCGATGCGGCCGGTTTTCCCGGCAAAAGCTAACGATTGTTCGTTAGCCCTACGCGTCTCATTGCTTTCGTCTGATGCCGCAACAGGAGTTGCTGGCATGTCTATTGAATCAACGTCGTACTCGTCGCTCGAAACACAGGCCCTTCACGGCCACACGACTGATCCCTGGTGTCGGTCGCTCTCGGTGCCGATCGTGCAATCCACAACGTTCAAGCAGGAAGAAATCGGCGCGACCGGCGTCCATTGCTATTCCCGCGTTTCGAATCCAACTGTCGATGCACTTGAAGCGGCACTTGGCGGCCTGGAGAATGCACTTCCGGCTATCTGTTTCTCGACGGGGCTTGCAGCCGAAACCGCACTTCTTCTCGCGTTGCTGAAGAACGGCGATCACGCTGTTTGCGGCGGCACGGTCTATGGCGGCACCGTTCGTCTCTTCCAGAAAATCCTCGCCCCCTTGGGTATCAGCTGCACATTCGTCGATGCCAGCGATGCCCGCAACATCGAAAAGGCCATTCAGCCCAACACGCGTCTGGTGTTCATTGAGACACCAGCGAATCCCACGCTGCAGCTCACTGATATTCGCGCAGTGGCCTCGATCACCAAGGCACGCAAGATTCCGCTCGTCGTCGATAACACGTTCCTCACTCCTGCGATTCAGCGTCCGCTCGATCTGGGCGCTGATGTTACTGTGTACTCCACGACCAAGCATATCGATGGTCACTCTGCCGCGCTCGGTGGTTCGATCGTTACTCGCGACAAGGCGCTGCACGATCACATCAAATTCATCCGCAAATCCACGGGTGCAATCCAGACTCCCTTCAACGCGTACCTCACACTTCAAGGTGTTCGCACGCTGCCGCTTCGCATTCGTCAGCACTCGATCAATGCACTTGAAGTGGCCAAGTGGCTGGCAAGTCACGATGCGGTTTCTGTTGTGAATTACCCCGGACTCAAGGAGTTTCCACAGCGTGCACTCGCTGAATCGCAGCATGGCGAGCTCCATGGTGGCGTCGTTTCGTTTGAACTCAAGAGCGGGATTCCCGGCGCGATCAAAGTTCTTGAAGGCGTCCGCCTTTGTACACTTGCTGAACACCTGGGCTCGGTCGAGACAATTCTCACGCACCCTGCATCCATGACGCACGCCGATGTTCCGGCGGCTCAACGCCTCGAAGTCGGTATCTCTGATGGCCTCATTCGTATTTCCGTCGGTCTTGAAGACCCGGCCGACATCATTCGCGATCTTGAGCAGGCCTTTGCTCGCGCCACTTCCGTTCCTACCAACATTGAATCCAAGCCTTCACGCAAGGAAGGAGCACTCCTGTGCCAGACAGTCTGAACACGCCCACCGTCACTCCCCTCATCGTCCTGAAGATCGGCGGCTCGGTGCTCGCAACAGATCGCGATATCCGTATTGCCACGCACGAGATATACCGCTGGATCCGCCGCGGATTTAAGGTGGTTGCGGTGGTTTCGGCCATCAAAGGCCGCACCGATGCGCTGCTGAAACAAGCCAGCGGTTATGGTGATTCGCCCGAAGCGCTGGCGCAGCTCTGCGCTACGGGTGAACATGAAGCGGTTGCACTTCTGGGTCTTGCCTGTGATCGAGCGGGTATCGCGGTACGTACGCTCGACGCCGCGGCAGTGGGCATTCGCTCGCGTGGGTCTCTACTCGATGCCGAACCGGTGTCGCTCAATGCTAAGTCGATCCTCGATGCACTCTCTCAAGCATCTGTGACGGTTGTCCCCGGTTTCATCGGTCGCAATGAACAGGGTCAAACCACGCTCCTGGGCCGCGGCGGCTCGGACACCTCAGCCATCTTCATCGCCCACGTTCTGGGTGCTCGCTGCCGCCTGATCAAGGATGTCTCCGGACTCTTTGATCGCGATCCGCTTCAGCAAGGTGCACGCCGCTATGAGCGGGTCAGCTGGACCACACTCAAGACCATCAACGGCAAGGTGCTACAGGCAAAGGCCGCTGCTTGCTCGCTTCGCTATCGCCAGCCATTTGAAATCGGCGCGCCGCTGAGCGACGATGTCACGCTTATTGGCGGCGAGGTCACTTCGTTTACTTCCACGTTCGCCGAGTCTGCTCCACTTCGGGTGGCACTTTGTGGATGCGGCGTGGTAGGCCGCGGTGTGTTTGATGCTCTCGCAGATCTTTCTGATCGCTTCCAGGTTGTCAGCGTTCTGGTGCGCGACATCGCAAAGGCTGCTGGGTCTGGGATTCCTTCAGCGCTCTTGACCACAACTCCGCAAGAAGCGCTCGCCAAACGCCCTGATGTTGTCATTGAACTTCTCGGCGGGATCAACCCCGCCCGAGACATCATCGCTGATACGCTCGTCCAATCGCGCGAGATCGTCACGGGAAACAAAGCTGTCATCGCTGCGTGCGGCCCGCAATTTGCCGCTACCAGCGGCAAGCACGCGGTGCGATGTTCGGCCAGCGTCGGTGGGGCGGTCCCCGTCCTCGAACTTCTTGAGCAATCTCCCGACCGCATCGTCCGCATCGAAGGGATACTCAACGGCACAACCAACTACATCCTCTCGCGTCTCGCCGAAGGCGTGTCCTTCGCCGATGCACTCAAGCGTGCGCAGGAGCTCGGGTTTGCCGAGCAAGATCCATCGCGTGACCTGGGCGGGCTTGATGCCGCCGACAAGCTGAAAGTCATCTCACAGCGCATTTTCGGGATCAACGATCTTGTTGTTGATTGTCAAGCACTTTCGCAAGAGTCATTTGAAGCTACACAATCTCCCGGTTGCATCGTTCGGCATATCGCCGAACTCTCGATCACTTCTTCCGGCCCGCAGGCCCGAGTTACCCTCCGCGCGCTCCCGCTTGACGATTCGCTCGCCTCCATCAACAACGAACACAACGCGGTTCAATGGACCACCATCCGCGGCGAAACCTTCAGCGTTCAGGGCAAGGGTGCGGGTCGCTGGCCCACAACCCAGGCAGTCGTCGCTGATTGTCTCGATGTGTTTGCCGCACATCTGGCACGTACGACTGAACTCGCACTTGAATCTGGAGCAGTTTCGTGAGCACACACTCAACACGCTGGACGGTGATCGGCGCGACTGGCGCGGTTGGCCGCGAAGTGCTGCAAATTCTCGAAGCCCGCGGCATAGCTGCCTCCGCCCTTCGCGTCGCCGCGTCTGAGCGTTCGATCGGGACTTCGATCGCATACGGCGATTCGCAACTGGTGCTACAAGACCCGCTTGAACTCGCCTGGGAACCGCGTGACATTGCGATTCTCGCCGCGGATGCACCAACTGCACAGACGCTTGCACCCCGAATCTTCGAAGCGGGCGGCACAGCGATCGACAATTCCTCAGCATTCCGACTCGCCCCCGGTGTGCCGCTGGTTGTGCCGGAAGTCAATCCTGAAAAGCTGCCTCGCTCGCGCCACGGCGCGATCATCGCGAATCCTAATTGTTCGACGATCCTTTTGCTCGTTGCACTCGAACCGCTTCGTCGCTCCTGGGGCGTATCCAAGATCGTGGTCTCGACATATCAGGCTGTTTCGGGGGCTGGGCTGCCTGCAATGCGCGAACTGCAGGAGCAGACTCGAGCGGTGCTGGCTGGTGAGGCTTCAGAACCACATGTCTTCCGCGAACCCTGCGCGTTTAACCTTTTCAGTCACGACAGCGCGGTTGACGTCGACACCGGCCTCAACGGTGAAGAACGCAAAATCATCGATGAGGCCCGCAAAATCTGGGATTCGCCAACTTTGCAGCTTATTCCGACCTGCGTCCGCGTGCCAGTCCTTCGCGCTCACACACAATCAGTTCTTATCACGCTGCAGCGCCCCGCGACTCTTCGACAGGTGCAGGCTGCATTTCTCTGTGCAACAGGAATTCAGATCGTCGACGATCGCGCCGCCAACAGCTTTCCAACTCCACAACGTGCAACCGGGCGCGACGATGTGTTGGTCGGTCGTCTACGCCCGGCTGCAGCACAAGATGTCGATGATGTCACGCCAGTCACTGACTTCTGCCTGCTGCTCAGTGGCGATCAATTGCGGAAAGGTGCTGCCCTCAACGCTGTGCAGATCGCCGAAGCACTTCTCCATGCCGAACCCAATACTCAGTCAATCGAATCAGTCAATTCTTCGGAAACTCGCGTTCACACTTTCAACTCTTCCCGCCAAAAAGAAACTCGCCCGATGCGAGTTGCGCCGGGCGAGGTAGTTTCACATTCGATTGGAGCCTGAATTACTCTTTGACTTTGTACTCGGCATCAATCACATCATCAGGCTTGCCCGCCGCTGCACCTTGCGGCGCATCTGGCTTGGGCTCGGTGTAACCCGGTGCACCTGCGCCCGGCGCGTTCTTGGCCTGTGCTTCGTACATGACCTTGCCCAGCTCCATGCCGGCCTTTTCAAGATCGTTGTACGCGGCCTGAATGCTGTCTTTGTCATCGCCTGCCTTCAGACGAGATTCAAGAGTTGACATTGCGCTTTCGATCTTCGCACGCAGATCACCTGCGACCTTCGCGCCATGCTCTTCCAGAGACTTGCGAGTCTGGAAGACCAGGTTCTCTGAGCGATTCTTCAGGTCGACGATCTCACGCCGCTGCTTGTCAGCTTCAGCATTTGCTTCAGCTTCACGCTTCATGCGCTCAATCTCTTCCTTGGGCAAGCTGCCTGAGTCAGTGATTCGCGCATCGGCACGCTTGCCGCTGGCCTTATCGGTGGCGGTCACCGTCAAGATGCCGTTGGCATCGATCGAGAATTCCACCTCAATCTGCGGCACGCCACGTGGCGCGGGAGGAATACCCGTGAGCTCAAGTTCGCCCAGCAGGCGGTTATCTTTGGCAAACTCGCGCTCGCCCTGGTACACCTTGATCTGCACGCTGGTCTGGCTGTCCGCCGCGGTGGTGAAGGTTTCCTTGCGTGTCGCGGGAATCGTCGTGTTGCGTTCAATGAGCTTGGTCATCACGCCGCCGAGGGTTTCAACGCCGAGCGAGAGTGGCGTCACGTCGAGCAGCAGAATGTCTTTCACAGCGCCAGTCAACACGCCACCTTGTAGAGCTGCCCCCACGGCAACCACTTCATCGGGGTTCACGCTGCGATTGGGTTCCTTGCCGAAAATCTCTTTGCAGATCTGCTGCACCTTGGGGATGCGGGTTGATCCGCCGACGAGCACGACTTCATCAATCTTGCTCGCGTCGATCTTCGCATCCTTGATCGCCTTGAGACATGGCTCGCGGAGCTTGTTGAACAGCGGCTCGCACAGGGTCTCAAACTTGGTACGTGTAACCGTGACCTGCAAGTGTTTGGGACCAGTCGCATCAGCCGTGATGAACGGCAGATTGACGGTCGTCTCTTGCATCGTCGAAAGTTCGCACTTGGCTTTTTCAGCGGCCTCTTTCAAACGCTGAAGCGCCATTGCGTCCTTGGTAATGTCAATGCCTTCCTTCTTGCGGAATTCTTCGGCGATGTAGTTGATCAGGACTTGATCCCAGTCATCGCCGCCGAGGTGGCCATCGCCGTTGGTCGAGAGCACTTCGAACACGCCTTCGGCAACATCGAGCACCGACACGTCAAACGTGCCGCCGCCGAGATCGAAGACGGCGATCTTGCCAGACTTCTTCTTATCTACACCGAACGCGAGTGCCGCGGCGGTGGGTTCATTGATGATTCGTTCAACTTTGAGGCCAGCGATTTCGCCCGCGTCCTTGGTCGCCTGACGCTGAGCATCATTGAAATACGCGGGCACGGTGATGACCGCGCGTTCGACTTTTTCGCCCAGGTAGTCTTCAGCAGTTTTCTTGAGATCCATCAGCACGAAGGCTGAGATCTGTTGTGGTGTGTATTGCTCGCCGCGGATCTGGACTTTTACGAAGTCGTCGTTCGCGCCCATGACCTGGTAGGGCACCATCTTCTCTTCGCCAAGCACTTCGGAGTGGCGGCGGCCCATGAACCGCTTGATTGAGAAGACGGTGTTCTTGGGGTTGGTCACCTGCTGGTGTTTGGCGGGATAGCCAATCAGGCGTTCGCCTTTATCCGTAAAGCCGATCACAGACGGCGTTAGCCGGCTGCCGCCAGAATTGATGAGGACCTTGGCCGCGCCGCCCTCCATGACAGCCACGACTGAGTTTGTTGTACCGAGGTCGATTCCGATGATCTTGGACATAAGTAAGGATGCTCCATTCTGACGAGTCACCTTTGGGGCGATCGCCACAGAGTTAAATTGCAACCGGCGTGCCAAGGGGAGCTCCGCGCCCAGGCCCGTACAAAAGCCGGATTTGGCTTGATCCTGACCTCTTAGGGGCAATTCCATGGGCATCTAAGTTGGGCGATCTGCCAAAAGGGCAGAGGGCTCAGTGTGGTGCCTCAGACCCTTCGGCCGTAGGCTCTGTCATGAAAATCCTCGGGTTTGCAGTCTCACTCTTTCTCGGACTCGCTTCACGTGCCCAAGTGGAGTTCGCACCTGTCACGCGCGAGGAACTTTCGTACGCGTACATGCGGTTCGACTCGCTCCTCTATGAGAATCCACAAACTCCCGAGCGGATGATCGAAATCAATAAAGGCTTCGATGCCGTCACCCAGAAGTTCTTTACATTTCAGCTCGCCGCCGCGACGCGTGACTTGAACGAACTTTCTCTCTCGCTTCTCCCCGCCGATGCCGACAAAGATGCGTATCGCATCGCCTGGGCTCTCGCTACAGAACTCTCTCCTGCCGACATTCGCACTGATTCACCTGATGCGGCCATTCTGCTCCGCAGCATGTACGCCGTCACTTCGCCAGCGCCAGTTTCGATTTTCGTTGAACTCGCGCCGTCGGACACTCCGTTGCTTCAACTGAAACCCACACTGCACACACTCAAGTCTGATGAAAGCGCCCCGATAGTTCTCAAGCTGCCGCTGAAAGATGTGATCGGTGCCCGAGAGAACCTTGCGGTCACGCTTTCATTTTCTCCCGATGAACGCTACGAAACGCGCCGATTCCTGATTCCTCGAACCGATCCCGATTTCTTTTCCGGCCCATTTGCCCGAAAGCTCGCAACACTACAAGCTGGTGAAGGAAAAGACGCGGGCTATCAGCGGGCGCAGGCAATCTGTGCGGAGCGAATCAAGATCTATTCAGGCACTCACTCCTCAATCCGCTCTGCTCAATACCTGCTTAATCCAAAAGTGCACGATCGCCAGCTTTACCAGGAACTTAAACTCCTCACCAGCGGCATCAATCCCTACCGCAATCGCCCGGGGGATATCTGGCGTCCGATTATTCCGGCGAGTTCTAAATCGCCTCCGATTCCCTGCCGCGTATACGTTCCAGCAAATTTGACCGGACCGGCTTCAGGCAGTCCGCTCATCATCGCATTTCACGGCGCTGGCGGCGATGAGAGCATGTTCATGGACGCGTACGGCAATGGCGAAATCAAACGCCTCGCCGACGAGTTCGGGTTCATCGTCGCCTCTCCTTCTACTAGCGCCCTGATGGCAAATCCTGCCGGGCTCACCGATCTGGTCGAGCAGATCGCAGAAGATGTGCGGGTAGACCGCACCCGCATTTACATCATCGGGCACTCCATGGGCGCGGGACTTGCTTCGACCATCGCAAACAAGCGCGCTGAAACGATCGCAGCGACGGTCTGCATCGCTGGCGGCAGCTTTGAAGCGACCCCCGGCTCAAAACTCACACCCACTCTTGTCATCGGTGCGCAACTCGACCCAATCATCCCCGCCGCGCGACTCGAAAAAAGCGCCGCCGCCGCCAAAGCCGCTGGATTACCAGTTGAATTTCGATTGGCTGAAAATCAGGGTCACACGTTGGTTGTGGGTACAAAGCTGAGAGAGTCGATCGAATGGGCGTTGTCCCATGCATTGAAGCGTAAGTAGTTGAATCCGCGAACCGTACTCACTTATTTGCATTTATCTGATACGAGTCAACAACCGTTCCATTGCCATCTCGTTCGCGAGACTGTGCCGCTCTGCCGCGCGACTGATCGCCGATCGATGCGCGAACAAACTCGATGGTTGAGCTTTCGGGGGCAACATGAACGCGCACATGTCCCGGACTCGCGAGAATAGTCCCTGCTTTGTAGCCATATTCCATCGCGCTACGCGTGCTTCCCAAGTTGTTTCCTGGCTGGGCAACGCATTGGTACGCGATGCCATCCCGCTCAGCATGGACATAGAGGTGATCGTGGCCGTGGAAGACGGCGGAGACATGGTTCTTGACGAGGAGATCATGAATGGGCATGGGCCAGCCGGCGCGGTGTTGAGCGAAGCCGGGCGAGCCGTCGGCGTTTGTGCCGCCCCACTCGAAGAAAATGGAGGATTCAGTTCCGCCGCGGTTGGCTTTGCCGAGTCCGCCGACGAGGTGGTGAATGAAGACGAACTTGAATCTGGATTTTGAGGATTCGAGCGTGCGTGTGAGCCAGTCGTATTGATCGCGGCCGAGAGAACGAGCCCAGTTCTCATCGGTGGCCGCCGTGTCGACGTTCTGTGCAGGCACTTCGCCGGAAGGGCCGCGTCCCCCGCCCTTTGGCCTGGAGGTGGTAAACCAGAAAGGATCGAGGACGATGAACTGCGCATCTCCCCAGGTGAACGCGTAGTAGTTGGCTCCCTGATTATTCGCGAAGGATGTGCGGCCAGTGTACATCGAAGGTTTTTCGACGCTGAGTATTTCGGGCGCGGGGAAGTAGCGGGTGCGCTGAGCGAAGGACCATGCGGCGATGTTCTCCGCGCCTCGGGCGGCGTATCCGGCTTCGCCATCGTGATTTCCCAGCACCATGAAAAGGGGCGCGGAATGGCAGAGCTGGCCGAAGTAATAGCGCTGGGCGATGTACTGCGGAAGTGCTTCCTTGTATTCGCGGCGTTTGTCAGTCATGAAGGTGTCGCCGAGATCGATGTGGAAATCGGGATTGTCGGCGAGAGCGTTAGCGAGGGCTCGCTCATAGACCGCGGGAGTCATGACGGCATCAAGGTGGGAATCTGCCTGGATGGTGAAGGTGAAGGTGTCGCCGGGATTGCGAGGCGTGTGAAACGAGAAGAGGTCGCTGGAAGCGAATGGAGGCAGGTCAACACCGGGGGTGTCCCGTTCAACGGCCTTGAAGGTTCGATAGCGGAAGCGATAGGAGTATGCGGTGTCGGGCTTGAGTCCATCGAGCGACAACAGCGCGGGCTCGCCGGCTTTGAGTGACTCGGCGGGCGTGCGATCGAAGTGGTCGCTCCCAGCAATCGCAAACTCGATGAATCCATCGGTATCAGCGCTGGTGATCACGCTGGCAGCGATGGAGGTGGAGGTTGGACGCACGAGCACGATGTCAAAGGGATGGGCGGGAACTTCAGTGTGGAAGGCGTTCATCTGCGAGATGAGACCGCGACCATCTTTGCCGCCCTGTTTGGCGCGATCGGCGGGCTGCCGAGCCATCGTCTGGCTAGACGCGGAAAGAAGGAGTATGGCGGTCAGCACCATGACATTGATACGCGGGCGCACGAGATGAGTGAGTGGAGGAGAATGAGTCATGCACAGTCCACATTAGTGAAAAGCTATCACGTCAGAGGCCGGAACACACACACACTGGTCAAGGCCGCGCGTAGGTCACATCGAGGGTTGCGGTCGCGAGCGTCGTGTCCTTGATGGCGGCGAGCAATTCATCCATCGTGGCACCGTTGCGACTTGCGGGAGTGATGAGCGGATCGGCCGACAGTGCGTAGACGGTGAGAGTGTACTTCTTGTCGCCAGGTCCCTGCGAGCAAGGCGGGGCGTATTCAGCACGGCGATTTACCGTGTTGATGCCGCGCGTGCCGATGACGGTCTGGCCTTTTTCAAGCGAGACTGTGTCGGCGGGGATGTTGTAGAGCACGATATAGACGTGCTTGTCTTCACCGGGTTTATCACCGGGCCGGGGCGGGCCAGGGATGTGGTGCATGGTGACCGCGAAGGACTTTGTCCCCTGAGGTGGTTTTGCCCATGAAAGCGGCGGCGAGATGCTTGCGCCATCGCAGGCGAATTCGGCGGGGAGCTTGCCGTCTGCGCTGATCGCGGAACTGGTGAGCGAGAAGTCGGATGCCGGAGCCTTGGGATCGTTCGAAGGTTTTTCTATTGGCTGTGCGGCGGGTGCCGGTTCATCACGACGGGGCGGCTGAGTGTTGGGGTCGCGGGGCCGGCCATTGCCGCGGCGCGGACGATCGGAATTATCGCCGCGAGGAGGACGATCGCGACCGGTGCGGGCGGAGTAGGTTTCGGTCTTTTTTGTGCCGTCGGGATCAATGAAATCGAACGTGTATTTGCCGCCATCTTCCGCGCGGAAATTCCAGTAATGTCTGGCACCAGCAAGCGTGTATTCGAGCGACCAGGATTTTTCGCCCAGGGTTTTGAAGTCGGTGATCGTCGCGCCTCGGAGGGGGCGGCCAGATTCGCGGACTGGATTGGCGCGGGGCTGTGGATCGACCTGATCTTCCTTCACCGTAACTTTGCCGCGCATGCCGCCGTTGATGTATGGGTACGTCGTGCTGGCGTGATAGTGATAGAGACCCTTTGAGCCATCGGCGTTCAGAGCGAAGTGGCCGTTGAGTTCATCGAGTTTCTCGGCGCCGCTGAGCGGGCAGGATCTTTCCGCGGCTTTGGCGGCGGGATCGAAGAGGCCATAGATCGGGAAACCATCGAGTGCGTAGGCAAGAGGTTTGTCCTTGCCGATGGTTTTCTGGAGAACGAGAGGCGCGATGTGATAGTGATAGTCATCAGCCCTGCCGCAGTGGCCGCCGAATTCATCGAGTTCGCCGGCCTTGAGCGCATCATCGCCGCGGTTATTGAGTGCGTTGAAGATGGGGACGCCGTTGGCCGCAAGAGCGATTGCGCCGCGATAGAGCTGGGTCTTGCCGGAAACGGGTTTGTCTGCGAGCTGTGGGTTGAGGGGAATGCGCCAGGCATTGTTGCCGGTGTATGCCTGCGGGAGGGGTACCTGCTGCTGCCAGCTTTTGATGCCGACCATGAGCGGATATGTCACGGGCGCGTGCGGCAAACCATCGGATTCGATAAAGAGGTATTGATCATCCCAGCGAGTTTTAACGAAGGGGGCGAAGAGATCGAAGGATGCCGCTTGCGCGGGCTTGGGTGTGCTCTTCTTCGCGACGGGGTCCTGACTCGTCTGAATCTCGTTGATCGCTGTGACGTGGGCAATGCGAAGCTGGGCTTCGGTGCGACCATCGGGGTCGAGATCGGCGAGAGCGAACACGACAACATCGCCGGGAGAGCGTTCGATACTGACGAGGGCGCCATCGGGCCCGCCGCGGGCAGCGAGGAAAGAGCCCCGAACAGATTCGCCGGTTCTGGCGTTGGTCCAATTGCGGATTGAAGGCGTATCTAAGCTGTGATTTCCATCTTGATCAGGGGGATGGGCGAGGGCTGCGAGCGCGAATGCAAGGACGGATGCGATTGCGAAAGGTGGATGCGTACTCATGGCTTGCCTTCCGGGCCAGACACGCGCGGTGCGACGGTGTACGAGTGTGCGAGGGCGCCGTTGGTTCTACCCTCGCCCTCATCCTGCTTGCGGAATGAGCTCACATACTCGACTTTGGCTGATTCGTGTGAGACTGTGACGCGGAGATGGCCCGAGTTGGGGCGAATATCTCCGGTTTTGTAGGCCTCGCGATTGAATGCTGTGAATGTGGAGTCGGCGGGATTGGGAACTGCCTGATAGATCACGCCTTCGAGCTCCTGTTTGGCATAGATGTGATCGTGGCCTTGAAAGAAGATGGTGACTCCGCTGTCACGCATCAGGTTATGGATTGGCTGCTTCCATGTGGGTCGCATGGTGGAAAAGCGATCCACTCCGCGCTGGTCTTCGCCGCCCCATTCATATTTTGTCGCGACCTCTACCGCACCACGGCCCGTGCCAAGAACGTGATGTGAAAACACGAACTTGAACGGGGACTTGCTCTCCCGCAAAGTCTTACTGAGCCATGCGTATTGAGCATCTCCCAGCGTGATGTTCCAAAGGTCTCGCCCGCGTTTTCCATCACTCTTGCCGCCGCCCTTTCCTGCGCCCTTGCCATCGTTCTTTCCTTCGACTCCCGCCTCGTTATCAACCGCGACACTGGAATGCCAGTACGGATCGATTACGACAAAGAGTGCATCCCCCCAGGTCCACGCGTAGTAGTCACGCAGCAATCCGATGTGTTCGACTTTGTCACTGTTTCCGGTGTAGAACTCATCTGGCGCGGGCAACGGAAAAAACTTTATGCGGGCAGTCCCCGCGTACACCGCGGCGTTGTTAGCGGTTCCATCAAGCAGGTATCTTGCCGCCTGCTCGTGGTTTCCATTCACAAGAAACAATGGCGATGTACGGCCGATCAACCCAAGAAAGCCGCGCTGATGCGCATACACCGCATCGACCGACTCCTGATTCAACAATTTGCGACTGATCAGACGCTCGATACTGAAATCATCGCCCATAGTGAAGTAGAAGTCCGGCGCATCTTTGGCGACGTTGTTCATCGTCTGCACATACAGATCCGGATCGTACATCTTGCCGAGACGCTCGGGATGAGAATCGCCCTGAAGAGCAAAAGTGAATGTTTCCCCCGGAGCCCGCTGTGTGTGAAACACACACGGCTCGCCAATTGAAAACTCCGTTGCGCTGCCAGTTCTGGTGCGCGTGCGATACGTGTATGTGCTGGAAGCACGAAGCGAAGTCAGTTCAAATTCGACCGGTTTTCCGGCGTAGACGCTTTTTACCGCCGACTTTGAACTCAGTAGCTTGTCGTCAACACCGTATTCGATGAACACTTCCGCATCGGTTGCGGAAAGCACGCTCACTGCTATCGAGTGTTCAGTAGGGCGTCCCAACACTGTGGAAAGTCCTGCCAGCGGCCCAGGCCGCGATTGCGGGTCTTTCCCCTGACCAAACGATGTCGAAACGATTAAGAGCAAAACCAAGAGCAGAAATCGATAGTGAATCATGGAACTTCCATCGGATGTGTTGTGTGCCACCGGTAAGCCCTCAATCGAGCCTCCCCTCAGCTTCGGTCGTCCTTCAAACTCTGTGCCAAACGTCTGCTTCAACGAGATATTGCGGCCGCACCTGCCCGGCGGGACAACGTGAATTGACATTCGTCAGTGCAACGCCGGCCAGACCTTAGAGTGGGGCTTTTGTTCCTACCAAACGTCGAACAGTGGCTCGGTTTGCAAGTGCCTTTCTCTCCATTCAGTTCTCGAAAAAGCCTTTCTCATCGCCTCTTACCGATCGCTTCCCTATCCTTCCGTCTCTCCGCATGCAACCTCCGCCGCGCCTGCGAGACCGTGGGAATTCAACCCCGTCCGACGCGCGATGTGAGCGAATCTTGAGAAAAGGGTTTTTTGTCCTATGAATAATTCTGAATCCGCCCCAATTGGCGGCCCAATCGGCGACCAACTCACCGAATCCAGTCCAACTTCCACAGTTGATCCCGCTTCCGATGCTCCACCAGTCCCTCTTTCCGATATCTTCGATCAGGTTGCGACCTTCGAATCGCTCGGCCTTCGCAACAGCGTTCAGAAGGGCGTTGATGCCGCCGGTTACAAATACCCGACGCTCGTCCAGGCCAAATTGATCCCCGCGATCCTCGCTGGGAAAGACGTCATGGGTCAGGCAAAGACCGGTTCGGGTAAGACCGCCGCGTTTGCGCTGCCGCTTCTGCACCTCTGCGAAAAGGAGTTGGCTGGCCAGGCTCTGATTCTCTGCCCCACACGTGAACTCGCGATTCAGATTACTGCTGAGATCGATGCGCTGGGGCAGTTCACGCCCATTAAGGCCGCCGCGATTTATGGCGGCGACAACATGCGCGAGCAGATGGATGAACTCGCCCGTGGCCCGCAGATTCTTGTCGGCACCCCCGGCCGCGTGATGGACTTTGCCGAACGCGGCAACATCCACTTCAAGAACGTCAAGTTCGTTGTGCTCGATGAAGTCGATCGCATGCTCGATATCGGGTTCCGCGAAGACATCCGGACGATTCTCGAGAAATGCAAGCCACCCACTGAGCGTCAGACCATCATGGTCTCCGCGACTATTTCGGATGAAATCGATCGCCTCGCCCGCAAGCAGATGAACAATCCCGAAAAGATTGAAGTCATCGGCAAGTCGCTGGTTGTTTCGCAGGTGAAGCAGTACCACCTTCCCGTCGATGCCTGGGACAAGAAGAAACTGCTGCTGCACGTCCTGCGTCACGAAGAACCGGCCCTCACGCTGATCTTCTGCAACCTCAAGCGCACAGTTGATGAAATCTCTGAAGGACTCTCGAAGCGCGGCATCGAAGCGCACGCGATCCACGGCGATCACCCGCAGCGTAAACGCAACAAGACCATGCAGCGCCTCCGCGAAGGTGAACTCTCGGTTCTGGTCTGTTCCGATCTCGCTTCCCGCGGCATCGATGTCGAGGGAATTTCTCACGTCATTAACTTCGATCTGCCTCTGGATCCTGAAGTGTACGTTCACCGTATTGGACGCACAGCCCGTGCTGGCCGCGCTGGCGTCGCATGGTCGCTCATTTCACCTGCCGAAGGCGATCTGTTGACCGCGATCGAAATGCTCACGAACACCGAGATTCCAAAGCTTCACTATCCCGACTTCACACCTTCGCCTCGCCCGGACGGCTGGCGCGGAGATGATGGTCCGCGCAACCGCGCACAGACAGAGGCTGCTCCGCCGCCGGAAGAGCCTCGTACCAGTTTCGCAAGACCGCAAGGTGATGGCACCTCGGCTGTTGCGACTCCAGGCGCAGCACCTGCGCCGCAGGTTGTGGCTTCCGCGTCTGCATTGCCGTTGCCAGCGAAGATTGATGCCACCAAGTTCCCGGGCGGCATTGTTCCAACCAAGCTGCCTCCCAAGCGCATGATGGGCAAAGTCTACAAGAATCGGTGATCAATCCGAGACCAATCCGAGCCTCTGGCGCAGAGTGTGGTATCCTCACACGCAATGAGCCAGCCAATACCTCATTCTGTCGAGCCATCGTTGCCGTCATCGGGTATCGGTTCGCGCCTCCGCTGGTTCTTCAACGGCGGCTGGATTTCTCGTGAAAACGCTCAGCGTGAGTTCGAATCACAGTTTCGTAGAGAGCGGCTGAGTCACACGGTCCAGACATGGCTCACTTGCACCATGTGCATCATCGCCTGCATGCCCGCGACCCACGTCACGATTTTCATGATATTCATTGGCGTGGATTACCTGGTGCGGCTCTGGAGTACGTATCGAACGGCCTGGCGTCCGTTCATTCAGCCCATCAGTCTCTGCCTGCTTGCCTTTACGATCTGGCAGATCATTTCAATTTCATGGTCTCTGGATCCACAGCACGGCTGGAACGAAATCTCTAAAATGCGATGGGCCGTCTTCGGCCTCGTGGTGTGGCCGGTGTTGGATCGTCGCCCGCTCCTGATCACGTTTCTCTGCATTGGTCTGTTTCTCGGAAATGTTTCGCAGGTCGTCCAGGAAGTTGGACGCCATTATGGAATCTATAACTCCCTGTCGATCTTTACCGGGAAAAATATTGACTGGATGCTCGATCTCAACCGCACCGGCGGCTGGTGGCACCCGCTCGCGGCCGGCTCCATGCTCGTTGCTGCACTTGGTTTGCACTTGCCCGCGGCGGTCATGGGAACTGGAAAAGTGCGGGCGATTGCTATCGGCGGATCTGCAGTCTCACTTGTAGGTATCGTCGCAACTGGAACGCGGGGCGCGATTCTTGCGTCGATAGTCCTCATCTTCATTATTCTTTTCTTTGCGATGTTCCGCGTCCGCCGCTCAAGGAAATCGATTTTCCTCTCTGCACTGGCGCTGGGAATAGCTGCCTGCATCGGGATGATGACCATCGGCGATCGCGTCATTATGCGGGCAAATAGTGCGATCAATGAAGTTCAGCTTGCGCTTGAGACCAGGAACTACAAGTCCGACAATGGCGCGCGAGTGCAAATGGCGATTTGGTGTATTGAAGCGATCAAAGCCCGTCCCTTCACCGGGGTGGGAGCGGGCAGTTTTGAAACCTGGTCTGCACAGCAAGTCGTCGCCGCTGGCGGCGTGCCAACGAATCGCCTTGGTGATGACCCATCCAAAACGACGGTCTTTGAACACGCGCATAACTCGGCCCTGCACATCATCACAACGACCGGAATTATCGGATTGTCTCTTGCACTGTTCACGGCGCTCAGTGCGCTTTGGGGCGCGTTCGCGCCTCTTTCATCGCAACAGCAGGGGACCTACGCCGCGGGACCGGGCTGGGCGCTGATAGGAATGTTCATCGTCAGCATGACAGATCCGATCCATTTCAACACTCAGACTGGTATCCTTCTCTTTCTGCTCTTTGCACTCTGCCCGGCGTGGCGCCCGGCGGAATCAAGTGGATCACTCAAACCGTGAAACTCCTGCTGTTCGCAGATTACGTTCGCAGTTCACCCATCGCGATTTCGCACTGGGCAGTTGATCTCACGCGCGCGTTCCAATCCCGCGGTCACCACGTCACACTCGCCATCGATGGGGCTGAAGATTGCTCACTCTTTGCGAATCAGCCAGGCGTACAGGTAAGAGTTCACAATCCAGAGCGCGATCACCTGGGTGCTAACCCGTTTGCCTTCCAGCAATGGGCCGAAGACCTTCGAAGTCACACCTCGCACGACCGCACGCTCTCGCTCACCTCTCTTGTGGCTGCGGATGTGTGGATTCCCTTCGGCCCTGGCGCGTGGGACAACGTGAAGACCGTCCTGGCAACACAGAGTCCGATTTCGGCGCTCTCTGAAATAGTTCATCAACCCTGGCTTCTTGCGATCAAGGCAGCTGAACGAGTCGCCATCACTAAGAACTCCGCAGTTCTCACTTTTGGAAATGGTGCGGGCGGACTGGGCTACGCATCGCGCTTTACGCAACCATCGGAAGCGGAAGTGGAACAGATGCGCAAGTCGATGCGTGACCTGCTTCGCATTCCACATGACCGGCGTGTTGTGCTCTTAAGCGCAGTTCACGCTCACCGCGGCGGGCTCCAGCCGTTTCTGAGTGCATTCGCACATCTGTGCCGCGAAACTGCGGAGAGAAAGCCTCTGTGCATCGTGATCGGTCGCAGCGGCGAGTCTCTTGCCAACGCAGTCGCCAAAGCCGGATGCCTGGAAGATGTTAAGATCCTGGGTCGAACGAATAGAATTGTGGAAATGCTGGCGGCATGCGACCTTGCCGCGATTCCCCTTGCAGCGGCCCGCCACTCACGATTCGGGCTCAAAACTTCCAGTGTGACTGGTCGATTCGCCGCCGATGCATTGTGCGTGGGCCGCCCGGTCATTGCCCTGAATCGCGCTGCCGGATCAGAACTTCTCAATCCGCCGCCTGACCACTCCGATCCGCTTGGCCCCGGCTGGATTGTGGATTCTGCAGATAGCACCCAGTGGTCGATCGGCCTCACAACTGCCATGAGTCTTCCATGGCTCGGCCACCGCACACCCGCCGCCCGGGCTGCTGGTATACTTCTATCGATGGATCGCTTGATTGACCGCATTGAGCGGATATTGCATGTCTAGGCCGTGTCTAGTGCATGTTATGTTCAAAAGTGCGGTCCTCGTGAAGGGTGGCAAGCCGTGAAAATCCTCGTGCCGATCGTTATCTTTGTTGCAATCATCGCGGGCGGCGTTGGCGCGAGCATCTGGAAAAAGAGTCAGACCGCCGACACCGCGCCGTATCCGCCGCGCAATGCTCAGTATCTTGACCCCAGCACCACGCCCGCGGCATTGATGGCCGCCGGCGCTGCCAAGAGAAAGAACAAGCCCGATCCGCTCGCGGACTATCAAGGGCTCTGGATCGGCGAACCCGGATGGGAAGGCACTGTTGAGATCGTCGCCGATGAGGGCGGCTTTCAGACTCTGCGCTGGCAGGAATCCGCCAGCGGCATGCTCGGAGCCAGCGGCTACTGGGTCATCGTTCAGCTGAAAGATTCTGATGATCGCGTGAAAGTCGGTAGTAGAGTGCGCGTCATGGGAATGTTTGAAGATGCCAACAGCATTGTCAATGCGGGCTCCCCTGTGCCGCAGTATCGCGTCATCATGAAGAACGCCAAAGTTCTTGAAGTGAAATGATATAAACAATACTAATGCAAGCCCGGCGGAAGCATCTGGCTTGGCACGTTCTGGTAGCACACCGGGCGACACCACCGTTCGATCGCCCGAGCACCCACGGCGGTGGTGTGCGGCTGATTCGATGCTGGATATGGCCCGCCATGCACCATCGCTGGTGAAACTTCCAGGCCTGTTGGAACACCATCGACAATCACCCGGCCCGCGAAACGCGAACATTCCCGCAGAAGCGGGCGAGCCAGCTCCGCATCCTTGGCCGAGATCCCGCTGGCTCCGGTCATGAATATCGATGCGGTCAGAGAACCCTGCAATACGCGGGCTGCGTCCAGGAATCGTTCCGCCGATTCACATTCCACAATCATCGTCGATGGCCCGAAGCACTCATCTTGGGCCACATGCTGCGCCAAGAACGTATCGATATCGGTCCGGAACAGCATTGCAACAGTTTCCGCTGCTGCACGATCCGGAAGTGACCCGATTCCTGGCGCGTTTGGGTCCGGCTGCTGGTGCCGCGGCAAGACACTTCTTGCAGCCAATGCGATCCCCTTGGTTTGCGTAAGAAGCACCACACGCTGATGAAAAGCCTCGCGGATGTGGTGACTCAGCATCGTCATTGGACCGGCCTTGGCCGTTAGTTCCGAGAGTGCTGCAATAAAGGGATCGCTCGCCGCCGACCGCGCGATGATCACCAGGCCCGGGCAAGTACAAAGTTGCCCCGCCGACCCTGTAAAGCTCGCGGCCAGTTTCGCCGCGATTTCCGCGGCTTTGGCGTCCAGCGCATCGGGCATAATGAACACGGGATTGACTGACCCCATTTCCGCAAACACCGGCACTGGGTCAGGCCGCCCCTTGTACATGCGCGCGCTGCACATATTGGCAAGTGCCATGCCGCCATTGTGCGAGCCGGTAAACCCGACAGCGCGAACTGCGTGATTCAAAATCAGTTCGCGGCCCACTGCCTGCTCGCGTGCCCCGCCGCCGCCAGCATGCAGGAAACTGAACACACCTGCAGGCATTCCTGTTTCTTTGGCGGCCGCACTTATGCACTGCCCCACAAGTTCGCCCGTGCCTGGATGTGCCGGATGCCCCTTCACGATCACCGGGCAACCCGCGGCGAGCGCCGAAGATGTATCTGTTCCTGCCGTCGAATAGGCAAGTGGAAAGTTGGATGCTCCAAAAACTGCAACCGGTCCCAATGGCTGTAGTATCGATCGAAGGTCGGGCTTGGCCATCGGCTTGCGATCAGGTTCCGCGCGATCGATGGTGGGTCGTGCCCATGATCCGGCACGCACAAGTGCCGCGAACATTCGCAATGTGCTCACTGTGCGGTCGCGTTCGCCCGCAAGTCGAGGCGATGCAACGAGTCCAGTTTCCGCCGCGGCCCGTTGCAATAGAGCATCGCCAGCCTTAAGAATGTTGCGAGCGATAGCGTCCAGGAATGTGGCTCGCGCCAGTGGAGTAGTCGAGGCGTACGCGCTGGCCGCGCTCGCGGCAATCGCGCACGCTTGTTCAACATCTTCTGATGTCGCGCACTGAAAAATCTCGGGCAACTCTTCGCCGGTTGCGGGGTTGACGGAGTGAAATGAGAACATCGAGTCCTTGCCCGGTGCGTTTGCGGGTGTGCCGCCAATGATGGATCTGCCAAGCGTCATGCGGAACAGTATGTTCGATACGACCTGTCCGTTAAGCTTTTTTGGTTTCCAGCTCTTCAAAACGAGCGTATAACCGATCAACTTTCCGCTGAGCTTCGCCGACCTTCTTGCATACATCTGCCAATTTGATCGGATTGCTGAGCAGCGCCGGGTCGCTTGTCATCATTTCCAGTCGTGCGACCTCCGCTTCTGCGGTCGCAATCGTCGTGGGCATCTTCTGCAACTCTTGCTGTTCCTTATAGCTCAGTTTCGACTTAGCCTGCACTGCGACTGCGACCTTGACCTTCTCCTCTTCTTCGTGCTTCAACCGGCGCGTCCACTGGTCATAGTCGGTGAAGTAGCGGGTGCCGCCTTTGCCATCGAGGGCGAGAATCTGCGTCGAAAGATCTGAGAGCATGGCACGATCGTGCGTAACCAGGACGACCGAACCGGGGAACTCTTCGATGCTGTTTTCCAGCACTTCAAGCGACGGAATATCCAGGTCGTTGGTCGGTTCGTCAAGGATCAAAACATCCGCAGGCTCAAGCATCAGGCGGGCAATATGGATACGAGCTTGCTCGCCGCCAGAGAGGGCTTTCACGGGAGTCTTGAGATCTTCCTTGTTGAACAGGAACTTGTTGGCCCATGTCACCACGTGAATGGTGCGTTCGCGATAGATGACCGAATCAGCGTGCGGACTCAGCGTGTCACGCAATGTCATTTCTGGATCAAGCTCAGAACGATGTTGGCTGAACACAACACAGCGCAACTTGTCGGCGCGGCGAATCGTCCCCGGCAGCGGCGTCCCCGGCGGCCGCGACGTGTCTTCCGCGGCGATCTTGAGCATCTGTGCTGTTGCTGGGTCAGATTCAATTTCACCGGTGAGGATCTTGATCAAAGTGGACTTGCCCGAGCCGTTTGGGCCAAGGAGTCCAAGCACCGATCCGGGTGACAGAATCACATCGACATCGTGGAACAGGTGGCGATCGCCATACGCCTTGGATATACCGCGTGCCTCGATGAGTTTGCGGGTCTGGCGCCCCGTGCTGTCAAACTCGATTCCCGCGGCCTTCTGCGGCGCATTTCTGGAACGCAACTCGGCCAGCTCGTCCATGCGCTCATAGCTCGCGCTGATGCGGCTCTTTGACTTTGTCCGCCGCGCCTGCGGTCCGCGTGCCAGCCAGCGAAGATCTTCGCGAACCTGGCCCGAGAGTGCGTGTTCCTGCTTGGCCTGACCATCCAGAAACTCTTCTTTGCGGCGTAGAAACTCGGTGTAATTGCCAGCAACGCTGAACGTGCCTTCGGGATAGTGCCGAGCCAATTCAACAATGCGCATCGCCACCGATTCCAAAAACATACGATCGTGCGTCACGAAGATCGATGCGAACGGCCCCTGGCGCAGCACACCTTCGAGCCACTCAATCCCATCAACGTCAAGATGGTTCGTCGGTTCATCGAGCAGCAGAATATCGGGCTCTTTGGCAAGTTCGCGAGCAATCGAAAGCCGCTTGCGCTGACCGCCCGAAAGCGATGCAGTCTTCTGCGAAAAGTCCGGAAACTCAAGCCGCCCCAGAATCATCTCCGCGGCCAGATCAGCCTCATGATCATCATGCATGAACGGCAACTGCCCCGCGCGACGACACGCATGTAACTCATCCGTCAATGCTGATAGGACCGTCGACCCCTCAGGAAATACGTCCTGCTGAGCGACATACGCCGCGCGAACACCCTTGCGCAGCGAAATCTCGCCTTCATCTGGCTCAAGAATGCGAGCCAAGATCTTCAGGAGCGTGGACTTCCCTGACCCATTGGGCCCGATGAGCGCGAGCCGCTCACGTTCTTCGAGTGAAATAGCCACATCCGCAAAGAGGTTCTTTGTGGCAAAGTGCATGGAGAGATTGCGTGCGGTAAGTGCTGCGGCCATAGGTGGTCGATCGTTGGTGGACGTGGATTTCTAAACTGCTCTCAGCGTGATGAAGCGCCGATAGTCATTCTCACGGGAATAAATGTTGGTGTCACCCGTGCTTCAAATTCCGGACGGAACTTGTTCATGATCGTGCGGATGGCCCAGTTGTTGCCATCGGCCAGACCACAGATTGTTGTGCCGGGCATGCTGCCCATGCTCGTGGCGATTTCAAGAGCGAGATCAAGGTCTTTGGTCTTGCCTGCGCCAGATTCAATCTTGGTCATCAATTGATACAGCCAACCGCTGCCTTCGCGGCATGGTGTGCATTGTCCACAAGATTCGTGCTTAAAGAACCGGGCCAGGTTTCTTGCCACCATCACCATGTCTGTATCTTCATCAAACACGGTGGGGCATGCAGTTCCCAGGCCCAGCACGTTGCACTTGCGGCCGATATCAAAATCCATTTCGGCATCGTACTGATCGGCATCGAGAATGCCCATCGAAATGCCGCCGGGAATCGCGCCCTTGAATTTTTTGCCGTTCCGCATGCCGCCGCAAAGTCCTTCGACAATCTTGCGAAGCGGTATGCCGAGCTCAAGTTCAAAACATCCCGGACGAGCGACGTGACCGCTGACACCCATGAGCTTGGTGCCAAAGCTCGGGGGCGATCCGGGCAGTGTGCTCGCGCGACCTTGCTTCATGAACCAATCCGCGCCATGCTCAATGATGCTTGGCACGTGGCAGAGTGTCTCGACGTTATTGATGATTGTGGGCTTACCGAAAAGTCCCTTGACCGCCGGGAACGGCGGCTTGATCCGCGGCCAGCCGCGCTTGCCTTCAAGTGCTTCCAGCAAGCCAGTTTCTTCGCCGCAGATATACGCGCCAGCGCCGCGGTGGACATAACACTCAACCGCCCACTTTTCCCCATTGGCTCCGGCGGTGTTGAACAACCCCTGCTTGCCAAAGACGCCGTGTGCGTATGCCTCTTTGAGAGCTTCTTCCAAAACGTGTGCCTGGTGGTGATACTCGCCGCGAATAAAGATGTACGCAACTTTGAGGCGGCAGGCGTAACACGCCGCCGCGATGCCTTCGAGCATCAGGTGCGGATCAAAATCCATGAGCAAGCGGTCTTTGAAAGTCCCCGGCTCAGATTCGTCAGCATTAATCGCCAGATAACGCATCCCCGGGTCTTTGCCTTCTTCGACCTTCGGGAGGAATGTCCATTTCAAACCAGTCGGGAAACCCGCACCGCCGCGGCCGCGAAGCCCCGACTTTTTCACTTCGTCGATCACGGCCTCAGGCTTCATGGTCAACGCTTTGCGAAGACCTTGGTAGCCGCCGGTTGCGAGGTATTCGGGCAGTTTGACAATGTGGCGACCCTTCGGATCGGCGTAGGGCCACGATGGGATCCGTTGGGTCAGGATCGGGCCAGCGAGGTTGGGATTGAAGTCCTTGGGGTTGAACTGCATGAGGAAGGAGATCTCCAAACGCCCGACATTGCGGCGGGCTATTGAGGTGCCGCCGATGGTAGGTCTACAAGGTGGACTTCTGGCGACTTGTTTGGCGAAAGGGCGGGATTGTCCCAGACTCGGAAGTTGTGATTGGTAGTCGAAAATCAACCACCCAGTGGTCAATTTTCAATCACCTGATGGCTAATTTTCAACAAGTTGGTGGTCAATATTCAACCACCGAGTGGTCAATTCTTGACCAGATCGGCTGGATAAGGAACGCAAAATCTGCTGAATTACACCAGACCCGTAGACCCAAACCCACCCGTGCCGCGGTCGGTGGCATCGAGAGTGTGGACCACTTCGATATTGGCGTGGGCAACTGGGCAAATGACCAGTTGGGCGATGCGCATCTGGTGGGTAATCGCAAACGCCTCGCGCCCCCAGTTGATCAGCGCGACCTTGATTTCGCCGCGATAGTCGCTGTCGATAGTGCCGGGGGAGTTGGGAAGTCCGATGCCGTTCTTGGTGGCCAGACCAGAGCGGGCCCGGACCTGACCTTCGAATCCGGGGGGAATTGCCACTAACAATCCAGTTGGAATCATGGCGATATCCCCAGGCTTCAAGACCCATTCCTTCTGGTCCGGCGGCAAGCACGCGCACAAATCCATGCCGGCAGCGCGGGCGGTCTGGTACGCGGGAACCTGGGCCCGGTCGGAGAGGAGTTTGAAGGCGAGGGTGGGGGAGGCTGATGAGGTCATGGGGTGAGCATAGTTGGGAAAAGGTCTGGACAGCTTGCAGACGCCAAAACCGGAAGCACAAAAATGCCCTGAACCTCAATGGCGGACTGGTGGTAGCATGTAGGAGACTTTGGAGGCGGTTCACATGGCAACGGCGAAGAACCTCGTTTGTATGGGCGCGATTGGGCTGGTACTTGCGGCCGGAATAGCCCGGGGCGATGACCCCGCGCCAGAAAAGTCAATCGACAAGCCTATCGAGAAAGCAGCTGATAAGAAAGCTCCAGAAGCACCAGCGCGCGGACCCATCACCAATGTAGAGTTGGAGCGAGTCTTCTCGATCAAGGAACTGGCAATGCCGGTGCTTTCGATCGACCCAATGGACACTGACTTTGGCGATCTCGAAGCGCTGGTCGACAAGATTGGAACCTCGCGGGTGGTGATGCTGGGCGAAGAGTCGCATGGCGATGGGGCCGCTTTTCTGGCCAAATCGCGCCTGGTGAAGTTTCTCCATCAGCGGATGGGGTTTGACGTCATTGCGTTTGAGTCCGGAATTTACGATCTGGATCGCGTGAACATGGGAATGCGCGAGGAGCCCAACTGGAGCGAAGCGGCCAAACGTGGCATCTTTGGAATCTGGTCGCAGTCGGAACAATGCCGCCAGCTGTTTGAGTACATATACGACACGCATCATGGACACCTGCTAGGCCTGCGGCCGCTGGAAGTGGCAGGGTTCGATTCGCAGTTCACGCTGGCGATTAAGGAGAGCCCATTCTTTGATGATGTCGAGCGGTTCTTTGCTCGAACGAACGGTGTGATCAATGGCGATATGGCCGACCAGCTTGTGCAGCTCAAAGTCTGGCACACGGAAGTCTCGTACACGCCAGATGTGACCGAAGATATTGAGCAGCAACTGACCGAGGAACAGCTCGAACGTCTGGAAAAGGCGCGCAAATACAATCGCGAACAGATTGAAGAGCTGCTGAAAAATATCGACAATGTGGTGGCAGCGCTGGATAAAGATGTTGCATCGCCTGAATCGCAGTTACGACGCATTCATGATTCACGGACTATTGGGCTGTATCGCCAATCACTGCTCTCAATGAAGGCGTATTCGAAACAAGTGGCCGAAGGCAAAGTGACAAAGGTCGAAGACAACAATCTGCGCGACAAAGCAATGGCGGAGAATCTGCTGCATCTGGTGAACAACCAGTTCAAGGATCGGCGCGTGATTGTATGGGCGGCGAGCTTCCACAACATGTGGGATGCTCCAAAAGTGCGTTGGCAGACCGATGAACAAGACATGCCCGGGGCGTATGCGAAGACGGTGACGATGGGGACAATCGTGAAAGAGGCATTGAAAGATGATCTCTATTCAATCATGTTCACCGCGTACTCAGGGCAGACAGGAAAACCGTGGACGGGTGCTTCGCCATTGGACGCCGCGGGAAAGGGCACGCTCGAGCATTACTTCAAAAAGGCGGGATTCAAGCACGCGATTATTGATTTCAGGTCGATCAAACCGAAGGAAGATGGAACTCCGCATTGGCTTCGCGGCAAGGTGATTGCCCGACCGCTTGGGTATCAGCCGATGACCGCAGACTGGGGCGCGCATTGCGATGCAATGTTCTATACAGAAGTCATGTCGCCAAGCACGAAGGCAAGCCTGCCGCAGTTGCCCGACGGTGCGAAGCCAGACACGATTCCGGATGATGATGCGCCGACGGTGGGCAAGCCGAAATTCTGATCGCTTATCGCGCGAAACTCCATTCGAGAACACCAGCGGAAAAGTCTTTCTGAAGCTGCATCTTGATTCGAATACCATTAGCGAGGACGCGCGGGAATGTAGCTGTATCAAATTGGTTGAGATGAGCCGGAAGTTCTTCTGTGCCCTGAATTTTCTTCCAGGTTTGGCCGTCCAGGTATTCAACTTCCCACGACTGTGGAATGCGACATTCACCTCTGCCTGTGTCATCAAACCAGTACACTGACGTCCTGGATATCTCGCGTGGAGTATTGAACTCATACTGGATCCACTCGGTTGTACCTTTGTGTGGCCAGGCCGTGTAGCGCGGGATGGAATGATCGTTTGAAGCAGTTGGAATGAGTTGATCAAAGAGCGCGTTGACGCCATCGCCATTTCCGACAAACGACGTCGTGGCGACCACGCCCGACAGCGGCGCAGGCGGCAGTGATTGCGGAGTTTCCGGAGTGAATACCTGCATCGAGCGGCTGCCGCGGTTGTTCCACATGAAATATGGAATGGCTTCGACTGTGATTGTGGCAGTTGACTCGGGAGTTGAATAGAGAGTCTGAGTCTCCGGTATTTTCCACGGCGTCAGTTCGACATCGAGTGCCACAAATGGTGTGGAACTGAAATTGCGTTTTGCGATCTTGATCGGAGCGTTGCCCGAAAGAGTGCAGGTGCCCAGCGATTGCTTTTTGGAATCCCATTCCAGTGCGTAGATGATCGGGCCGCGCGAGAGGGCGACGCTTCCGAGCACCGCTTTCACTTTGGGATCAGCATACGCGCGCCGAACAGGCATCTCGAGCAAAAGGTCTATGGCAGCATGCGGGCCAGGTGCGATCGTGATGAAACCATCTGTGCCGACTGTTGCGCGAGTTTCAATGCCATTCACTTTGAGCGACAGCGATGAGCACCAGTCGGGCTTGCGTATTTTCAGGTTGCCCGATGTGCCCTCGATCAAGTCGTAATCGATATGGATTGCGCCGTCCCAAGGATACGAAGTGATTTGGCGAATTGTCGCTTTGCCGCTGGCGGTGGTGATGGTGGATTCACTTTGACCATACATGGTGACGAGGCAGTCGTTGCCGGAGCTCGCGTAGAAGCTGCCGCCGATTGAGGCGAAGAAGCGGAGAACGTTGGGCGGGCAGCATGCGCAACTGAACCATTCTTTACGAGTGTGATCGCCGCGGGAAGCGAGCGGATTGACGTAGAAGAACTTGGAACCATCGAGTGAAACGCCGGCGAGAACAGCGTTGTACACGGAGCGTTCGAAAGCGTCCATGTACGAGGCATTGCCGTGAAGCAGGAACATGCGTTGAGCCCACATCGCAAGCGAGATTGATGCGCAGGTTTCCTGATAGGCGGAAAGAGTGGGGAGGTCGTAGGGAGTGGTGAACCCTTCATTGTGAGCGCTGGGTCCGATGCCGCCGGTGATGTACATTCGACGTTGGGTGACATCGGTCCAGAGTGCATCAAGTGCGGGAGCATAGTTTGAATCAGGCCGCAGGCGTGCGAGGTCGGCAGCGGCGGTATAGAGGTAGCCTGCGCGGACGGCGTGGCCTGCGGCTTCCATCTGCATGCGCAGCGGCACGTGATCCTGGCTGTAATCGCCCCAGGGTTTAGAAAGTTCTTTTTTTGCGTTGAGGCGTTCTGTGCCGCGTTGATCGATAAACCACTGTGCGAGGTCGAGGTATTTGGAGTCTTTGGTGAGCATCGAGAGCTTGATCAGGGCAATTTCGATTTCTTCGTGGCCGCTGGGCTCTTCAAGTTTTCCTTTGCCAAAGATCGTACCGATGTGATCGGCAGCTTTGATCGCAACGTCGAGCAGTGTGCGTTTACCCGTCGCTTCAAAGTGGGCGATCCCTGCTTCGATCAAGTGGCCAATGCAATAAGTCTCATGATCGTGTTCTTCGCGCGACCAGCGTTTGTCGAGTCCAACTTTGACGGTGTAGTAGGAGTTGATATAGCCATCGGGCTGCTGCGCCGCGGCGATGCGGGCGACTTCTGCATCGAACTTGGATTCGAGATCGGCCCGGCGAGCGGCATCGGTGTCGGTGGCAAGGAGATAGGCCCAGCCCTCAAGCATTTTGTATACATCGGAATCGTTGAAGAGGAGGCCTTGGAATTCGCTTTTCTCTTTGCCGCTGGCACGGTCAAAATTGGTGAGTCGGCCAGTGATGTTGCACTGATGGCGATTGGCCTGGAGCGTGCTGCTGCGGATGATCTCGAGTCGCTGACCCCAGAACTCACCTTCAAACTTGACGGCAGAGAAGGGAACGGGGGTAAGGGACTGAGCGCCTGCGGCGGTTGCGAGCGTTGCGGCGATAATGATGGCGATCGGTGTGACGGGTTTCATGGAAATGCTCCTATGCAGGAGAGAGCGTAGCGAATTGGTTGGCAGTGGGTGGTCGTGCGGAACGGTGTCTGACGCAAATTAAGGCCGTTTGGATTTTAGCTTTGTGAGATCGAAGACCAGGTACTTGTAGGTTGGAGGCTGCGGAGTCGGGTTGTTGACTGTGACCAGGACTCCATACCAGCGTGTATCAGGCGAGACTCTCTTCTGAAGCGTCAGAGCGTAAGCAGAGTCCAGCCAGACAGGGCCGCTTGCTTGTGCGGCGTACTGGCCTTGAGAGAAGCTATCAGCGAGTACGACAGGGGTGTTGGGCGCCGGCCGCATTGTTCCGGTAGTCACATCAACTTCGAAGAAACTGTTGAGAAGCAGTGTCCCGGATTGAGTGTATGAGAGCGTTGAGTTAGTAGCGATACTGGAGCCGGCAGGAACCGTGAGCAGCTGTTGCCGGGCAGGGGCGGCTTGACCAGGCGTGCCAGAATCGAGGAGGCCTGTCTGTGGCCCGCTGATTGGCATGAAAGCCCATTGCGGAGGCGAGATTGAAACGGCGGCGGCAAGACTGGGGAGTTGCCAGTTTCCCGGGGTCAGTGTTTGTGGTGTCACGAGCACCGTTGCGACTTCGCGCACTGCAAGTGTGTCGAGCGCGATGCAGAGAATGCGGGCCTTGCACGAGCCATCGGGCGTGACCAGCGAGACGTTGGTGTACACCGCTTCTTTTTCATCTGGTGTGAATCCGTGGAACTTGCAAAAGCCGGTTCCGGCATCACCCATGGTGTACGAGCGTGATTTCCCGGTAGTCGGTTCAAAGAAGACAGCGCGATTGCTCCAGAGGTTCTCTTGATTGAACTCGGCGTACGCGAAGTACTTCAGATCGCTGGTGAGCCCGCCTTCGATTGGATCGATGGGTATAAGAGTTGAAGCACTTTTCTCCCCACCAGGGAGTGACCAGGTATCGAAGCGGCGGCATTGGCGAACGGGAATACTCGGGCGGGCGAGTGGCCACCAGCGGATCTGATCGAAAGAACTGTGTGGCCAGGCCTGGTTGCCTGGGTCCTTTGCTTCGAAAGAGCTCTGCAGGACAGCAATCGCGAACAGAAAGATGGGAAGGCTGATTCCCAACAAGGGAATGAGGCGGATTGGAGTACTGCGCCCGCGTTTGGGAGGTGATTCGGTAGAGGATGTCCCGCATTCTGGGCACGGATTGGTGGGTGGCGTTTCGGTGAACTGTTCAGGCGTGAGATCGTAATTGCAGCGGCGGCAATAGATGCGATTTTGGCTCTGCGGACTGCGGAGGATTCGGGAGAGACGCCAGACGAAAATGATGGCGAGCAGGAGTGAAATCGGGACAGCGAAGTCGGGAAGGTGATTGAACCACCAATCGCGAGTAAGGGTCTCCCGGGTGGGATATTGAATAATGAGTGAGGTGCCGGCGGTGTCGAAGTGTGCTGTTGCACTGGGCCACCCGCCGCCGGGAGCTGTGGGAAGGATGATTTCGAGGTCGGGTTGATCGGGTTGTGGCGGATGAACGAACATTTGATTAGCGAGCGTTATACCAGAATCTGGGTCTGGACAAAAGGAAAGAGTAGTTGTTGAGTGCAGAGCCGCAACCGGGCTAGCGTCGAGTTGGTATAGTCAGAAACTCAGGCAGTTGATCACGCAGTGGAGGCAAGTAATGCGCAGCAAGGTGTATGGAGCCATAACGATCGTAGTAGCGGCGGGCCTTGCCGCGACTGTGCTGGTTTCATGCGCATCAACTGAAAAGAGTCCATCGGCGTCGGTAGTGGCGGCGGTGCAGCCTCCTGCGATGTCAGATACCAAGCCAGCAAATTACGATGGGCTGCACAATGTTGTTGCGTACCACGAGAGCTATTACTCGGGAAGCGTGCCGGAGGGTGAAGAAGGATTCAAGACGCTGGCCGGAATGGGGATCAAGACGATTATTACTGTTGATGGCGCGGCACCGGATCTAGTCTCAGCGAAAAAATACGGGATGCGTTATATTCATCTTCCGATCGGTTACAACGGATTTGATGAGTCGCGGAAATTGGAACTGGTGCGAGCCACGCGCGATTCAATGGCGGATGGGCCGGTGTATATCCATTGCCACCATGGAAAGCATCGAAGCGCGGGCGCTGCGGCCTCAGTGGCGCAGAGCCTGGGATGGATGAACGCCAAAGAAGGCGAGGCTCGCATGAAAGTGTCGGGGACGGCTGCCAACTACATCGGGTTGTATCAGTGCGCTGCGAGTTCAACCGTGCTTGGCGCGAACGTGATCGATGCGGTGCCAGCAGACTTCCCGGAGGTGCAACCGCCAAAGGGGATGGTCAAGAGCATGATTGAAATCGAAGAAGTGAACGATCGTCTTAAACTCATCGAGCATGCGGGATGGAAGGTTCCGGCCGATCATCCTGACCTGGTGCCGGTTGCCGAGGCAGGACGCCTCGCGGATTTGTTCAGGGACCTGAAGTCACTCGATTCATCCGCGCGTCATCCTCAGGACTTCATGGAAATGCTGAAGAAGGACCAGGACCGCGCTCAGAAGATCGAGGTCATGCTCGCTGCGGGCGAAAAAGACGCCGCAAAGATCTCGGCAGAGTTTGCAGCGCTCGGTAAGTCGTGCAAGGACTGCCACGCAAAGTATCGCGATTGAGTCCAGAAGTGCGTGCAAAGGAAAAAGACCCCGCACCATTGCGGGGTCTTCTTTATTTCAATTGCAATGAGAATCAGCGACGACGACGGAGCGAGGCAACGCCGAGGAGGCCGAGCGCGGCGAGTGAGCCGGGCGCAGGTGTCTCAATGTAGGGCTCAGACACATTGGTGCCGTACTGGAAACCAACGTTGGCGATCGAGTTGATGCTGTAGTTTGTGAATCCGCCAAGAGTGAAGATTACAGAATTCTTGATGAGGCCGCCGCTGCCCGTGACGCCGCCGTTTCCAGTGGCTGAGTTGTCGCCAGCGGAGACGATACCGTACTCAAGACCGTTTGGGCTTGTTGGGGGCTGAAGGTCGGGACCTGGAAAACGGTCGCCAGGACCAAACATTCCAAGGCCGCTGGAGCTGATGCCGAATGTCGCACCGTGGAAACTGAGGCCTTGGTTGTAAGCCCATTCTCCACCAACGACGCCGCCAGCGGGCTGGGAGTTGTAGATCACGGTAGAGCCTGGTGCAAGCAGTGCGCTGTCGCGGGAAAGCGTGCCAGACCCAGACATGGACCAGTAGACACCCGTGAGGACGTCGATCGGGACAAGCACATCTGAATTTGAAATATTGGTCAGCGTCACAACCAGCTGCGACCCGGAAACCTGAAAATCTACTTGTGCAGCGCGGCCAAATGCATCTGATGCAACAAAAGTTGTCGCCTGGGCGGTTCCCGCGAGCGCAGCGACGAACAACGGAACAAAAATTGAACGCTTCATCTCTCTGCTCTCCCTCAAAAACATGCCTCGAAGAATGTCGAGGCCCAACAGCCTGTTGTTTTGGCAACTTCGCCAGCAACCAGACTTACCCGCAGCAGTGCCATGCTCGTAGTTCCTTCGGTGAAGAAGGGCGGACAAACGAGTATTCACTCCACGTATCCGTACTTTAACACTTACGTGAATGGTAAGTCAACGGTTTCCTATATTAGTTGCGAATAATACTAATAATTGGACAGGCTGATGTATGACTTTTAGGTCCGATAGACCCTTGGTCTCCCTTGAATGTAATCTGGGTAATTTGGAGTTTTGTTTGGGTTTGGGAATGTCGATTTGGCGCAGAAAAACGGGATCCCGCAATCGGGCTCCCGTTCGCATTCGAAGTTAATGTGGGTAGTTTCAGCGGCGGCGACGAAGTGTTGCTGCACCCATAAGGCCCAGTGCGGCGAGTGATCCAGGAGTAGGAACGTAGGGTTCGGAAACTGCGGTGCCGTACTGGAAACCCACGTTGGCAATGGAATCGATGTCGAAGCCCGCGCCAAACCCGCCAAGGCGGAAGACGACTGAGTTCTTGATCAGGCCTTCGCTGCCAGTGATGCCGCCGTTTCCGGTGGCAACATTGTCGCCCGCCGACACCAAGCCGTACTGGAGACCATTAGGCCCTGTGGGACCAGAGAGATTGGGGCCGCCGAAAAGGTCACCGTTGCCAAAGATGCCAAGTCCCGCGGAACTGATGCCGAAAGTTGCGCCGTGGTGAGAGATGCCGGCTTTGTAGCAGAATTCGCCACCGACATCACCGCCCAGCGGCATCGAGTCATAGATCACGGTTGACCCAAAGTTAAGCAGAGCGCTGTCGGTGGTAAGTGCGCCGGCATCGGTCATCGACCAGTACACACCTGTGAGCACGTCAATGGGGACCAGAGTGTCGGCGGTTGAGCTGTTTGTCAGTGTGATAACCAGGACGCCCGAGTCGACCTGAAAGTTGACAGTTGCTTCGCGACCAAATGCATCGGAACCAACGAAGGTTGAAGCGTTTGCAGCGGTCGCGGCTGTCGCGAGCAGGAGTGCAGCGATAATGGCGTTGTTGCGGTGTTTCATATATTACTCGTTTGTGCAGGAGCGACAACAAATCCTCGCCTGAGTACGTCGGGGGAACACACCCGAAATCCTCGGCGACACACACCAGTGGCGTGTGGGAATAGACTGCTGAGATAGAAATCTGCATTACACTTCGCAGCAATGCAAGGGCTGTTGCAGTCAACGGTAACATAAAGTACTATCTGCGCGGCCTGCAAAAAATCGCACTGCAGGCAGGTGCAGCTCGCCCCATTTATGGGACGATGACCAAAGTTATTGTCTGGGAAATACAGATCGAAGCTGCGCGAATCAACGGTTCTTGAGTCCCACTAATGCCGTCGAAGACCACCAGCCGTCAATCGAACTGGGCCCGAGATCTATCTTCTCACTGGCCACGATATCGCGGACACCCTGCACAGTTTCAGAATCGATTATGAAGATGCCGCCGCCGGAGTCGGTGAAATGACCATCGAAAATGACGCGTGTTGAAAGGGAAGAGGACGCAATCGCGACCTTAGTGCGGGCAGCATCTGCTGCCGTGATCATCACGTAGCCGCGAATATTTTTCGGGGGCTCTGTTGGATTGGCTGCGCGGGCGGCGTTCAGTTCCTTCTCCAGCTCGAGCATGGCGCGCAAATTGGGCGAGGCGGAGAATGGGTGAACTTCCTGAACGAAGACACCGCTCTGAATGCCCGGATCGGAGGTGCATATTTCGCGAGCCGCGGCGGTCGAGGGAACATCGAGAATAAAGATGCCTCGCCAGGTGCTGTCGGCGGGCTTGTTGAATGGGCCAGCGATGATCAGTGTTTTCTCATCGGCAAGGCGACTCATGTTAGCCATGTGGCCCTGGAAGATGGCCTTGGAGTCTTCCGGTGTCTTAAGCGCGGATTGCGGACCGGTCTTGAGATACACAAAGCTGTAGGTGGCGGTACTTGCACATCCGGTGAGGAACGCGCAAGTGAACAGCAGGATTGCGAAGAACTTCATAGTTTGAAGTTTAGCGGTTACGGAGCTTTGAGAGCAGACGAAGGACTTCGATGTAGAGCCAGATGAGCGTGACAAGAAGTCCGAAAGCGCCGTACCACTCCATGTACTTTGGCTGGCCAGCTTCAACACCTTCTTCAATAAACTGGAAGTCCATGACAAGGTTAAACGCTGCGAGAGCCACGACGAAGATACTGAATCCGATGCCCAGGAGGCTTCCGGATTGAGAGCTGAAGATGCTGAATGAAAGTCCGCGGCCAACATTGAAGATATTCAGCACGAACATGATGAGTGCGAAGAAGCACACACCGAGCGTGAGCGTGGTGACAACTTTAATAGCTGTTGAACTGAGGCGGATGATGCGGAAGGAATACGCGGCGAGCAAGCCGCCGAATATGGCGAAAGTGAGCACCAAAGCCTGACCGGCAACCAGGAACGCCGACGAGGCCTTGCCATTCTGGACGAGCATGTTGGTGATGAAAAAGGTGAGGGCGCCAACGGCAGCACCTTTACAAATGGCATAGAGCGGCGCGAGGTATGGTGAAGCTTTGGGGGCGAAGCAGAGGATCAGCGCGATGATAAGGCCAGCAATGCCGCCGCCGAAACAGATCGGGAGTGCCAGCGAAGGGGTGGTTTGAACCATTGTCCAGCCCAGGCCGCCGCAGATCATGGTGAGGGCGAGCAGTACCGCGGACTTCACGATCGTGCCGCTGATGGTCATGGTCTTGGAACTTTCGCCCATTTCCAGTTCGGCATAAGCGGGAATCTCAAAGCCGCGGGCAAGGACAGGGTTGTTGGTTCGCAGGTTCATGGAATAAGTCTCCGTAAGTGACCCAGTCTGGGCTGGGCACAGTGTAGTTTTGGTATCGGCAGCTTTATTCGGGAACCGTGAACGCCAGTTTTAGAGTCTCAGACGCGTTCGCGGGCGATGATCGCTGCACCGTGAACACCGGCATTGTCACGGAGTTTGGATTCCACTACCTTCACATGCTTGCACCGATTGGGGAACGCGATCGCGCGGACGGAGTGTTCGACCCGGGCAACAAATGGGCGACCAATCGCTTCAGTTAGCCCGCCGCCCAGTACGACCATGGGGAGGCTAAGGACCGTGACCATGTTGGCGATGCCGACGGCCAGCAGATCAGCGGCGTTATCAACGACTTCGACAGTCAGCGGATCGTGATCGATATAGGCTTTGGCGAGCATCTTGCTGCGGATCTTTTCGACCTCGCCCCCTTCGACAAGCTTGGGCAGGATCGACTTTCGGTTTGACGCTATGAGTCGGGCAAGGCGTTGCACAACATTGGTGCGGGAGCAGTTGTTTTCCAGACTTCGCGATCCGGGGGGGTTGCCGGGGAAGAGCCAGGTATGGCCGATTTCGCCAGCAGTCTTGAAGCCGCCGTAATAAAGATGGCCGTTTAGGATCAGGCCACCGCCGATCCCTGTTCCCACCCAGACTCCTAGGACATCCTGGGCTCCTTTGGCAGCGCCAAGGCGTTGCTCACCTAGCACCGCCACATTGACATCGTTGTCAAGGAAGACTGGGACATTGAGCTTTGTGGACATGACGTTGGCAAGTTTGTAGTTGGTCCAATTGAGGTTTACAGCTTCAAGGACCGTGCCGGTAGCGGGGTCGACTGCACCTGGGGCGCCTATCCCGATGGCCTTAATCTGGCGAGTAGAGATGCCGGCTTCGTCGCAGGCCTCTTGTACTCCTCGTACAAGACGGTCGATAACCGCGGCGGACCCTTCATCGGCGCGCGTCTTCTTACGTGAGGCGCCTCGGATAGTGGCGGCGGCATCGACAACGCCAATCTGCATGTTGGTGCCGCCAAGGTCGATTCCGATGCAGTATTGGCGGGCTCGGGAGGTTTTTAGGGGCATTA
>CAZAEQ010000021.1:0-76441 GCA_964484185.1 uncultured Phycisphaeraceae bacterium
TTGCAGGCGACGGCGCTGGTGCATGAGGCGTATATGCGGCTGCTGGGGAATCGCGAGATTGAGTGGGCGAACAAGGCTCATTTCTTTGGGGCGGCGGCGGAGGCGATGCGGCGGATTCTTATTGAGCATGCGCGGTCCAAGAACCGGATCAAGCGGGGTGGGAATCCGGATGGGCCGGCGGCCAAACGGATACCGCTCGATGTGCTGGATTTGGCGGCGGCGGATGATCCGGAACAAATCGTGGCAGTCGATGGGGCGATACGTCGCCTGGAAGAGGAAGACCCGACGGCAGGGTCGATTGTTCGGCTGCGCTTTTACGCGGGGTTGTCTGTGGAGCAGACCGCCGCGGCGCTGGGGATTTCTGAGCGGACGGTGATGCGCGAGTGGGCGTATGCCAAGGCGGTTTTGTATAAGGATCTCGAGGGTGGGGAGAGTTAACTCTCGCAGGCTGCTTGGGTTGTTCGCGGGCTGTGATGTATGGGCGTAACTGGAGATTTGAAACTTCGATCGCGGGCCAAAGCGGTGTTCATGGACATCGTCGATGCGCCACGCGATGAGCATGCGGGGCTGATTGCGAAGCATTGTGGGGCGGATGCGGTGTTGGCGCGAGAAGTGGGGCAGCTGCTGGAGGCGGCGGTGCGGGCAGAGAAGGGGTTTGATGCGCCATCGGCATCGCAGCGCGATGATGTGATCGGTGCGCGGATCGGGCCGTATCACGTGCTCGAGCGGATTGGGGAGGGTGGGTTTGGCTCGGTGTATATGGCCGAGCAGACTTCGCCGGTGACGCGGCGGGTCGCGATGAAGATTATCAAGTTGGGGATGGACACGCGGCAGGTGATTGCGCGGTTTGAGGCGGAGCGGCAGGCGCTTGCGATGATGGATCACCCGTGTATTGCCCGCGTGCTTGATGCGGGGGCAACGGATTCGGGGCGGCCGTACTTTGTGATGGAATTGGTGAAGGGCATTCCGATTGCGCAGTATTGCGATGCTCACAATTTGACGACATCGGAGCGGTTGGAGTTGTTTTCGAATGTGTGTCTGGCGGTGCAGCATGCACATACCAAGGGCATTATCCATCGCGATATCAAGCCGTCGAACGTGCTGGTGACGGTGGCTGATGGAAGGCCGCTGCCGAAGGTGATTGACTTTGGAATTGCGAAGGCGACTGGTGGGCGGTTGACGGATAAGACGCTGTTCACGGAATTCCGGCAGCTGATCGGGACGCCCGAGTACATGTCGCCCGAGCAGGCTGAATCGCGCGGTGTGGATGTGGATGCGCGGACGGATATTTACAGCCTGGGCGTGTTGCTGTATGAGTTGTTGACGGGGAGCACGCCGTTTGATGCATCGCGACTGCGGTCGGCATCGTTTGAGGAGTTGCATCGGATTATCCGCGAGGAGGAGCCGCCGAAGCCGAGTAATCGGGTGAGTAGAGGGAGTGGGACTTTTAAGGCTGCATCGCAGACGCAGACGAGTACAGCGGGGTTGCCAGAAATTGCGAGACATCGGCGCGTGGAGTTGAGTCAGCTTGTGCGGAGTTTGCGGGGCGAGCTCGACTGGATCGTGATGAAGGCGATGGATAAGGATCGGGCGCGGCGGTATGACACAGCGAGCAGTTTCGCAGCGGATATCGGCAGGTTCTTGAGAAATGAGCCGGTGCAGGCTGCGCCGCCTGGGGCGACGTATCGCACGCGGAAGTTGATTCGGCGCAATCGCGTGGCGTTCAGTGCGGCGGCGGCGATTTTGTGTGCGCTGGTGCTGGGGCTGGGAGCGGCGCTGGTTGGGTTTTCGAGGGCCAGCCGCGAAAGCAGGGATAAAGAGAAGGCTTTTCTGGCGGAGGCAGGTCAGCGGAAAGAGGCGCAGGCAGCGCGGGCGCTGGCGGATACCAGGGCGGATGAGGCGCAGCGGCAGGCGTATCGGGCGAGTATTCGTGCGGCGGCGGCAGCGCTT
Organism: uncultured Phycisphaeraceae bacterium; assembly: GCA_964484185.1. Lineage (GTDB taxonomy): Bacteria > Planctomycetota > Phycisphaerae > Phycisphaerales > UBA1924 > F1-120-MAGs238. Next base: position 1,951 of record CAZAEQ010000021.1, read on the forward strand.
TCGATTGGAGATCAGGCGAATGCGGAGCGATCGTTGTTGGCTGCGCCGGAGAGCCTGCGCGGATGGGAGTGGACGTTTTTAAGTCGCGCGGTTGACCAGAGCCTGCCGGCGGTGACGTACACGGATTGGGCTGATCCGCACAGCAGCTTTGTGAGCGAATGGTTTGAGTTCGCGACGGCGGATCGACCGGCGTACATCGTTCGGCGCGATGGGACATCGCTGCCGCTGCATCTGCCGGAATCGCTGGGAGAGCCGCATCAGTTTGCGATTTCGCCAGATGGTGAATGTGGATTGGTAACCTGCAGACTTGGGACGGCCGTGGTGAATATGAGCAGTGGACGGTCAGCGGCGATCCCGACGCTGGAGTTGCAGGCATCGCACCAGGCGTTTTCGGCAGATGGGACGTATTTCGCGGCGGTTGCGCTGCGGCCGCGGCGGGTTGTGTTTGTCGATGTTGCGAGTGGGAAGGAAATTCGGTCGCTTGATCTGCCGGCGATACGTTCGCATAGTTTTGTGGCGCTGTCACCGGATGGGGCTGAAATTGCTGTTGAAACCAGGGATGGCGTGACGGGGCTTCTTGATGCGAAAACGGGGAAGGTGAATTGGGAGGTTGAAGGTGTTCAATCGCGGTTCAGCCCGGATGGGAAACGCGTGTACGTGCTTCGCCGCGTGATGACCGCTGCGCCCACGCTGGTGGCGATTGATCGAAAGCTCGGGACCGAGATTGGGCGCGTCAGTCTGGCGGGTACGAGTATCATGGAATCGGGCGCGGAGACTGATCGGATCGCGCTGAGTCCGGATGGTGCGTTGATTGCAATCATTACCAATACAGGTTCGATTCAACTGGTGGATACTTCGACATTTGAGGTGATCGCACTATTGAGTGCGCCGGGTGAATATCGGCGCATCGCATTTTCAGCGGATTCGCGGAAGCTCTTTGCTGTGAATGTGTTGCATGAGATCAAAGTGTGGGATTCGACCATTGCTAATACGCCACTGAAAATAGATGCATCGGCTGGGCCGCTGGCTGGGACTATTTCGTTCTTTACGTCGGCGATTTCTCCCGATACGCGGCGTGCGTTTACGGGAGATTGGGGCCGGCTGATGTTGTGGGACACGCTGACGGGCGCGCCGCTGTGGTCACGATTCCATAGCTTTGAAGGAGTTCGAGCGATTGCGTGGAGCCATGATGGCCGGCTTGTCGCGGTGGGCGGTGAGCGCGGAACGCTTTCGATCGTTGATCCGGCCAATGGCGATTTGGTTCGATCTGGGCGACCGGCGGGGTATGGGGAGTTTGACGCCAAGCTGCTTGCGGCGGTCGCGTGGTCTTTGGATGGAAAGCTTGTGTATGTAGGAGGCAGCAGTGGGGAAGTTATTGCGTGTGATGCGGTGACGCTGCAGCCAGTGCGGACGCTTGGGCGCTTGGCGGGGGCGGTGTCCGGCCTGGCGATTTCGCCAGATGGGCTTGCGATCAACGCGATTTCGCAGGTCGCGGGTGAGGCAGCACTGTTCAGCACGCAAGGTGTGGAGAGGTGGAGAATACCGCTGGTGTTGCCGGTCGCAGCGACATGGAGTCAGGATGGGGCGCGGCTTGCGATCTCAGATAAAAATGGCGTGGCGATTTTTGATGCGGTGACCGGGGCGAAAGTGTTGAACATGGAGACTGTTCCCGGCACATATATATCACTTGCATTTTCGGCGACATCAGCACGGTTGATTGGGTCTCGAAATGATGGTCGGATGCAGGTGTGGTCGGCCGCGACGGGTGAGGAGTTTTTGGCACTCGAATCTTCAGCGTTGTTTGACGTTGCGTTTTCACCGGATGAAATTGCGATTGTCGGGACGGGGAGTACACCGGCGGTGCGGTTTGAACAGGTGCCGCCGACAGCGGAGATTTTGGCCAAGCGGGAAACGCTGCGGCGAGCGCTGGTGCTTATTTCGCACCATGCACCTCGCATGCTGTATGCGTCGGATATTGCGGACACGCTCAAGACTTCGGAGGATGGGTCCCCAGAGGTGCGACGTACAGCGCTGGCGTGGCTCGAGACGGTGGGCTTGCATGCGGCAGCGCTGAACAATGCGGCGTATATGAATGCCGCGAGCGAGGTGCCTGATAATCTCGAGCGAGCGCTGCGCGACAGTGAACTTGCGGTCAATCGATGCCCCGATGCGTTCGCACTGAATACGCGTGCGATAGCACTTTATCGTGCGGGGAAGATTCAGGAATCTCTCGACATGATTGAAGATGCGGAGAGGGCGTTTAAAGCTTCGCGGCCCAGCTGGGGAACGGGAGCGCCGTCGCTGGAGGCGTTCCGGTGCATGGCGCTGTACAAGCTCGGGCGTATCGAGGAATCTCATGCGTCGCTGAAAGTTCTGAGAGCACTCGCGCAGGATGAGCGGTTCCGCACAAGCAGCTTCACGATTGCGTTTCATTCAGAAGCTGAGAAGTTGCTTGCGCCATCGATGCCGGGGAATGCGAAGTAAGCGTGAGCGTGCTTGCGCGTCGGGTGCGCTGCAACCATACAAAAAATATTTACAAATGCTGGCAGCTTCTTTCCAGATGCGTCGCCATGTTCTACTCAAGCGGATCCAATCGCGGAACCGCGACATTCACCTGTTTCAATGGAGTTCAGACATGCAACGTATCTCAGCCCGCACAGCCATTTCCCTTTCCGCACTCGCGCTGTTTGTTTCCAGCGGCATGCTTTACGCTGGTCCGCTCAACCCGCCCGCGGGTCCGGTGGCAAGCACATTTAAGACCTTGACTGAAGTTGAGCCGCGCATTGCGATCAATGCGACTAATACGCCGGGCGCGTTTGACTGTGTGTACAAGATCACGCAGCCCGGCTCGTATTACCTCACTGGAAACATGACCGGAGTTGCAGGCAAGCACGGAATTGTGATTGCGTCCAGCGGCGTCACTGTTGACCTGAACGGTTTCGAAGTTGTCGGAGTGCCAGGCATGGGTCTCTATGACGGAGTGACCGGCGGCATGGGCGGTTTGACCAATATTGAGGTGAAGAATGGATCCGTGCGTGGCTGGGGTTCGGAAGGTGTGGATCTTGGTACGGTCAATACCGCTAACTCACGCATTGTGGATGTGCGTTCATCAGACAACGCGGGCTTTGGAATTGCAGCTGGTTCGGCTGCCACTGTGCTGAACTGCTCATCGCGAAACAACGGTGGAAATGGCATCAGCTCGTATCTCGGTTCGACAATTTCCAATTGCCTTGCGTTCAGCAACGGCGCCATCGGTATTGCTACCACTGAAACATCGATCGTCGAGAATTGTGTTGCGGCCTATAACACCGGCACGGGAATCCTCGCCACCAACGGGACAAGGGTGGTTGATTGCGTTGCGCGCGAAAACCGCGCAGTCGGAATTGATGCGACTGTCGCGGTATCAATCAGCGGCTGCACTCTGGTTGGAAATACATCGGATGGCATCCGCGCGTTCCGCCGTTGCACGATCACGCACAATACCTGTATCGGAAACGGCCCCCTGACCGCAGATGCGGCGGGAATACACATTACCAGCACTGGCAATCACGTGAGCGACAACGACTGCCTCGATAACGATCGTGGGGTTGATGTGGATTCGCCCAGCAACTTCATTAATCGCAACACTAGCGCGGGAAATGTCAACAACTGGGATGTTGTCGCTGGCAATGTCTGCTTTGTCGTTCTTGGAAACACCAGCGGCGCAATTACAGGAAACTCCGGCGGTATTGCTACCGGTGCAATCGATCCTAACGCCAACTTCTCGTATTGAGCGAGTCAGTCGTTCACCATGTCCTTCAAATATACTGAAAGGCTGCAATCATGAAAGCTCAACTTCGCGTACTTCCGCTCGCAATGATCTCGCTCACCGCTTCCATCGCTTCTGCTCAAACCAACATCGAATCCGGCAACAAACTCTCGTGGCAGGAAAACTGCGGATGGATGAACTGGCGCGATAGCGGTAGCCCTTCTGGATCGCAGGGCTCGATCATCGAAGGCACATTTGCCTCTGGAATGGTCTGGAGTGAGAACCTCGGGTTCATCAATATCGGTGATGGCACACCAGTCAATGGCACTGCATACGCAAACATCTCCAACGCTGATTTTGGTGTCAATATCCTCGGCGACAATCGCCTGGGCGGGCTGGCCTGGTCTGAAAACGCCGGCTGGCTGAACTTTGGTCCCCATAGCTCGCTGCCAGCTCCTCAGCAAGCCAGGTTCGATCCCAGTGCCTTCCGACTTCGTGGTAATGCGTGGGGCGAAAACATCGGCTGGGTCAATCTTGACGACTCGACACACTACGTTGGCATCTTCTGCCCAGCCGACTTCAACCAGGATGGCTCGATCGACTTCTTTGACTACCTCGACTTCGTCGACTCCTTCGCGAGCAATCTGCCTGAGGCAGATTTCAATGGCGATGCGGCGATCGATTTCTTCGACTACCTCGACTTTGTCGATGCATTCTCGATTGGCTGCTGATTCAACCACAACATTGTTTCCCTACACCCCTGCGGCGTTCGCGGGGGTTTTTGTTGGGCCACAATCGGTCCTACCCTTCGCCACTCATGCTTTCGACTGCACCAACTCTCGATCCCGCTCCATCCGCCGCGTCCGATGCAATTATCGAGCTCCGCGGCATACGCAAGGTCTATTACAAGCCGGATGGCTCGATCATGGTCGAGGCACTCCGCGGCGTGGATATCAAGATCAATAAGGGCGAGTATGTCGCCATCATGGGTTCATCGGGTTCGGGCAAGTCGACGTTGCTCAACGTGCTTGGCGCGCTCGATCGGCCCACGGTTGGTAATTACTTCCTTGATGGGCGCGATGTTGCGCAGATGGGTGATGATGACATTTCGCGGTATCGCGGCCGCAAGATCGGGTTTATTTTCCAGGCGTTCAATCTCATCTCTGAATTGACAGTTGCGGAGAATGTTGAAGTGCCGCTGTTCTATCAGGGTGTGCCGCCGGCGGTGCGGCGTGAAGCAGCGCTCAAGGTGCTGGAAAAAGTGGGATTGGGGAATCGCACGGATCACCGGCCGAGCGAACTTTCAGGTGGTCAGCAGCAGCGTGTGGCGATTGCCCGTGCCCTGGTGATGAAGCCTGCGGTGCTGCTGGGCGATGAACCGACGGGCAACCTGGACTCGAAGACAGGCACCGAAATCCTTGCGCTGTTTCAGGAATTGCACGAGCAGGGGATCACGATCTTGATCGTGACGCACGACAATTCAATCGCGCAGAAATGCAAGAGAATTATCAGGCTTGCAGATGGACTTGTGGTTGAAGATCGCCCGGTTGTGCCGGACTAATTGCTCACGCAGCTATGCGCAGAGGTGCCGCGATTTCGCCCAGTCGCATGGCCAGCACTGTGACATCGTCCTGCTGATGCAGAGAACCCAGGCCGCCATCGAGCATTGTTTGCAGACGGGTCAGAGACTCGGCAATTGAGACATCGGTCTCCTGGGCGAAAACCTGCGTCACCTGCGGCACAGTAATTTCGTGTGCCTCAAGAGATGCTTCCAGCCCATCAGAGTGAATCACAAAAGTCTCATCGAGTGCAAGGCGCGTGGTGACACTGGGGAAGTCGGCATCTTCGAAAACGCCGAGCATGGGCCCATCGGTTTCGAGCAGACGGACGCCGCGGGGAGAGGTGAGCAGCGGATATGGATGGCCTGCGCCAGCGATAGAAAGTTCGTTTGTTTCGAGGTCGAGCGTGCCACAGATTGCGGTCGCGAAGCGGTGTGTGCCGTTGGGGTGGCGAGCGAGTTCAATGTTCAATTGCTTGAGGGCCATTGATGGATTGAAGGTGCCGTTGCTCTTGGGCTGCAACGCGCGAGTGATTGCCATGGTCAAGAGCGCTGCGGGCACGCCGTGTCCGACAGCATCGGCCAGGAAGAAGGCAATCCGCTGATCTTCCAGGCGCTGAATGTCGTAGATATCGCCGGAGACAAAGCCGACGGGGCGAAAGATGACGCCGATATCAATGCCGGGAAAAGTCGGCGTTGAACGTGGAATGAATTCTCGCTGGACAACTGCCGCGAGTTCAAGCTCGTGGTGGAGGCGTTCCATTTCTGCAGTAAGACCTGAGAGTGCGTGCTGTGTGAGCCTGAGTTCTGCACCCATTTCCCGCACAGCGCTCTGGCGATGTGCCAGCGCGTAGAGCATGGGGGCGAAGACTTTGGGATCGATCGTCCAGCTATCGGTGATGGCGGTCGAATCCGAGAGCAGGAGCCGCGCTGCGACCGCATCGCGAAACAGAAAAACTGCGGGGGTCTGGCGCTGGCAGAGTGCATCGGCGAGCTGCGCGATTTCGTGGATCGGCATCTGGTCATCGACGAACACCACAATGGGGTGATCAAGCGCGACATCAGGAACAGAGGCATCACTCCCGGCGAGGAGCGGCCGCAGAAGTTCGGTCGCGATCAAGCGCACGCGGGCGTGTTCATCGTTGCGGGGCCAGTGTTCCGCGACTCCGGCGGCACATCGGGCGGCCAGGCCACTGTGTTGACGGGTCGCCGCGAATGTAAGAGGAATCGTGCGCATGAGGGTCAGAGCAGGAAATGTTTATAGGACCGGCCCGTTACTCACGGTCGTCCCACAAGCAGTCACATGCGCAGATCGGCCTACTTGGCCCGCTTCTTCAAAGCTTCTCCATCAAACTCGAGTTTATCTCCCGCTTTCAGGTTTAAACCCTTCAAGGCGCCACCGGCGACTTCGATGACGAACTGACAGCCGAACCGGCTGGAGTATTTTTTCAGTCGTTTTTCATACTGGGCCAGCGACTCGTCGGCGTTCCGTGGCGGCTCCACTGTCATGGTGTGTATCGCGGTGATGCGCTGGGCGCCATCTAAGTAAATGATGTCGATGGGAATCACGCAATCGCGCATGACAAATTCGCGGCTGATCGAGTTTTTGAAGACGAAGATCATCCCGGTGCCATCAGGAATGCTGGTTCGTCCGCCCATTCCCAATGTGCGTTTTGCATCGTCATCCACGATCTCGAGCACGTACGACTTGCTGCCGAGTTTCATTTCCATTTTGCCGGAATCCGCTGAAGTCTTGTTGCAACCCCGCAGTGTGAAGAGGGACCACGAAAGTCCCAGTAACATGAACAATGTCATTGATCCAATGAGTGCACGGCGCGAAGTTGGTTGATGAGTTATTGTGCCAGAGAGAGGAGCCATGCGTGATCCTGTGCTGTAAAGGTGATAGGTGATCGCGGTATGGTATCGAGATTCAGGCCTGCCGCGAACTCTGGTGCGGAGAGTTTTGTGCGTTGCGGGGTCATGTTGCACCAGTGGGCGATGAGCCCGATGACGGCTTCGGCGGGGACGCCCTGGGCTTGATAAGAATCAATCCGTGTATCGCCGTGGCGCTTGGCGAGCCGTTTGCCATCTTCGCCGCAGACTAGGGGGAGATGCGTGTAGTTTGGTTCGCTGAGGTACCCAAGTGCCCGATAGAGCAGAAGCTGGCGTGCGGCGGAATCGAGGAGGTCGTCGCCGCGGATGATGTCGGTGATGCCTTGGCGGAAATCGTCGACGACGACGGCGAGCTGGTAGGCGGGTTGCCCTCGCTTGGTCCAGATGACAAAGTCGCCGATCGTGTCGAGCGGGCGGTGCGATTGAGGTCCGGCAAAGGTGTCGGTGAAATCGACCTGGACATCGGGGACGGCGCAGCGCCAGCTGGTGGTTGGAGTGTGGAATTCGCGGGGGAGAGCAGCGGGGCGGAGGTCGGGGGGGAATCGCGATTCGTGCGAGCCTTCCTGAGGAGCGGAGGCAGCGGCTTCGATGTCTTTGCGGCTGAGGTCGGAGGGGTAGGTGTGGCCCGCCGCGGCAAGTTTTTGCATGGCCGCGATGTAGGGCGCGAGATCGTGGGATTGGACTATTGGGCCGCTGTCCCAGTCGATACCGAGCCACGACAGAGTCTTCATGCACGATTCCGCGGCATCGGGCTTAATCCGTGGCCCATCCAGATCTTCAATTCGCAGGAGGATCTGCCAATGTGCCCGGCGGGCAAGGGCCCAGTTGATGAGGAATGTGCGGGCGTTTCCGAGGTGAAGGGCACCGGTTGGGGAGGGTGCCAGGCGTGTCATATGTTGTGTGGGTTTTGTTTGTATCTGTGTCATCTAGGTTACCACTCGCCTGTCATATCCAATCGGGCTCTGACTTTGAGTGTAAACTCCTATCCCATGCAAGTGGGCGGCGCGGACATGATTTCGGCCGTTGCTCAAAAAGCAGGAAAAGGGGTGGGTTGAGTCACATGGCGAAACTCCCAAGTACGGCGGCGACAAAGTTCAGTGATGGTCAGATCGAAAAAGCGATCAAAGCGGTACCCGAGTGGGCTCACGTCGGCGATGTGATTCAACGGACAATTGCGTTTGATAATTTCATTCAGGCGATGCAGTTTGTGAACAAGGTGGCGCAGGTCGCGGAGGCATCGCAGCATCACCCGGATATTTTGATTCGATATAACAAAGTGACGCTGTCAGTGAATACGCACGATGCGGGCGGGATTACTAAGAAGGACTTTGAGTTGGCGGCGAAGGTGGAGTCGATGGTTGGAAGGCCTTAAAGTCAGCAGCCAGCGCTGAAGGCATCTACAAAATCGAGATAGTCGAAGAAGTCGACGATGCTGTCGCCGTTGAAGTCGGCGTTGATGTCTGATGTCGCGAAGGCGGTTACGAAGTCAAGGTAGTCAAAGAAGTCGAGCGCTGAATCGCAGTTGAAGTCTGCTTCGCAGACAAGAAGCGCAGCGGAATCGCTGAGGAGTGAATTACAATCATTGGTCACGCGACACGCATACATGCCTGAATCAGTACTGGACGGGAATGCAATGGAGAGCGTCGCAGTTGCAGCACTTGGATTTTGAGTTGTGTCGATCGGAATCAGGTCTTTCTCCCAGCGGTACTGCAACAAAGTTCCCGTTGCCTGGGTAGAGAACTGCACGGGATGGTGATTGCAGGAAGATGAAGGCTGTGGGTGCTGAGATACCGCAGGAGCAATAGGCTCGCGCCACACGGCGAATTGAGAAGATGGTTCCCCTCCCGCGGTCAGGAACTCACCGGCGATAAAATATCGGTCGTCCAGTTCGACGGAGGCCATAGTCGGGAGGCCTGGTGTGCCGCTGCTACCGGCAATTCCCGTTCCGAGAGTCTCCCAGTTTTGCCCATCCCATGCCACGGGCGCGTCATAGGTGACGCCATTAACAACCATGCCCCCGGCAAAGACAAGCCGCCCATGGAAAATACACATTCCCCGGCCAAACCCGTCAGTTACGCCAATTGGTTCAAAGGTCGTTCCAGTCCAACGCGCAGCGCCTCGCACAGACACGCCGTTCAGCTCGTACAACGAACCACAAACATAGAGAGCCCCGTTGAAGCTTTGAGCTCCGTAGATGAAGCTGCGGGTTGATCCTGTTGAGCCATTTCCCAATCGCGACCAAGAATTACCGTCCCATTGTGCGATGTGCCAACTTATTCCCTCAACGACTCCCGGCGCATACATGAATGTTCCCGTCACAATCAAACGGTCGTTGTGAATGGTCATGTCAAAAATATCAGGTGTGCTCACGCCGTTGCTGAGCCCGCCAGCAAGGCTGCGCCAGGTGGTTCCATTGTATCGAGCCAGCATACTTGCTGGCACTCCATTTATATTCCGGAACTGGCCACCGGCGATCAACTCTCCGTGATACACGATGAGCCTCGAAATCAGGGCGTCAGCTCCGGAGCTGACGGCAGTCCAGGAACTGCCGTTCCATTTCCAGACATTGTTCGTAGTACTGGGCGCGAGCGGGGGCCGGCCTGGACCGGCCGCGTAGAGCTCACCGTTGTAGACGGCCATTGCCTCGGCCCTCAATGGCGCCTGGCCTATCGATACAGGATTTCCGTTGTTCCAGCGGGCAACGCTTGAGACGATGCTATCGGCATAAGTCGTAAAATTGCCGCCAAGAATGACATCTCCATTCATCACGACCAGAGAATCGACGCGATCATTGAAGCCGCCAAAGAGCCGGCGGATTGTCTGCCCATCCCACGAGGCAGTGTGTCCAATCGTTCTGCCAGCTGTCTGTGTAAAATTCCCGGACATGTAGATGCGATCTGCGGTTCGCAGCATTCCAAGGGCTGGCCCATTGAGTCCGGTGCTTAACGCGCCCCAGGTCTGTCCATTCCAACGGGCCAGGTTTGAGACCGTCGAGGTCCCGGCAGTCGAAAACAATCCACTCACAATGACGCCACTTCCATCCGGCATAAGTGAGTTGCCCGTGCCGGAAAGGCCAGAAGCGAGACCGAGCCATTGAGAGCCGTCCCAGCGTGCGATGCGATTCAGAGTTGTCGTGCCAGAAGCAGTAAATGATCCGGTTGCGTACAGATCCTGACCCAGAATCGCAATGGAATTTACAGTGTTGTTGAGGCCGTCACCAAGACTCTGCCACATTGTGCCATCCCAGCGTGCGATTCGGGAAGTCGGCAGACCTCCGGAATTGGTGAAAGAGCCAGCGGCGACAAGCGAGCCCTGATAGCTCGCGATGCAGTTGACAGCCCCCTGAAGTCCCAAGCCCAGGGGTTGCCATTGAATTCCGTTCCACGCGGCGACCGAATTCGCGCTTCCTCCATCAGCAGTCGTGAAATTCCCTGCGGCAATGATCCTATTTTCAAATGGCAAGAGAGCCTGAACGTAGGCGTTGCTGGGACCAAATCCGCCGCCTACCTGCTCCCAGTAGGTCCCATTCCATCGCAGGACTGCGCCCGTGTCGGCATCGCCCCGTTTTCCGACATAGAGAGTTCCTTGGTGAACCATGACGAACCTGACGTCAAAGATCCTCGGGCCCAATTGCTGCAAGTGCGAACCGTCCCAGGTGTAAACACCATTGAAGTCTTCGAGAACGAGGACGGGAGGGAGTGGTCCACCACCGTCCGGGTCCCATTCTGTCATAGAGCGCGAAACGGGCGATTCAAAATCAGACTCACCAGGAAGCCATTGGCTAGCGCACTGCGCCGTAGCGCCGGCAACGCCTAATACTGCCAGGGAGGCCAGGACGAGCGAATATCCAAGCAACTCGCGGCATCGACTTTTCATTGCATGGATGATAGTCGATTACTTGATCAGATAGATGACACATTCTTTATAGGACTGCCGAAGATCGCGTAATTTCAAGTGAAAGGCTCGTGATAGAGTATCTCTTACGAATTTTGAAAGCGAGCGAACATGCTGCGTCTGCTTCCGTCTGTTTCAGTTTCCATTGTCTTGTGCAGCGCCGTCACCGCTTTGGGGCAGGATTGCCCCGGGCAATGGGAAAGTGGTATGGGCGTTCCGGGTCTGGATGGCAGCGTCGCCATCATGAAGAAGTGGGATCCCGATGGGCCGGGGCCATTGCAACCGGTGATCGTCATGGGCGGAAACTTCAATATCGCTGGTGACACTTTCGCGTCGCATGTCGTCACGTGGGATGGATCAGCGTTTCAAGCACTGGGCTCAGGAGTATCTGGTTACGTTGGTGCTCTGGAAATTGATAACGACAACAATCTGATTGTCGGAGGCGGATTTACGGTCGCCGGCGGCGGCGTTGCGCGGTATGTCGCTCGCTGGAATGGGTCAACATGGAGCGAGGTCGGCGGCGGAACAGATGGACTCGTCACAGGTATCGCGAAAAACGCTGCTGGTCAACTTGTCATCGGTGGCCATTTCACACACGCGGGCGGCACCTCGTGTCTTCATGTCGCGAAATTGAATGGCGCGGCCTGGGAATCGATGGGGACTGGAATCCCCGGCAATGTTGCGGGGCTTGCGCGCGGTCCGGCCAATTCTGTGGTTGCGATTGCTTCAGGGACCAGTTCTGCCATCGATAGAGTCTGGAGCTGGAATGGGACAGCTTGGGCGAACATCACTAACGCCGTTATTCGCACTCTTACAAGCGTTGCCACGCATTCATCGGGAGATGCTCTTTTGTCGGGTGAGTTTACCAACGGCAGTCGAATTCAGCGGTGGGATGGAACGACTTATTCGGGCATGGGAATTGTCAGTTCGAACAACGTGAGTCGCGTTCAAGTGCTTGATGACGGGGACATTTACGCGGTTCGAACTCAGACGACAACGATCAATGGCGTCGCTCAATATGTGAACAACAACTGGGTCGAGGTTGCGCACATTGTGTCATCATCACCCCAAGTTGTGGAGAAACTCAACGGCAGTCTCATGGTCGGCGGATCGCTGCATGAATTCGAAAATGGCTCATACTGGAACTATTTCAGATATCAGGACGACGGCAACTGGGTTGCGCCCCGCACTGGCTTTGATTTCAATCACGTGCAGGCACTGCTGGAAACTTCCGATCACAGCCTCGTCGCGAGCGGATATTTCACTGCAATTAATGGTATTTCCTGCACACGAATCGCGAAGTTCGACGGAACAACCTGGTCACCTTTGGGTGCGGGATTGAACGAACTGGCGCGGGCGATCGTCCAGATGCCAGATGGTTCTATCGTGGCAGGGGGCGACTTCACAGCATCTGGCGGCAGCGCAAGATCCAAAATCGCCCGATGGGATGGTGCCTCCTGGCTTTCCATGGGTCCGACGTTCAACGGGCCGGTGACTGCGCTTGCAGTGGGCTTGGACGGCACGCTCTACGCCGGAGGCGGATTCCCAGGACTCATCGGAGGCGCCCGCGTCATGCGGTGGAATGGCACGTCGTCATGGTCACCTGTCGGGTCAGGAATCACTGAAGCGGCGGTAGGAGCGCTTTGTATCATGCCGAACGGCGCCTTGATTGCTGGTGGAAATTTCTCCGCCTCAGGTGGTTCGCCTGGAAACTACGTTGCCTCCTGGAACGGAACGACATGGTCTCCTCTGGGTGCTGGATGTAATGCCGAAGTGAGATGTGCGGTCGTCAGTCCGTCGGGCGACCTCTTCGTTGGCGGACTCTTTTCCAGTGCGGGCGGCGTTCCTGCACAGGGAGTTGCAAGGTGGAGTGGATCCTGGTCAGCAGTGGGTGGAGGACTCTTTGGCGGCGAGATCAATGAACTCACGCTCAGCGCAAATCAGGAGTTATACGCGGCAGGAACATTTCAAACTACGCCAGGGCGAATAGTAAGATCGATTGCCCGATTTGACGGCTTGCAATGGCGGCCGATGGGTGAAGGTTTGAGCGACAGTGCCGATGTGGTCGCGGTGCATTCGGTTGCGGCACTTTCAAACGGCCGTATTGCCGCAGGCGGTCGTTTCAGCAATTCGGGAACAATTTTGTCGCGATCACTTGCATTCTTTGATCCTGGTGTTGCGCCTGAGATTGCTGTTCAGCCTGTGGATTTCGATGCGTGCGTTCAACATATGGCTGAGTTTCACGTGGCGGCGAGCAGCAGTTCTCCGCTCGCCTATCGCTGGCAGAAGAATGGCGCGGATATATCTCTGGCCGCGAACCCCAGCGCAGCAAGCGATACGCTGCACCTTGATAATCTTACTTTTGCGGATATTGGTCGATACTCGTGTCGAGTTTCCAACGAGTGCCGATTCACAATAACCCGCAGCGCGCAACTCGGAGTCTGCGCAGCGGACTTCAATTGCGATTCTGGCGTGGATATATTCGACTACCTCGATTTTGTTGCCGCCTTTGCAGATGGTCAAAGCGGTGCCGAAATCAATGGTGATGGCACTGTCGATTTTTTCGACTATCTGGACTTTGTAGATTCGTTTAGCCGCGGCTGCTAGATCAGCGCAATTCAACGCTCCAATACGCATGATCCAGGAATTGCTTCCACGAGGCGTACTTCTCGTTGCCCAGGCGCAGGGCGATCAGCGGATTCCGCTTGGGCTTTTCGGGCTTGCGGATCAGCTTCATGTTGGCCTGCTCGGGATTTCTGCCGCCCTTTCTGGCGTTGCACTTGATGCACGCGCAGACGAGGTTCTCCCAGGTTTCTTTGCCTTTGAGCGTGCGAGGTTGCACGTGGTCGATTGACAGGTCGGCGGTGGGGAAGTGGCGGCCGCAGTACTGGCAGGTATTGCGATCGCGGGCGAAGAGGTTGCGGCGGTTGAGTTTGACGCCTTGTTCGGGGAGGCGGTCGTAGCCCAGCAGGCGGATGATTCTGGGGACAGCGATTTCGAAGCGGACGGTTTTCACCCAGTCGTGCTTCTCGCGTTCGAACTCGGCTTGGTAAGACGCGACATCGGTCCAGGATTCAAAGTTGTAACTGTGATACTGGGGGCCAGCTTCGGTCTGGTCAACCTCGATTACTTCCGCAAGATCGCGGCAGAGCATGCAGAACGCACGCTTGGCGGAAATCACGCGGATCGCCGTGTACAAACGGTTGAGTACGAGTACTTTGGAAGTCAGGCTTTCGGGAGTGACGATCGCACCGCTGCCCAGGGCGTGCTCCATCGACGACTCATCTATGACCGGGAAAGTTAAGTCCCTCTCGATCGGTATACCAAGCGAATGCTGGGTCGACTTTCGTCCCATCACTGCACACTGCCGGCGGTGTTGGCACCCCCTGGCTCCTCAGAAAGTCATCGGCCGTGCTCCGCAGCGGCTTGAAGTCTCTCTGGCATAGATTGTTGCATGACTGCAGGGTGTCAGGCAAGTGGTCGCAGAAATTGTTTATCGGAGGTCAGATCGGGGTCGAAACGGTGTTATTTTCATCGAACACCTTCCCATCGACCAGTCGAACGATGCGATCGGCGCGTGCGTTCAGCGATCTAGAGACTAGCCCCAAAATTGTATTGAAGCCATGAATACTTGACAATGAATGGTGAGTTATGGGTTGATGAGGTTGCCAATATCAAGAGTTCTTCCAGAAATTGTAACTCCACTGAGAGAAGGCACAACACGGCCGGAACCAGCGAGTTTGATTTTGACATCGTCGCAGGTGTACTCAGGGTGAATTGACAGCAGCAATGCAACTGCGCCAGCGACGTGCGGTGTGGCTGCGGATGTGCCGCCAAACCAGGTGTATAGACCCAGTTGTGGATATGGCATCATGCGTAAAGTCACGTTTCGCCATCCTGGTGCGGCCAAAAGGATGGTTTGTGGCCCAAAATTGCTGCCCTGATCTCGGCCGCAACTCACCAGCGCATTGTTGTAGACCGCGAGGCAGTCGTTGTGATCAGTCGCTGCAACGGCAATGACTGCCGGATAGTATCGGGAAAAAACCGCCGGGAGGTAATCGCCGTCTGGCCCGGTATTGTCGATATTGCAGTTGTTGTTTCCGGCAGCTGCAACCACAACGTGATCTTGCTGATACGCGACTTCAAGGAGGTCCGCGAACGCAGTCGGAAATGGGGCTACGAGAGAGAAACTGGAAACTCGCGCGTTGTTGAAAAGTGCATAATCAAGCGCCCTGACGCAACGTTCCCCCAACAGTTCAAGTTCAAAGTTGCCATCACCCTCCCCCCATATCGAGAGCGACATAAGACGGCACTTTGGTGCAATGCCCGCAGGTCCAGAACCGTGCATCGAGAAGATAAGTCCGGCTGCACTCGTCCCGTGCGACCAATAATCATCAACCCCTGGAAAAGGTCGAGGGTCCCCTGAAGGAGTGTCCTGAAATCTGGCTCCATGGATATCGTCCACGATTCCATTGAGGTCATTGTCAATTCCATCCCCCGCGATTTCATCTGGATTCGTCCAGAGTGAATTCACCAGCGCAGGGTGATCGATCGAGAACATGCCATCAATTACTGCCACCACGATATTCGGATCTCCCTTCGTCACCTGCCAGGCCTGCTCCAGTTTCATGTCGCGGCCGGAGATGCCAACAACTCCAGCGATCGGCTGTCCATTGTTCTGCCGAGCCCATTGGAATTGAGAAATGTTTGCAGCCGTGAGGAAAGGCAACTGGGTTGGGTCTCCTGCCTGACCTTGGCAAGGGGTAGTCCAGACTTCAGTGTCCCCCGCACTGCACTCCGCATACTTGACGTTGGGTGAATCAGAGAGCGCTTTGGCTACCAAAGCGGCATTGAGTTGGGGACAATTGATGCTAACAAGTCCGGGCAACATCTGAGAGCGCCATTTGATCGAGGCCCCATATTGGGCAAGCAGCGCGGCATGTGCCGGGCCATCAGGTGAGTTCTCAAAACGAACGAGTATCCGCCTATTGCTTACTACTGGTACAGCAAGCGTGGGAAATGCGCTGGCGACCAAACAGATAGCGGCCCCCCCCCCCAAACAACGATCTTCTGAATCTTGGAAGTCATCGAATTCTCCTTTGATTTTCTGGTATCGGGCAGGAGTTGTGGCACCTTTAGTGTGAGTAGTGCAAAATAGAACAAAGGGAGTTTCGTAATGTTGAGAATTGCGTTGCTAAGTTTCGGAGTTGCTGGCATTGCCCTCGGGCAAACACCCTTTGCCAATCTCTATTGGGAAGTCAATGACGGCACTGGATGGACTCGGACTCAGTTGACCACTACGCAGCAGAATGTTCAAGTTCGACTTGCGGCTGAATGGGGTGGGAGTGGTGCGTCTTGGTTTGGCGGCACCAATTTTGATGCGGTGATTCACACAGTTGATGGCAGTGACAGTGTCTCGAACATGACTCGGCCGCCACCATTTAATTTCGCAATCACATGGAATCCTGCGGTGTTTCGGCAGGGAAATATGCTAAAGTTAGACGATTCCCGCGATCTTGATGCCCCAGGAGTAGGCGCACACTGGCTGGATTGCGGTCAGGGTAACGGGGCGTTTGGTGATCCGATAGACACAAGCAATCCCGCCGTCATCTTTCGCTTTGATTTGCATTTTACTGAGGTCACGGGGAATAGAGAGATCAATTCGGTGCAGCGTTCATTGAACGGACCTCCGCCATATAACGCGCTGCTTTGGACGATTGATAGTCGTGCTATCCGCGTGCAAGCGGAGACATTTGCTGTGGATGTGATGTATGTTCCAGCACCGAGCACGCTTGCGCTGCTCGGATGCAGCACGTTGCTGGTGCGAAGGCGCAGATGACCTTTTGCCAATGTGGGATATAGATCGTGTTCAATTCAAACGTGTCGCCCTGGACACTACATGCATCAGGCGATAGGACTTACTTTGCCATCGACCAGTCGAACGACGCGATCGGCGCGAGCCGCGGTCGCGGCATCGTGCGTCACAATCACCATGGTTTGGCGGCTTTCACGCTGGATTTCATCGAGCAGGTCAAGGATGTGGGCGCCGGTTTCCTGATCGAGATTGCCCGTTGGCTCATCTGCGAGGACAACAGGCGGCTGATTGATGAGAGCGCGGGCGATGGCGACACGCTGGCGCTCGCCGCCGGAAAGCTCTGATGGACGGTGATTCAGGCGATCGCCCAGACCGACGCGTGTGAGCAGTTTTTGGGCACGGTCTGTGAGTTCTTCTTTCTTGCGGCTGTAGCCGATGCGACCCAGTCCGATCATCGGCGAGATGAGAACGTTTTCGATCACGGGCAATTCGGGGAACAGGTGATAGAACTGAAAGACCAGGCCGACAGAGTGATTGCGATAGCTATCGAGTTCGGCATTCGAAAACGTGCTAAGTTCGCGGCCGTTAAATGTGATGGACGCTTGAACTGAATTGTCGACATGAGTTGAACTGTGGACCGGGGCCGATATCTCTGTCGCGCCCTTCACCGAAGATTGAGTTGATCGGGGTGCGGCGATTGGTGGAGAAGCAACGGTTGCGCGTACGACATCGGGCCGATCCAGCCCGCCCAGCAGATGCAGAAGTGTTGATTTCCCAGAGCCAGAACGCCCGAGGATCGCGACGCGTTCGCCTTCTTCAATTGAGAACGAGACACCCTTGAGCACAGGAACTTTGACCTTACCCAGGGTATATGTCTTTGAGACGTTATGTGCGGCGAGGATTGGCATGGTTATTCGAAGCGGAGCGATTGGACTGGATCCATGCGGGCAGCGCGGATGGCGGGGATCAGTGCTCCCATGACGGAGAAGATGATGCCGCCGGAAAGGACGATTGCAACTTTGTCCCAGCGGAGGTCGCTGGGGATCTGGCTGAAGTAATAGACGCTGGGGTCCCAGATCTGCACGCCGAAACTCTGGCCCATCCATTCGTGGATGGTGTTGATATTGGAGATGATCAGGAAGGAAAGGCCAAAGCCAAGAGTTGAGCCGACCAGGCCAATGGCGAGGCCATAGCGGAGCCACAGCCACGCGATGCCGGTGCGGCTTGCACCCATAGCGCGAAGGATGCCGATGTCTTTGGTCTTTTCGCTGACCATGGACCAGAAGATCGAGAGAACCAGGACCACGGCGACGAGTGAGATGATGCTGAACAGGAAGAGCACCAGGCCGATCTCGTGCTTCACAGCGCCGATGAACTGGGCGTTCTGCTGCTCCCAGGTTTGAATACTGATGCGATCGGCATCGGGAACTTTGCCAACGTGTTTTGCCGCGAATTTTTCATAGGCAGCGCGGCAGCGTATCGCGAGATCGTTGGCTGTTTTGCCATCTATTGCACGTACAAGAACACCGGTGACGCGGGCGGGTTCTTCGACCAGAGACGATTCAGTTGGCCGTTCGATTCGCTCTTCGCCGGTCTTAGGGTCTTTCACAATCTTGATCGCGCCAGCTTTGTTGTCCAGCCGCTGCGCCTTATCCATCTTCAGCATCTTTTGAAGCTCACCGATGGGGACAAGCACCATGTTCTTGTCGAAGATGTAGACATCGGTCTTGAATTCATTGGCAACTGGGAAGATGCGGGACTGCATTTCCACGCCGCGACCCTTGGAATCCAGCGGCAATACGTGAAGTGTCACATTGCCATTCTGCGGCAGGATTACACGATTTAATACCATCGAACCATCGGATTGACGCGACCGCGTTGCACCAAAGTTATAGACGCCGGATTTCTCGCGGATGTTGTAGCCCGAGACTTCGGTCCCCATCACGATACCGGGCTTGTACGCACCAGCTTCATCGCTGAAGCGTCGAAGCTGCTTGCCGTTGTCAAACATCCGCGACCAGAGTTCATCGTGGGCTTGAAGTTCAGTGCTTCCACGTTCAACCTTCAGCGGCGGCAAGCGCGGGTCTTCTCGTTCGGTGTCTTTGGGCAGCGGCGTGGTAATCGGCTTCCACCACAGCGAGTCGTAGTAGTTGGTCACTTTGTTGAAGGAGACCGGATCGATCCCCTTGAGCGCAACGTTCACAGTGCGGCCATCGGGCAAACCAAGCACCCCAAAGCTCTCAATGAC
The DNA here is from genome assembly GCA_964484185.1 of uncultured Phycisphaeraceae bacterium. Lineage (GTDB taxonomy): Bacteria > Planctomycetota > Phycisphaerae > Phycisphaerales > UBA1924 > F1-120-MAGs238. The sequence goes on from CAZAEQ010000021.1 coordinate 21,107, forward strand.
GGGCGCGGCGGCGAGGACATAACCATCATCTGATTCAAGCAGCTTGATCAGCTCGTCGTAATGCGCAAATCCGGTATTGGACCATTCAATACGAACATCGCCAACAAGCTTGCGCCCGGAATCAAGCAAAACCTTGAGAAACCCGCCCATGACCGACCACGTCACCAGCACCATCGTGGTACACAACATGACCGCCAGCGATGCCAGGAGAGGCATCACTTTGCTGGTCAGATAGCGGCGTGTCAGGAGGGCTTGGTACACGGGGTTGAGAGTAGGAGAGACGCTGGCCAGATGCAGAAGTTCCCACACTTTGTGCTGGTGTATCCTTGCCCATGCCAACCCAACCCGGATCGCTCGCCAATCGAATCGCCATCATCACAGGCGCCTCCGCCGGAATCGGGGAGGCCGTCGCCCGAGAGTTCATCAACCTCGATGCGCAGGTTGTGCTCAACGCCCGTCGCGAAGAACGACTCGCCGCGTTGTGCCTGGAATTTGGAGCTGAAGATGCGGCGTTCGTGGCGGGGGACTGCGTCGACGACACCACGCTCGAGCGTATGTTTGAAACCGCCCGTGCCGAGTTTGGACGCGAGGCAGACTGCGTGGTGATCAATGCTGGCCGCGGATTAAAGGGTTCAGTCACCGATTCAGACATGGCCCAGTGGGAAGAAGTCATCCGCACCAACTACATCGGCGCAGCAAAAATGCTCCGCGCGGCGGCGAAGTATCTCTCCCTCGCCAGCGAGGGCAGGAGTGGGGCGGCTCTCATGGACAAGCCCCGCGACATCGTCGTCATAGGTTCAAACGTCGGCCGCAATCTGTCGCCGTTTTCGAGCATGTACGGCAGCACCAAGTTCGCAGTCCATTCACTGGCTGAGGGAGCACGGCGCGAACTGGGTCCAAAAGGCATTCGCGTGACGCTGATCGAGCCCGGGTTTGTGAAGAGCGAGTTTCAGGAAGTCGCGGGATATGACCCCAAGTGGGTGGATGGGATTTTTGACAAAATCGGGCCGGTTCTGTCGCCGCGGGATGTGGCGAAAACGATTGCTTTTGTGGTGGGGCAGCCGGGGCATGTGCATTTGAATGAGGTGATGATGCGGCCGACGCGGCAAGATTATCCGTAATATCTGTGTCTACTCCGCCTCCGGAATATTTCGCAAAAACTCCGAAAGTCGCAAACGTGTCGGCGACTTGGCATCTCGAACATACACACCGCTGACAGCACATCCAACCGCCAAGCACTCATCCAGTGAGAGTCCCAGCGTCTGCGCAAACGCGAAACCGCCGTTGAAGTGATCGCCCGCGCCGGTTGAGAGTTTCGGATGCGAAGTGAACGGACCATCGAACCAACCAGTCGCTGAAGCCGTCGCCGCCCCCGCGCCTTGCCGGGGGTGAATGACCACGCAATCAAGTTTCGCGGCCTCCCGAATCATCGCCGCCGCCTGTCGAACTGCAACGCTGATCTTCGCCGCACAATCGCCAAAACACGGAAGTTCCAGCACGGCCGCAACCCGCTCAGCTTCCGCCAGATTCAGCCCAAGCGTCACCGGAGCAAACATATTGAGTGTTCGCAGTGTGTGCAGACACCGCATAATATCGGCATCCGTCCGCTTCGCCGGATCGCTCAAGTCAATAAAGATTCGCAGCGTGTGTGCAAGCGACGGATCAACCGAAAGCACATCGCGGCACAATCCTTCCCAGATGCCTTCCACGCCGCCAAGCATGGTCCAATTCACAATCCCGATCAATCGCGAATTGCGAACTATCGCCCGAATCTGCTCTAATCCAACTGTCGCGACAATCTGCTCCCACGTCACCCGCTGCACATTCGCCGTCTTGCCGAACATGATCTTGCCATCTTCAAACTCAAACGCATGAGTCAGCGCTGGCGGCGCAACTGGTATCACCTTCTCGCAGCGCGATGCCATTTCCGCATACAACGGATGCAGTTCAGTCGGCTTCTCGACCTTTCCCACTGCCCCGATATACGTCACCTTGGCGCCCAGCGAACCAAGTGCTCCCGCCATCAGCGGCCCATTGCCGCCCCAGCGTTCCTCGTTCACCACCAGTTCCATGTTCGTGCTCTTGCCCGCCGCCGCCGCCGCACGCGCTGCAAATTTCCCGATCGTGTTCAGTCGCGAGTAACCTGTGGCGCTCATGTCCGACCGTTGATCTACAACTGAAATAATCTCGTCAATGAATCCGTCAAAGCCCACAACAGCGGAAAACGCTGTGCTGGTGGCGAGTCGGCCTGCCGCCGATTGAGCGATTTGAAGTCGAGTTTGCATCAGAACTAATTCCCAGTTTCAGTTGGTGCAACTGGCGGCGGTGTTGCGTGATGCGACGTCGCATTTTCCACCCAGTTTGCAATAAAGTCAGCCTTTCCAGGCAGGAAATAAAACAATAACTCGTGACCCGCGCCAATTGTCAATTGATCCGGTTTCCCTAGTCGCTCAAACAAGATATCGCCATATGCGGCAGGAACCCAGTCATCGCTCGATGCGTGAACCTGGAGGATCGGCAAATGTGCGATCATCGGCGCGGTGTAATATGGATCTAGCTTTGTGTGCTTGAGATACAACTCACTGATCGCCTCGGTCGTCGCCGCCGGAACTTTCTCCGTCCCGCAGCGCACCTTGATCCCGCCATCAGTGAACACGCTCTTCTGCGTCACCATGAACAAATTCGCTGCCCCGCCAATGACAACAACCGCATCAAGCTGATCACGCAGCAACGCCGCGGCAGTGGGGGTCGTCAACGCTCCAGCACTGAAGCCAATCATCACCACTGGAATATTCTGCAAATCCGGGCGCTGTGTCAGCGCGTACTCAAGACAAGTCTGCGCAGCATACGCGTTACCCGCCAGCGCCTGATCTACACGCGATGCGATCTGACGCGCAACCAGGTCCAGGTCCGCGCCCTCGCACGCCTGAAAACTTCCCGCCCTCAGTTTTCCCGTTGCCGATCGCTGCTTCGCGTACTTCGGATACAACGGGTGCTTGCTGTCGTACGTGTTAAATTTTCTGACCCAATCACTGACAGCCTCTTCGTCGGAACTCGACGGCGCATTCTCCAGCGTGAACTCTTTCGCCTTGTCCGCATAAATCTGCGCGAGAATCTCATAGTCACTTGCCAGCGACTTCTTGTACTGCTCGATCTGTTCATCCGACATCGGTGGCTGCGTGCTCGATTCCGTCGAGATATCAATCACCGCCCAGCCGCGGCGCTCAAATTCCTCCAGCACCCGCGGCTCAAACTCGTTATACGAAATCGCCTGGAAGTGCAGCACCAGTCCCTTGTACTCTCCGGGCTTCTTGATCGGCGGAATCCGAATCGGCTTGCCCGATTCCAGATGCAGATTCTGGTCATACGGAATTGGCAACACACGCATGCTCACGCGCCCGTGCCCGCGTTGCTCATTCGGCGGCCTCGCTGGCGCTGCGATCGGAAGCTGTGGTTCCTTCGGCGCGGGAACTGCCAGTCGCGCTTCCTGTGTCCTCGCGTCATCCGCCGCACTCAGCGTGCGTGAAGAAATCGTGCGCGCGTTGGCCGGAAAACCTGGGCCAAATAATTCACTGAATCGCTCATCTGGAGACGTCGTCTCACTCACCCGCGGCTTGGGCTTCCAATCAAATATCCGCAGCAGACTCAGCCCATGAATGCCCTTGTAGTGAACCGTTGTCCGCGCATTATCTAAAATGTTCTTCTCATCCGCCGTCAGTGTTGCACGATCCACTCCTTCAACCAGCCCAAAATACACCACCTCCGGCGGCGTCTTTTCCAAAATCGGTTTCAGCGGCTCGACATCACGCGTCGGCCACGTCGAGACATCCGGCGCTTCGGTGCGAGCAACGGCAACCGGGCGAGTGGTCGGTCGATACGACCAGCACCCGCCGCTGAACAAGCTGAATATGGCAATCGCGCAGATGGTCGGTGTGGCGAATCGGGTCTGCATAGGTAATAGAGAGTATGTCGAAATCCGTCCATCATTGCAATTTCTGGACCTCAAAAAGAAAGCGGGCCTGAGATTGCTCTCAGGCCCGCGTGATTGAATCAGGTTATCTGGCCAATCAGTTCAAAATCATTCGGCTCATTCTTCACTGCCGAAGCGGATCTTGTCGGTGCCCATCGCGCCGTGGTCATCCATACCGCCGCGGGTCGGCGATCCAGAGCCCTTGCGGCTGCCTGTGGCTGCTTCATCGGCCGGTGCGCCGGTGGTATCGCCCCATTGTGCACGCTTGAGCGAGAGACCGATCTTGCGATCAGCCTTGTCAACGCGGAGGATCTTGACATCGATTTCCTCATCAGCCTTGACCACGTCCTGAGGTGTCTCGACCTTGTGGTCGGCGAGTTCAGAGATGTGGAGCAGGCCTTCGAGGTCGGCTTCAAGTTCAACGAAGACACCGAAGTTGGTGATCTTGGTGACCTTGCCGCGAACAACCATGCCGGGCTTGTAGCTGTCGGGGATGGCGTTGAGCCACGGATCCTCTGTGAGCTGCTTGATACCCAGGCTGATGCGCTGCTTGGTCTGATCGACTTCGAGCACCACGCAGCGGACGTTGTCGCCCTTCTTGTACACTTCCTGCGGGTGAGTGATCTTCTTGGTCCAGCTGATGTCGCTGATGTGGAGCAGACCATCGATGCCCGGCTCGATCTCGACAAACGCGCCGTAGTTGGCGAGGTTGCGGACCTGACCTTCGATGATGGTTCCGGGAGGATACTTCTCGGAAACGAGTTCCCAGGGGTTGACCTCGATCTGCTTCATGCCGAGGCTGATTTCCTGCTTGTCCTTGTTAATCTCAAGAACAACGACTTCAACTTCATCGCCCTGCTTGACGACTTCGTTGGGGTGGTTGACCCTGCGTGTCCAGGACATTTCAGAGATGTGCACGAGGCCTTCGATGCCATCCTCAAGCCGCACGAACGCGCCGTACGTCATGATGTTGACAACAGCGCCCTTGACGCGCGAGTTGACGGGGTACTTGCGCTCGATCTCTTCCCACGGGCTGGTTTCCTTCTGCTTGAGACCAAGTGCAATCTTCTCTTTCTCGCGATCGATATTGAGAACCTTGACTTCGATCTTCTGACCAAGCTTGAGGAGTTCAGAGGGGTGATTGATCCGGCCCCAGGACATATCAGTAATGTGGAGGAGGCCATCGATGCCGCCGAGGTCGATGAACGCACCAAAGTCGGCGATGTTCTTGACTTCGCCGATAATGGTCTCGCCTTCCTTGATCGTGTCCATGATGCGCTTCTTCGCATTCTCGCGCTCATCTTCAATCAGCTTGCGGCGCGAAATCACGATGTTTCTACGCTCAAGGTCGATCTTGAGGATGCTGGCGCGGACCTTGCGGCCTAGGAATTCGCCAACATCACCCGGACGACGGATATCAACCTGTGAGGCGGGGAGGAACACGGGCACGCCGATATCAACGAGCAATCCGCCCTTGATTTTGCGTGTGACCATTCCTTCAACGACATCGCCTTCCTTGGTCGTATCGAGAATCCGCTGCCAGTTGAGCATGCGGTCGGCCTTGCGCTTGGAGAGCTGGATCAGCCCGCCTTCGCCTTCGTAGCCTTCGAACAGAACATCAATTTCATCGCCCGGCTTGGGCTCTGGTCCGCCTTCGAACTCTTCCTTCGGAATCAGACCTTCGCTCTTGAGGCCAACTTCAACAACGACTTCGTTGCCGGCCATGCCGACAATCTTGCCCTTGATGATCTTGCCGGGGGTCTGCGAATCAACCTGCCGCGAAAGCAGGTGTTCAAGACCGGCATCGCCCGTGCGTCCGCCCATGGCGGCCTCAAGCATGGTGTCAATGTCGTTGTCTTTCAGACCCAGTGATGCCATCAACGCTTCATCAATCATGTAAATACCTTCCGGGGTGACAGCGTTATGTATTGTGCGCTGTGCGACCCCTGCATGTCCGCACCGCCCGTTCATCGGCCGCGGAGAAAGGCTCGTGCCTTCCTGTCGCAACAGGCGATACCGACACCGATACCCCATGCACTTTGAGCGTCGTGCTCCTGATGCAAAGGGCCTGCCCAGACTGTGGGCGTGAGAGTGATTAACACACAACCCCGCGCCTCTACAAAAGAGGCGTCACAAGGGTTGGCCGATGTGAGGGGAAGTATAGCCAATCCCTTGCACGGGCGTCAGTCAACCTATCTATATAGAACGCTTAAAAAGAGACTTTCGCGGAGCCAGAAACCCGGCTTCCCGTCTCTAACCCAGCCTTTCTATGCCGCTCGCTTCTCCGAACTGCTTCCCGTGCGGTTCAGCCATTTGGCACACGCTCGTAGCAGATGCACCCTGTCGATCGGCTTGGTCGCATAGTCATTGCATCCGACATCCAGACACTTGGCGCGATCTTCCGACATCGCGTGTGCTGTAAGTGCGATAATCGGAAGCGAGCTTCCCTGCGCACGAAGCGTGCGAGTCAGCGTGTAACCATCCATCTCCGGCATCTGAATATCTGTCAGCAGGAGATCAAACGGATTGTTGTCAATCGCGCTGCTGGCAAGCAACTCAAGCGCCGCCTGCCCATTTTCCGCGACCACAACCTCGGCCCCCGCTCTGCGCAAGTGGAAACAAATCAACCGCTGATTGTCAGGGCCATCTTCTGCCAGGAGGATCCGGCCCTTCAACGTGGGAACGACATCACTGGGGTTCTCTCGCTCGGCGCTTGTCACAAGTTCCAGATCGTGTACAACTTTCGCGCCCTCAACCGCAACGAGATTCAAAGTCAATCTGAAGCACGATCCGACCCCCGGTGCAGTTCTCTGCAGGGTCACGCTTCCTCCCATAAGGCCTGCAAGTCGCTGCGAGATGACCAGGCCAAGCCCCGTGCCGCCATGCGCGCGAGTCACCGATTCATCAGCCTGATTGAACGCCGAGAACAGGCGGCCCGCCTGTTCCTTCGTCATGCCCGGACCTGTGTCGATCACATCAATCACCAGAACCTGCTTCCCGTCCTGCTCTTTCACTCCAACTTCAATTTTCACCCCGCCGGTCTGTGTGAATTTGACCGCGTTGCCAATCAGATTCAGCAATACCTGCCGCAGGCGAGTGGGGTCGCCATAGATGCGATCCGGAATCGGGCTGGTCAAAACTGCACTGATTTCCAGGTCCTTTTCCAATGCCCGCGGCCGCATAAACCCAAGCGCCTCGGTGACAAGTTGCAACACCGGGGTTTCGATGTGTTCAACAGTCATCTTGTCCGCCTGAATCTTTGAAAGATCAAGGATGTCGTTAATCACCGTCATGAGATGCTGTCCGGCGTTGCAGATCGTGTCAATCGCTTCGATCCGGCTCTGCGGTGCACGTTCCAGTATCCCATCTTCCCGCAAGAGCTCCGCATAGCCCATGATCGCTGTCAGCGGCGTGCGTATCTCGTGGCTCATATTGGCAAGGAACTCACTCTTTGATCGACTCGCTGCCTCCGCGGCGACACGAGCGCAGATAAGTTCGGTTTCAACTCTCTTGCGTTGCGTAATGACCTGCGTAAAGAAAATCAGCCCGCCAATCGCACCATTGCGATCGCGCCACGGCCGAACCTCCCAGGCAAGCCAGTCAGTAGTTCCGTCAGCACGCTCAAATGGATCCTCATCGCATTTCTCCGTGCTGCCTCCCAGCGCTCTTTGATGTATGGCTCTCCATCGCTCAGGAATTTCCGGGAACACATCGTAGTGGCACTTGCCAATGACGTTGATGTCGCCAAGGTTGTAATCACTCAGCCAGCGCTCGCTCACCTGAAGATAGCACAGGTTCTTGTCAAGCACCGCAACCGCAGCGGGCGTGTGCTTGATGAAATTCTCAAGCAATTCTGTCGTCGATCGCAATTGCGCTGTCATCTCTTCTGCAAGCGTCGTCGCGCCGCTTTGGCTTTGCGCAAGCGACCAGACAACCACTGCCACTAGCGTGCTCAGGAGGCCGCCTCCCACTCCAAGAATCGTCGGAATATGTATCTGTGCCTCGCCATGCACCCGCCCGCCAGCGCCAAACGCGGCGATCGCTGCAATCGACCATCCAAACACAAAGATGGCCGCAACGATCAACACAGTGCGCGGTGGTGTAGCTTTCACTTGCGATGCAGTTGTCTGAATAAACTGGCGCACCTGTACTATGAAATGTGGCTCAGTAGGTTGGGCAGAATAGTTCAACTTCAATCCCCGTATTCGCCGTGATTGCGGCACCCCTGAAAATCGGCCTTCTCTGCACCTCTGGTGAGTCGCGAGATTCTTAAATCTGTGTATTTGGGTCACGCACCGCCCTGAATCGGGTACCGCTGAAGCCACCCGTTCAAGGGACATATTGCCAGAAAATCTTGCATTGTGGTGGCAGATTCACCCTTCGCCCCACGCACTGCCAATAGACCAGTCCGCGGCGTGTTGCCAAGGCCTGCTCACTGGAGTGCCTCATATGAAACGCCTTCTGAACACTGTCACCTCTGCCGGATCATCAACCCTCAACCACGCGAGAAAGGGAGTCGTCCAATCTCTCACGCTCGGCGCCGTCCTGCTCGCCGGGGCGGCCGCGCAAGCCAACGTGGTGAACTACGGCGGCCAACTCTTCGCCGGCGTCGAAACCAGTCCCCCGGGAAATTACAACCTGCAGCTCAACCATACCGAGGACAACACTCGCGCTCACGCCTACTTGGAGCAATACCGGATTCTTCTCGACCGTCAGGTGACATACCACGCGCACGGTCAGGGCTCCTACATGACTCCCGGTTCGCTCACCACAGCAACAAGAATTCCCGGGGTCAACACTTCAATCGTGAACAGCTACCTCATCCACTTTGATCCAACCTCCGGACTTGGCGGCAGAACAACGACGGGTTGGATCGAGTTCAACGCGCCAATCTACATCATCACCCACCCCAACAACGACATCGATCAAACTGATGCTCGCTTCGGAATGAACGGTGTCACCTACGGCCAGGGCTTGTCCGATCGCGGCTGGGACCTCGCATCGGCTGACTGGTTCGATATCAGTACGCCGTCCGCAGGCATCTGGAAACTTTCGTGGGAAGCCAATGCATCCAGCGGCATGGATGAAATGCGGATCATCGAAATCGTCGACACAATTCCGACACCGGGTTCGGTCGCATTACTCGGACTCGGCGGCTTGGCAGTCCTTCGCCGCAGACGCGGTTGATTTCGGTACCCCTGCCGTGGAAGCTGCATCGCAACCGAAAGGAGGCACATCAGAAGTGATGACACATCAAAAGCCGGGCCGCTGCAAAGCGACTCGCCTTTTTCCGATTGCCGTGCGGGCATCGTGTCGCCTTACCCGTCTCTGGCAGACCGGCAGGCCATTGCGGCAAGATTCGTCGCAATCTCTACCAGTTTGTGTTGAATTATGCTCGCTCACGGAAATATTCACTGGCGAGTTTCAATTCATGTCGCATACTTCAAGTGGTCCGATCACCCGGTATCCGACGCGAGTTGACTATCGATGCTGTGAATTGCCCAGTGGAGACAACCATGAATGTCGCGTTGAACCTATTGAGATTGAGCGTTATTGCCGCAACACTCGCGCCGACCACCTCGCTCGTCCACGCGCAGTATGTGTTTCGAGCGCTGCCTCCACTTCCGGGTGGGACCAACAGTTCCGCGCAAGCGACCAGTGCGGATGGAAGGGTGATCGTCGGTTTGTCGTTGGTCAACGGTAACTACGCTCCGGTGCGATGGGTTGATGGCGTGCCACAGGAACTGGGTTTGTTGCCGGGTGGAAGATTCCCATATGTCTACGGAGTGAGTGACGATGGGTCAGTCGTGGCGGGGCATATGTCGACTACGTCATTGCCGTTACCTGTGCGTTGGGATTCCAGTGGAGCGGCCACACCGATTTCACTTCCGCCTGATCGAACCTATGGATTTGGCTATGGTGTAAGTGGAGATGGCTCAACCATTGTCGGTGGTATGGGCGGTCCTGCTGGCGCCAGGGCATTTCGCCAGGTGTTCAATGGAACGCTGCAGGACCTGGGCACTCTGGGCAGTAGTTCTTATGCGAGGTCAACGAATTTTGATGGCAGCGTGGTAGTCGGATATTCTCTTGCGGCCTCTGGCGACCGTGCTTTCAGATGGACAGAAGCAGGCGGGATGGAAGATCTGGGCACCTTGGGCTCCAGTTTTCTTAGTAGCACTGCAACCTCGATATCAGCAAACGGACTAGTCATTGTTGGATACAGCGGACGGTCCGCCTCCGACTATCGCGCGTTTCGCTGGACGCGCGAAACGGGTATGCAGAACTATGGCACGCTTCTCAGCTGGGACTTTTCCGTGTTTGAGGACGTCAGTGACGATGGGTCCGTTTTGGTCGGCCTCGTCGGAATTGCTGGAGGCGCCAATCACGCGATGGCATATTTCCCATCGGTAGGAATGGTTGACCTCAACTCCTATCTTCCAACTCTTGGTATCAATCTCGCCGGCTGGGATCTGTATCGTGCTTACGGCGTAAGCGCCGATGGACGCACAATCGTGGGAGCTGGCACTCTCAATGGTGTTTCAACCGGGTGGGCTTTCACAATAGTCCCGCACCCCGGAACCCTCGCCCTCGGACTCTCCTCGTTCCTCGTTCTGTCGCGGCGTCGCTCGAGGTAGTTGTCCAAACCTCCGCGCATCCTCGCTCGACACCCGATGCAACCACTACCGCCAACTCAAGCGCGTATCCCACTCGGGGAAAGTGGGGTGCCAACCGCCTTAAAACTCAATAGATACATCTCGAAACATTTTTAATTCTACAACACCTTTCATCCCAACGGGATGGGCGATAGAGCAGTTCTTCGGAGCACGTTTCAACGTGCTTTCCCCCTCTTAGACCCGTCCTTCAGGGCGTGGTAGGAATCGTCTCACCTCGTACCTCTTCGCAAGTGCAGCGATTCCAAAGAAAAAAGTAGCGAAGCTACTGAAATCAAGTGTTTCCAGGATGGAGGTTGCAGGAGGAAGGTCTTCCTTCCTCCTACACTGCATTTCTTCCTTTCATACGGCCTCATGGCGCAGCACTCAGCGCTCCGCCCAGGACGTATCGGACAAAACGCGCCCCCATTTTGTCCGGTACCAACCCGCATCATGCCCGATAACCGCCTCCAAACACACAACATTACCTTCTAAATGTGTAATGTTTTTCCAGCCCAAAACTGGGGAAAACACTGGGTGTACCGGAAGCTTTGCGCCCGCGATGCGCGCCCCCTAACACGAAGAAAATTTCGTTTTCTGAAAATAATTTTTTCGCCCCTCCTGCGCTCCCATCAACGTTTTTCACTAGACAGGTCGTCCCTACCGGACAAAAAGCGCCCCTCGTTTTGTCCCGCTCCTCCCTCTGTAGGGGACGTGACTGCGCGTCGCATCGCACTTCCCCCGACCCTCTCAGGGTCCTACTCAGGAGCCTCGCCATGTCCAAGTCATCCAAACGCCGTCTCGCCATCGCTGCCATCAAGAACGCCGCTGACAACCCAGTTGCCGCATCTTGCACTCCGGCCCAGCTCACCCACGCCGCCGGCACTGCCACAGCACTCAGCACCCAGAACTCAGCACTTCCTCAGTCATTGGTCCCATCAGTCCTATCAGGCCTATCCGATTCTGGTGCGGCGGTCATTCCTTCTCTCAACTCTGAACTCTCACCTCTCAACTTGCCTTCCTTTCCTTCGCCTTCCACTTCGTCACTCCGTCACTCCGCACCTTCGTCACTTCTCTCTTCCGCGCCCTCAGCCCCTTCTTGCCCCCTCCTCGCCGCCGCCCGAGAAACCCTCATCCAATCCCTCGCCCCCGACCCCGCCCTCGCCGCCATCACCCCCGATCAAATCTTCATCGATCTCCCTCCTCTCCCACCAGATCTACCCAGCGCATTCACCGGCTTAACCACCGAGCGAACCACCCAGGACTCTCCAGTGCCTCCCATAACTCCAGTCCAGGATGAGTTCGCCGACTACCAGGCCAAACTGCGCGCTGCCATGCGCGAATGGTCACCCGCCGACCCGCGCATCAAAACCATGCTCGAAAACTACGCCACCATCATGCAAACTGTCACGCTCGAGCGCCTCACAACCACACTGCCAACTCTCTCCGAGGAAGCCTGGGTCAAAACCAACGCGCAAATCATCCGCCTCCACGCCATCATGGAGCGTACCAACTCCCGCCACGTTCGCCAGCAGCGCGAAGAAGCTGCGCAAGCCCGCCGCGAAGCGAGAGAACTTCAACGCAAAGAACGCCAGGCTCAAAAGGAACAAGAAGCTATCGCCCGCAATCAACGCAAAAAAGACCGCGACGGCCAACGCCGCCAGCGCGAAAAAGAAAAGTCAGAGCAAGCAGAACAAAAGTACCAGCTCGCCCTGCGCAAGCTCGAACTGAAAGAACGCGACCATATCGTGCGCGAAAGGAAAACTTCTGAAGAATCGCAACGGGCACACCACAATATCGAAAAGCCTGTGAGCTATTCGACGCCATCGCCTGATTCAAGGCTCTAATACTTGACCACCTGGCGCAGCATGCTTGCATCCCCAATCACTCCCCACCCTAGTGCGTTGCTTCGCTGGCAGTTGCGAGCCTAACTTCCAATCCAAATCTGTTCGATAACTAATAAACCCACTTGACACTCATGCTAACTTAGCGAGTCCAATCAAGCTTTGTTCAGGAGCCCTGTTCATGCGTTATTCCTTGTTTGCATCACTATTCGCCGTGTGCCTCTGCCTCCTGTCCTCCGCGGCACAGGCGCAGTCGTTCACATACCAGGGCAAGCTCTCTTCCGGCGGCGATCCGGCAACCACGCCGCACGATGTGCAGTTTCGTGTGTTCAACGCTCTAAGCGGCGGCCAGCAAGTCGGTGGCGTGACAACGGCGTTCAGCCTCAGCCCAGTCGATGGAGTATTCACCGCGACAGTCACGCCAGGCAACGGCGTTTTCACAGGACCAGACCGCTGGCTCGAACTGGCAATTCGACCCGCCGGAATCGGAAGCTATACAACTCTGGCACCACGCCAGAAAATTGCCGCTGCTCCATACGCAAGTCGGTCCCTCAACGAACGGTGGATCGATCAGGGCGATGGAACACTGACCAACGATGCCTCACAGGTGCAGTCGGTCTACATCAATCGAACCACACCAATCACCGGCGCAGATTTCTTCACGGTTCGTACACCCACGGCACCCGGGGACTTTGGCGGGATGTACATCGACACCGCGTCCGGTACCGGCCTGCCGTTCTACGGCTACTCAACCAACGGAACAGTCCGGGCATACTCCTATCTCGATGGTTCCAACGGAACTTGGATATTGACAAATCAGGTGGCAAGTCTATTTGTCAACAATCTCGGCAAAGTTGGAGTTGGGGCAAGTCCAAGCGGCAGCGAAACATTGCAGGTTGCAGGCACGGTGCGTGCCGCCACTTTCACGGGTCCCAACTTTCAGTATCTGTCTCCAGCAAGCAGACTTCTCAATATCGCCGCCGAAGACTTTCGCCCTGTCCAGACTTCCAATCCAGGGAGCTTCGGTCAAGGTCCCAGTTTCCTTGCTCAGTTAGACAGTTCAGTCGCTTTCGGCGAAATCGTCGCGCCGCTTCATCTTCCTCAGGGCGCACTCATCACTGCGGTCCAGTTCTATGGCCAGGGCCAGAACAACTCTAATCCAACCAGATTGGAAATATCTCGCCGCACGATTTCAAATTCTCAGATGGATCCCATTGTGACCGCCAACACAATAAACCAGGTGACTGAGTTTGTGAACGGCACCGTCACAGTACTTAATGGCCCGATCGATCACAATCTCTACGCTTACTCAGTCCGCGTTTCGTGCAACGATTGGGTGTCGTCATCCTGGGTGAGATACGTGCGAATCTACTACACCGTGCCGGGACCGGAGTGAAAGCCTTGGCTTAGGTATCTGAAGGATCTTCAAGGGTGTACACACGGCACTGCAAATCCTGATTCAACAGGCTTAACAGAAATGGGACATGTCGGGCGAGCGAATTGATTGAATTCGAACGAGACCGCAAAACAACGACAGTCAATGGCAATTCGCCAGTATTCTGCTGCCGAGCCAAGTTCTTGTCGACAGTTAGAAAAACGCCGAACTCTTTCGCTGCGAGTCCCAAAAGTTTGCCATTGGATTCGTCCTGCCAGCCCATCTCTTGTGTAGTGCGAACATCGTGACCGATCAACTCAGCCATAAAAGGTCTTGGAACACAATAATCAAGAAGAATCTTCACGCCACACGCAGCTCGTGGGCGACACCGCCAGCGGAGAGTTCAAGGACGGCTTCAGCTTGCTCGCGAGTTACGCCGCGGAAGTGATCCAGAAAAGTCGGAAGGTCGAATCCATCCTTGAGATAATCAAAGAGTGCTCTGACCGGTACGCGGGTGCCGCGGAACACTGGCTCGCCACCTAACTTCTCAGTGTCAACAGAGACAAAGGGATACCAGGGACTGTTTCGAGGGAGAGTTTCCATGACTTCAAATTATAGCGATTTCAAAACACAAAGTCGCAGGCCCGTCGGGTACGGGAATTCAGGCAAAACATGGGAGGCCCCCAGTTCACGGCGTTCCCGCAGCGTTCTTCGCCATCCGGAACATCGTCAAAAGCAAGAGGCCGATCACAACACCAATAAGGAAAATCCCCAAGCGGCGGCCAAAGCCGGTTTTCCAGCTGTTGGGATCGGGACGATCGGGTTTGTTGGCGGTTGGGTTCATTCTGGTCCCTTGTACTTCTTCTTGGCACGTTTGCCTGCTTTAGTGCCGGGTGCGCCAGGTTTCGATGGAGCTGAACTGGACTTAGATTTTCCAGGCGCAGCCCCGATGTCGGATTTCTTCACTTTCGAGATCGGCAATCCGGTGCGTTCCCCATCATCTTTGAGTTTTTTGAGTTTCCGAAGTGAATCGCGAATACCCGCAGCCTTCTCAAATTCGAGCTTGCTGGCAGAGTCCAGCATTTCAACTTCGAGAGATTGCAAAAGCTCGTTGGCATCAAACTCCTCTTCTTTAACACCAAAAGTTTCGCGTGCGGTGCGCCGAGCTTTGAGTTCGGTTTCCATGCCGCGGCGGATGGACTTTGCGATCGTCGTCGGTGTGATGTTGTTTGCAGCGTTGTATGCAAGCTGTTTCACACGCCGCCGTTCGGTTTCTTCGATCGCGGCCTGCATGGCAGGAGTCATGGTGTCAGCATACATGATTACCTTGCCGCTGGAATTGCGAGCAGCGCGACCCATCTGCTGAATCAGCGAAGTGGGGGACCGCAAAAAACCCTCTTTGTCGGCATCGAGGATGGCAACAAAAGAAACTTCGGGAAGGTCCAACCCTTCGCGAAGAAGATTGACGCCAACCAGGACATCAAAATCACCAGAGCGGAAATCGGTGAGAATCGTGACGCGTTCAAGCGTTTCGATTTCGGAGTGGAGGTAGCGGACTTTCAAGCCGCGTTTGTCGAGATAATTGGTAAGGTCTTCGCACAGGCGTTTGGTAAGAGCAGTAACAATGACGCGTTCGTTCTTTGCAGCGCGAAGTTCGCATTGGGCCACAAGATCCTCGACCTGACCCTTCGCTGGTTTGACTTCGATGACCGGATCAAGCAGGCCGGTGGGGCGGATGATCTGTTCGGCAACTTCGCCGCCAGTTCGCTCAAGTTCGTAGGGTCCAGGAGTTGCAGAAACAAACATGATCTGCGGCACCATCGACTCAAATTCTTCGAACCGCAGCGGCCGATTGTCCATCGCGGCGGGGAGGCGGAAGCCGTGTTCGACAAGGACTGTCTTGCGACTGCGATCTCCAAAGTACATGGCGCGGATCTGCGGCAGCGTGACGTGGGACTCATCGATGATGAGCAGCCAGTCGCGAAAGTTGGGGCGGGCCATCTTCGACGAAGTGGGAGATTCAAGCCCGGCGGTGCGATAGCCGAGTGACCCATCGACAAACCGTGCCGGATCAGTAAGCGGCGGAATGGTCGCGCCGACCGGCGGGGCAAAGTCAAAATAGTCAAGGAGTGTGTACGGCCGCTCTCCCGGCATGCGCCCATCAAAGTAGCGGGAATAGTTCTCGACCCCGTTGCAATACCCAACCTCATCGATCATCTCAAGGTCGTACTTGGTGCGAGCCAAAAGTCGCTGAGCCTCAAGAAGTTTGCCTTCAGAGCGCAGTTGAATGACCCGGGCATCAAGGTCTTTGCGGATCTGCTCAGTAATGGATTTGAGTTCGGTCTCCGGCATCACGTAGTGGACAGCAGGGAAAAGAAAGAACTGTTTCTCATCGGCAAGCAGTTCGCCGGTGAGGGGCGAAATAAGTTCGAGGCGTTCGATGTCATCGCCGAAGAGCTCGATGCGGACGGCGAAGCGTTCATAGGCTGGGTATATCTCGATCGCGTCGCCGCGGATGCGGAACGTGCCGCGTTTGAAATCGACTTCCGCGCGGTTGTACTGCATCGCAGTAAGCGCAAGCAGAAACTCACGCCGATTGATCCGCGATCCTTTGGTAATGGTGAGAACTCGATTGCCGTAGGCCTCGGGCGAACCCAGACCAAAGATGCAAGAGACTGAGGCAACGACGATGGTGTCGCGGCGCGAAAGAATGCTGCTGGTAGCCGCAAGTCGCAACAGGTCCAACTCATCATTCCGGCTGGAATCTTTTTCGATATAGATATCCCGCTGCGGGATGTACGCTTCGGGCTGGTAATAGTCGTAAAAAGAGACGAAGTAGTTGACGCTGTTGGTCGGGAAGAATTCTTTGAGCTCTTCATAGAGCTGGGCGGCGAGTGTCTTGTTATGGCTGACAATCAGGACTGGTCGCCCCAGATTCCTGATGACGTTTGCCATCGTGAAAGTTTTGCCGGTGCCGGTAGCGCCCAGCAGAACAGTGGCGGCGTTGCCCGCTTTGATGCCGGCGGTCAGCTTGGCGATCGCAGTAGGCTGATCGCCCATGGGCTCAAAGGGTGCGGAGATTTTGAATTCGTGGGCGATTGGGGAGCGTAGGTTGTTGCGTAGGTGAAAGCCGCGCGTCTTCCGACGCGCACCCAAAACCTGTCGAGCGGTCTGAAGTTAGTTTCAGCATCCGCTGCTGTAGGCATCGGCGTAGTCAAGATAGTCGAAAAAATCGAGGTTGCCATCGAGGTTGAAGTCTGCGGCGGGGATGTTAGCGCTGAATGCGTCGACGAAGTCGTGAAGATCGAGAAAGTTGACCTGGTAGTCGGAGTTGAAGTCAGCGAGGCAAATGTCGCGAACGCCAATGATAGCACGTACGGCGGGTCCGCCGATGCAGGGTGCCATACTCACCTGAACATAGATCATTCCATCATCGCCAATGTCAAGACTAGAGCCGGGGTAGCTTGCCTCGAAAGCGCCAATGACGTAATCACAAAGTCCATCGTTGTTTACGTCAAGTTCGCTACCGTTGAACAGTAGCTCACGGGCACGCGTTCTGAAGTTTGTTGCCGGCCCTGCTACGAGCATGACTGAGCCGATGGACGGACCACTACTTCCGAAGACAAATCCGATTCGATTGCGATTGTTGATGCTGAGAGCGCCGACAGTCCCTCCTAGTCGATGAGCGCCAAATGTCTGATTCTCTCTCGCGATCACTGTATTTTTGTAAACCACAATTTCGTCATTGATCGTAGAAATATTGGTGTCGCCAGCGATCACCCAGTTGCCAGCATTATTAATGCCAGTTGTTCGAAAGGTCATCCAGATCTCGCCCGTTGAACCAACAATTGCGAAACCTTGCCTGGCGACTATGGAATCGCTACTGGACAAATACATGAACTCGCCAACAAGCGTGGATTCCGTGGTACTGAGTTTGTGAATCCGATGCTCGCCATTTGAGGAAATATCGAATGTGGAAGTGGGGTTGGCAAGTGGGGCGGTCGTCAAGCCGCCGTAGACGTTTCCGCCGAGAATAAGCGTTTCAAAAACGGGGGCGGACGGGTTTGCCACTCGAAAGTAGCCGTGATTGGTGATGGGGCCAGTCCGGGAATTGCAAATAGTCACTCCCCATATGACCGAGCCAACATCAGTCATTCTCGGATAGAAATTACCGCCGGAGAATTTGCCGGGCATGTGAGGAATTGGACTTTGGTCGGAGAGAAGATTTCCGGAGTCAGTCCAGATCGAGCGACCCTGCGTGGTCATGGGGCCGTAGACGAAATGGCCGGAATTGGAGGACCCCATTGAGCTCTCGATACCCACAAAACGCGGGGTACCTGAAGTTGGGCTGTACCAAGCAACACCATTGTTAATCCACACGAAATCGCCAGCGTCTGAACTGCCCGTAAAGCCAATTTCCCCGAGACCATTCGTAAAGGGGGCATTCACTCTCACACAAATACGACCGTTCGTACCGGGAAGCGCCTGCCCCTCAGCGATGATCAAGCGTACTGGAACGACGGCCATGGCAATGTCTGCGCTCATGACCATTGAGATGACAGAAACAGTAATTGCATCGATTCGCACGATTGCTGTCCAATGCTGTCGAAGGTATCCGCCAGAATCACGTGATTATTGGGCGGCTATTGGTGACAGGAATGAGAGATTAATTCAATTGCTTGTGTAAATCAAGGTAATTTTGTCACACGCGACGAGAATTTAAGACTGTGATTTGATCGTATTCGTGCATGGAAAAGCCGCGGCGAAGCCGGAGATGGGCTTAGCCGCAGTGGAAATAAGTCTCCCATGAGAATTCGAATGTTTTGCGGATCAGCAGGGTGAGCTGAAAGCATCGACAAAGTCGAGGTAATCAAAGAAGTCGATGACGCCGTCGAGGTTGAAATCGGCAGAAGCGAGGTTTGCGGAGAATGCATCGACGAAGTCCAGGTAGTCGAAGAAGTCAACGACACCATCGCTGTTGAAGTCAGCGAGGCAGACATCGCGGACGCCGATGATGGCTTCGACGGCTGTGCCGCCGGCGCAGGGGGTCATGGAGACCTGGACGTAGACCATTCCGTCATCGCCCAGGTCGAGCCCGGGAGCGATGGTGTTGCTTGCTTCGAAGTCTGTGATTGCATAATCGCAGACATTGTCGTTATCTACATCGATCTGGCTTCCAACCGAGAGAAGCACATGTGCGTCGCCGATGAAGCTGGCTGCGGGACCGGCGACGAGTGAACTGGGGCTTCCGGTGCCGCCAGCGCAAATGAATGCGACGCGATTGCGGTTATTGATGCTGATGGCATCGACAGCTCCCATCATTGTTGACCCGCCGATTGACATGCCTTCACGCATGATAATGGTGTTGTTGAAGACGATGATTTCGTCGCTGGTCGTGGCGCTGTTGGTGTCGGCGGCAATGACCCAGTTGCCGGAGTTATTGACTCCGGGAATACGGAAAGTTGTATAGAGCTCTGTCACAAGAGCCGGAGTCTGGGACCCCTCGCGCGCAATGACGCGATCGGTGGATGAGTGGTACATGAAGCTGTCGGCGGTCGTTGCGCCGGTAGCGGTGAGGTTGTGAACGCGGTGGTTGCCGTTCCCGGAGACGTCGTATGCGAAGTTGGTAGCGGCGGTGGTGATTGTGAGACCGCCGTAGACCTGGCCGCCGAGAATGAGAAGTTGGAAGACTGGTGCGCTGGGATCATTCGCGCGGAGGAAGCCGCGGTTGGTGGTCGTGCCACCGATCGCATCGCGGAAGCCGGCGGGCCAGATCGCTGCGCCTGAATCTGTCATGCGGGGGCGCGAGTTGTACGAGGAGAACTTGCCCGGAAGAATCGAATTGAGAGAGTCATCTTCTGTGAGGAGCATGCCAGCCTGGGTCCAGACGCTATCGCCTGCAGGTGCTGCGGCGGTGGGGCTGTAGATAAAGCCTCCTGCGTCAGAGACGCCCATGGTTCCTTCGGTGCCAGTGAGAGTGTGGGTGGTGGCACTGGAGTTCAGCCAGACGACGCCGGTGTCGTACCAGACAAAATTTCCGCCGCCACCGATGGCGGCTCCGGTGAAACCGACTTTGCCGAGGCTGTTCACATATGGGTCGTTCAGGGCGCCGCAGGTTGAACCGGAGATACCGCCCGGGAGCGGCATTCCCTGGGCGATGACGAGTTGGGCCTTTACCTGCGCGTTGGCAAGGCCGGCGCAGGCCGCAAGAAGGGCGACGGTGAGGATAATTTGATTACGCACGGAAACACTCCTGCTTATTTTCGAAGCGAGAAATCCAACCTGCAAAGGGGAGCCACGCGACTACACGCTTTGACACAGACGGATGGGAATCAGAGTAACGCAAGCACATCAATTTCACAAGCAAAAACTTCAGGAGTTTACAGGAAAGCCGCCTTAAAGCACAGGAAACGGGTTCTGGGGCGCAACACGGCTTGACAATCTGGAGAGTTTGGGTCATACTCGCCGAATGGTTCATATGTCAGATGGTGAGATTTTTGTGCGGGTTGCCGGCGCGTTGCTGTGTGGCGCTCTGGTGGGTATCGAGCGCGAGCGGAAAAACCGGCCAGCGGGTTTTCGCACGATGATTTTGATTTCGCTTGGAAGCTGCGGCTTTATTCTTTTGACACTTGAAGCGGTTGCGACGGTCAATGAAACCGTGATCAAGAGTTGGCCCGCGGGGACACCTTTGCCTGGGCAAGCGGAGATCAGTCGCGCGATTCAAGGGTTGATGGGCGGGATCGGATTTCTGGGCGCGGGCGCGGTGATTCAGAACAAGCGGGCGGTCCGAGGCTTGACTACTGCGGCGGCGGTATGGGTGGTTGCCGCCCTTGGTGCAGCGTGCGGGATGGGGGCGTATCGGCTGGCGATGATACTGGGCGGGGCCACGCTGTTTACGCTGGTCATTCTTGATTACGTAGAGAATCGGTTTTTCCCTGAGCCTGTTGATTTTGAGAATGGAAAAAAGAATGGGAAAGCGGATTCGTCACACGATGCAAGGCGGATTGAGGTAGTGTCAGATGATGGATACGGGCCTGCGCGACTGCGGGGCGAAGATGGGCCAGGGCATTAGCAGCTTACTTGGCCACGAGCGGGAGGGAGAGGTCAATTATTTTTTTGCCGCGGCGCAGGGTGAATGCGGTCTGGTCGCCGGGCTGGCACTGCGAGAGCAGACGGACGAGTTCTGGGATTTCGCGGACGGGGCGATGGTTGAAGGTGAGCAGGACGTCGCCGGACTTGAAGAGTGGGTGGCCGTACGCAAAAGAGATAACTGGACCCTCGCCGTTACCTGCGGACACTTCGACGCCCATGGATGCGCCGCCATCCGGAACGTTTTCGTTGATTTCATTGAGTGAGCGAATATATTTTTTATAATCTTGCTCAGCTTCGGGTTCGCTCAGTTGCAGGGCAAGGCGGAGGGCGGTGAACGCGGAGGTGTCTTCTCCGTAGTGCTCGCAATAAGCCTGATACCAGCCTTTGAGTTTATTTTTGGAGTTGAGGTACATGAAGAATGTGCGGGCCTGGGCATAGGTTGCCAGGGGACGGTTGGAAGAGAATTCCTGATCGGTCATCGTTGAAAGCTGGCGGATCGTGAGAGCTTTTTTGTTGCGTTCGAGGCGGATGACGGCGTTGGTGCGCCAGGAATGTGCGGGAGTGATTGTTCCGGTCGCGAGATCGCCAGTGAGGTCGTAGTCCTCGGCGAGGCAGCACATTCCTTCCTGGAGCCAGAGCGGGTAGGTCTGGCCGCGGCGAGTCATGTCGCGCCAGTGGAGGGTGTGCATGAATTCATGGCGGAGGGTTGAGCCAAGGTCTTGAGCGACGAGGCGTTTTTGTTCGTGGTTGTATTCGCCGCCGATGGTGGCGATACTGCCGGGCGCGGGCGGGCCATAAGTTTCAGTGAGCCACTGGTTGAAGTTCTGTTTATTGGGAAGAATGAGCAAAACCCAGGGGTCGAGCGCGAGTTCAGAAGGCTTGCTGAGATTGGGGAAGATGTTGGTGGTGGCCCAGCGTGCGATGGCCGCGAGTTCGGTCTTGCTGACATTGACGGAGTTGGCATCGAAGGTTGAGATGTAGGCGATTTTCAGATCTTCATCGCGGATGGGTTGAGCTTTGGGGACGTATTTCTGATAGCGGGTGATGGTGCGGGCGAGATTGGCCTCGAGGACTGCTGTCCAGTCTTTAAAGATGGCTTGAATTTCGGGGGCGGGCACCGTGGCGGCGAGGTAGGGGTCGCGCTTCATGCGGCGAATGTCGTCGTAGCCATTGTTGATGGCGGCGACGAGCGCTTCGATGCAGATGGAGGGATCGCGGCGCTGGGCACCCAGTGAGCATGCGAGGTTGTAGCTTGCGATTGGGTCTTCGGGCCAGATTTCGAGCTGGGCGCGGAAGAGGGCTTCGGCGCCCTCCTGGGAGCCTTTGCGGAATTGCTCTTCGTTTTCGCGGGCAAGAACCGCGTATTTTTCGCGGCGTTGTTTTTCGGTGAGGGGTGGGGCACCAAGGGCGCTGCTGGCGCAGAGAAGAGTGATCCAGGAAGCTGCGAGAAGGCGGGCCAGAGAGTTGGCGGAATAGTTGGTCATGCGAGAATTGAGTTTAGGTGTATACGCATCGGATGAATAGGCGTTCCAGGATGCGAATGTTGGCAGTCAATTCAGCGGGGGAACCCGATATTTTGCTGCGATGATGGCGTTGGCGCGGCTCGGCCTGGGATCCGCGCGTACACATCGTCGCGCTCCCAGCGAGCGTGGGGCATAAAGACCCAGTCCTTGTTGAATTCCTTGGGACTCAGGCGTTTGGCGAATCCACTGAGAAGAGAGCGTTCGGTAGAGCGGACGCCGCCATTATCGATCAGGTCGCTGCCAATGGTGTAGAGCAAGGGCCTGTGGTCCTCGATCCTGTACTTCAGCGGCTTGCCGTCCCAGAGGTCAATGGGGAGTGCGGGCAGCAATGTGGGGACAAGGGCGTCGAGAGTTGTGGGATAGTGGCCGCTGCGGCGGCGGAATATCTCTAGTGCGAGTGCGGTGAGGGTGGCATCCCGATCAAGCGTTGCATCTTCACAGGCCTTGATGGACCAGCGGAAAAACGACCAAGAGCTGTGGTGATCGCATTGGGTCCAGAGCGTCGCATGATAGAGGTATGTATCGAGCTTCGTAGGCTCGAGATCGACCGTTCGCTCCCAGCGCGGCACGCGTTCCTGCTCTCTTGCTTCGACGAGCAGTTCATGGACGGCTTCAGACATCTGGTTGCGGCTTGCGATGAATACCGGAGCGATGGGCGCGAGTAGTGTGTGGAAGAATGTCGGCGGACGGTTGCGATCGCTGTACACACCAGCGACAAAATCCGGAAGAGATTCGAGGCCCTCACGCGTGAGATAGCCGTGCGGATCGCTGGAATAGGCGCGTTGCAGCCAGTCCTCAATGTACGCGCTCGAGGATTCATAGTCCGGGTGCATCGGGTCGTCAGCTGCGCAGCGCAGGCTAAGCATGAGATCGGTCAGCTGTGACTCACTCAGGGCATCGGGATACACCGTGAGAATCCGGCGAATCTCTTCGGTGGCATTGCGGAGTATGTCGAATTGCACAGAATCAGAGTAGCAAAAGCGTTCCAGACCAAGCTGGCGGGACAGGTTGAGCATCGCGCGGAGGTCTCGGCAGCAGCGCTCGGTGTCTCCGGTGTCGATGGCCACGCGTGCATCGATTAGGAGCGACCGATTCGCGACTCTGCACCAGCTCAGGTGTGAGATTGAAAAGAGTTTATTGAGCGCAGGATTGCTGGAGCCCGGATTCAGTGTCGCCGATGGGTCTTTTGATCTGGTGATCTGTTCGAATACGACCGGATCATCACCATCGGTGACCACAGCGCCGATGGTGGGCAGTTCCGCGGCCCGTCGCAGGCTTTCAATTTCTGATGCGTAGTTGATGCAATACTGCTTTGCCTCTTCCCACGCTGGTTCTTCCGGGACTGCATATGGGAACACTCTGCTGAGGTGTGGAAACTTCTCACTGTCGTAGACGTTGAGCTTGTAGAGCAGTACGTAGAACGCTCGATAGGTTTCAAAAGCTCGCTCCGAAGGCGGCGATGTGTCGCGGTCGGCAAATTCTTTGGTGTAGTTGCGCGTCAGGGTGGGCCGGACTGTGTAGTAGCGAGCACTGAGCACGCCATAGCCGACTAGAAGGAATAGCACAAGGAAACCGAGGCCGCGACGTACGCGACGACCGATGCTCCGAACGTGCGGCGGTTGCAGGTTCGAAGCGCTGTTTGCTCCAACATTGGAGTCTGAGATTTGCCGGGCTGATTCGTTCATGAAGTGAAACTTGCATGCATTGACAGGCGGGAAGGGCTCGTGAGATCAGAGAGTGTACAAGTTTGACGCGGTCCCGGGTTCAAAAGTATAAAAACCCGCAGGTGCGGGTTTGGGGGTAACTGTGAATTGTGATGCCGATTGATCAGGATTTGCCGGGGGTTGGGTAGACGAGTGTGCCGGTGGGCTCTGGCGTGGTCGGCGCAGTGGGCGTTGACGGTGCCGGAGGCTTGACGGGGAGGTTGGTTGGGGCTTTCCGGATCTGGGGCATGAAGAGCCAGTCTTTATCTTTGCTGTAGTCGCGCAGGGTGTCTTTGCGGCCCTGGAGGACTGACCAGTCATCCGTCGCTGCGCCGTTGTTGTCGATTTTGTCGCACCCGACGGTGTAGAGCACGGGCTTGCCATCTACCAGGCGGTACTTGAGGGGCTTGCCATCCCACATGTCTATTGGAAGCGAGGGCAGGACAGCGGGGACGAGTTCGGCAAGGGTTGCGGGGTACTTGCCGGTGCGGCGATGATGAAGTTCGAGGGCGATGGCGGCGAGCGTTGCATCGCGATTCATGACGCCGGTTTCGCAGGCTTCGGTAGCTTTTGTAAAGGAGGGGACAAAGACGAGGATTGGCATGAGCCGAGCTTTGGTGACCGTTGACTGGGTGATCTTTTCAATTTCAGTCTCTGCGCGGTATGAGGTGCGTTGCCAGCGCGGGGTCGCGGCGTCTTGCTCGGCGGCGGCAGCAAGAAACGCATAGGTGTCGCGAAGTTCTTTGCGGCCAGCGAGCACAGTGGGTATGACGGGTGATGCGACTTTGTAGAAAATAGAGTCGTCTATGTCTTTCTGGGTGCTTGAGCTGCCTCCACTGATCGCGTTCAGTGTATTGAAGCCTTCGGGCGTGAGGCGGCCATCGCCGTTGCCATCATCGGTGAATGCACGTTGCAGCCAGTCTTCCATCCAGAGCCGTTCTGAATCAATGTTGGGCTTCAGCGTGCCATCGGTCGCGGCAGAGAGAGCGTGAGCCAGGTCGATCATTTGTGCTTCGGAGAAGGTCTCGGGGGCCTCGGTCAGAATCCGCCGAATTTCCTGAGTCGTCAGAGCGACAACGGCGACGTGAACCAGGCGGCCAATGAGGAATGGTTCGGCCCCGAGTTGATGAGCGACGCCAAAGAGAGCGAGGAGATTCTGGTGACAACGATTGACATCTTTTTCCGCAAGTGCGACACGCGCATCGACCACGAGTGAACGAGCGATCATGCGTGACCAGCCGAGATAGGGAAGAAGTACTCCCATGAGTTCGGGATTCTCATCACCTTCAGCGCGCTGGCTCCTGGGGTCTGCAACGAGCGTGACTTCCTTGAAGACAACCGGATCGTCAGCGTTGGTGACGGGAGCACCAAGGGTTGGGAACGCGCTGGCGCGTCGGACCATTTCGAGGTCGGCGGCGAACTGTTTGCTGTATTTCACTGCATCGGCCCAGGCTGCTTCGCCGGGCATGACTTCCGGGGTCACGTTGACGAGGTCGGGGAAATTCTCGACGATTTTGGCCTTTTGCTGGTTGATGTAGAACGTGCGGTAGACGGGATAGGCACGCTGTTCTTCCGGAGCGGCGGTGCGGGCGGCGAGTTCCTTGGAATAGTTGCGTGCGATGTTGGGCGATGAGGTGTAGTAGCGAACGGCCATGACACCGTAGACGAGGCCGCAGACGAGCAGGAGGACGCCGCCGCCCTGGAGCGAGCGGCGGGCGATCTGCCAGGCGAGCGGACGGTTTTTGAGTTTGGCTTCGCGGATTGATTGTGCAGCAGTCATTGGGTCTCCAAATGATTCGGTTGCCTGCATGGGATCGATTCCGGATTCGAGTGCATCGCGGAAGTGGGCAATGAGTTCGCGGGCGACATCGTTCTGTTCACCGGCCCAGAGGCGAGTTGCTTTCACGACGCGGGTGATGAGTTCGTGGCAGGGGGTAGGGAGTTGGGCGAGCTCGAGAGGGGAAGCAGGTTTGGGCTTGGAGGCGGTGAGGAGCATGCCGCGGATGCTGAAGGGGAGCGGGATTCTGGATTTCCAGAATGAGGGCTGATTGGGGAGGACGGAAGTCATGCGGGCACCTCCTGAGTTCCCCTCACCAAGTTGGTGACCAGGCCGATGGCGCGGGCTGCCTGGACGACGCGTTCGAGTTGTTCAGATTCGGAAGCGAGCTGGCGCGAACCCTTAGTTGTGATGCGGTAGTACTTGCGATCGCGTGAGGTTTCGCCGGTTGCTTCTTTCCAGTAGCCTTCGATGAGGGCTTTGGCTTCGAGGTTGTAGAGCATGGGGTAAAGGGTGGATTGCCCTAGGGCGAGGACGCCGCCGGATTGGCGGGAAAGGGCTTCGACGAGTTCGTAGCCGTACATGTCGGTACGGGAGAGGAGCTTGAGGACGGCGGCGGGACCTACGCCGCGGATCAGGTCAGAATCGAGTTTGCGGGGCATGGGTGGGCCTTTCTGTTGTCGCATACTATGCGTTACGTAGTATACGGTTATTTGGGAGGATGGTTGCAGGGGTTGACGAGATTTTGAAGAAAATTGATGAGCGTTTGGCGATTGCTAGCATCCTCGATGATTCACAGGCATGCTGAGGAATTTGTTGATCACTTTGTCGCTGTGGTGCTGAGCCATATTGACAAGGAGTATCCAAATAAGCTGGATCATGTTTTGAATGATGCGACGGAACTGCGGAGTCCGCGGTCGCTGCATCCGATTTTCTTTGGGTCGTTTGACTGGCATTCGAGCGTACATGGGCACTGGCTGTTGATTCGCGCGCTGCGGAGTTATCCAATGCTGGGGCATGCGGCGGAAGTGCGGGCACTTCTGGATGCGCGGTTCACGGCGGAGAATGTGAAGGCAGAAGTTGAGTATCTGGGCCGACCAAACCGCGGGACGTTTGAGCGGACGTATGGGTGGGCGTGGCTTTTGAAGATGGCCGCGGAGCTGCGGATGGGATTGGCGGCGGGGGCGAAGGTGTCGGAAGAGACGCGGGCTGCGTTTGTGAAATGGGATGCAACGCTTGCGCCGCTGGTAGATGCGTTTGTGCAGCGGTTTCTCAAGTATCTTCCGAAGGCGACGTATCCGATTCGAGTAGGAACGCATAACAACAGTGCGTTTGCACTGGCGTTGTCGATTGATTTTGCGCGGATTGATGGGAATGCTGCGCTGGTGAAAATGATTGAAGAGAAGGCCAAGGCCTGGTATTTGAAGGATGTGAATTATCCGGCTTGGGAGCCGGATGGGACTGATTTCATTTCGCCGGGTTTGATGGAGGCTGAGTGCATGCGGCGGATGCTGCCGCGGGAAGAGTTTTTGGGCTGGCTTGAGAGGTTCTTTCCGAAGTTGGGCGCATCAGAGCCGGCGACATTGTTTGTGCCTGCGATGGTGAGTGACCGGACAGATGGCCAGATTACGCATCTGGATGGATTGAATTTAAGTCGGGCATGGTGCTGGCGATCGATTGCGAATGTATTGGCAGCGAGCGATCCGCGGCGTGAAATCATGCAGGCAGCGCATAAAACACACTTGGACGAAGCTCTGCCGCATGTGACGGGGGATTACATGGGTGAGCACTGGTTGGCAACGTTTGCGATGCTGGCGCTGACGGAGTGATTGTGCGGATGATGAGTTGTGTTATGGCTTGATAGCGGTGATATTCGCGCTGGTGACATAGTCGCCAATTTTCTCACCTTTGGGGAGCGACTCGACGATGCGCTTGTAGAGCGGGTCTTGCCAGTCCATCATGGCATCGACGTATCCGGACTTGCGCTCGATGTGCACATCTGTGAGACCAGCGGCGAGCGCCATTTGAACGATATCTGTTGCGAGGGCAGCGCCGGCGACACAACCAACCAGCGCTTCAACATCTGCTCGAACTGCGGGCGGCAGTGGTTTGAGCAGCACGAGGTCTGAGATTGCCGCGCGGCCACCGTGCTGCAATACGCGCGCGATTTCTTTCCAGACTGCGGACTGAATCGGAGAGAGATTCAAGACGCAATTCGAGATGACGACATCGATGCTGTTATCTGCAACGGGAATGCTCTCGATTTCGCCGAGTCTGAATTCAACGTTGTTCAGGCCGGTTTGTTGTGTGTACGCAGGAATATTTGCGCGGGCCTTTGAGAGCATTGCCAGTGTCATGTCGACACCGATGACGCGGCCAGTTGCTCCCACTTTTGGTCCTGCAACGAAGCAGTCGAATCCGCCACCGGAGCCAAGGTCGAGGACTCGCTCACCGGGTTTGAGTGAAGCGAGCGCGGTTGGATTGCCGCAGGAAAGGCCCATATTGGCACCTTCGGGAGAGGCGGCGAGTTCTGACTTGGAATAGCCGATTGCGGCGGCGAGGTCCTGGGGCGTGAAAGCGGTGGGGCCGCAGCAGCCGCCGCCCGCGCTGGACTTGGATTCGGTTTTGGCGGATGTTCCGCAGCAGCCAGTCGATGGTGGACGTGTTTCAGTTTGAGCGGCGGTCCAGGAACCGGCTTCAGCGATTTTGGTGTATCCCTCGCGGACAGCGCTGCGCACTGAGTCTGCGCTGGGGGTTGAGGGTTTTCCGCCGCAGCAATCGGGTCCGCAGCATGGTTTTGTCGAGGCGTTGTTGTTCGAGTGTGTCACGAGTGGTTCCTTTAAAAGATTTGATGTTTCTAACTAGGTCGAGTGCAAAAGCGAGGGGAGTGTTTCTACAAATGCATGAATCTGGTCGCGCACGCGGCGATATTCGGGCAAGGCTGCCTCGTCGTTGGACAAGTTCGCGGTGAGTTGCGGCGGGTCATCGAACGGCGCGTGAATCACGCGGTGTGCGCCGGGGAGGATCGGGCACGATTGTCTTGCATTGTCGCAGACTGTAATGACGGCATCGAATTTTTCGGCGTTGAAATTGTCTGCCCGTTTGCAGGTGTTACTGAATATGTCAATGCCGATTTCCTTCATGACGGCGGCGGCACGAGGGTTGAGTATTCCGGGCCGCGTTCCAGCAGAGCGGGCGACAATTGTGCCTGGCCAACGAGCGTTACAGAGTCCTTCTGCCATCTGACTGCGGCAGGAATTTGCGGTACACAGGAACAAGACGCGTTTGTTATTTGGATTTGCCACAGGCCCCTCCTGTGCAATCGCATCCGCAGTCAGCGCAGCAGTCGGGGCCACAATCTTCGAGCGCTTCTGCGAGGGCCCGGAACATTGCGGCCATTTCTGTGAACTTGACGCGGTAGGAAACCGAGCGGCCAGTTTTGGAGCTTTCCAGAATGTCCGCATCGGCGAGTGCGGCCAAATGGCGAGAAACTACGGATAAATCGACGGAACAGCACTGGGCGACTTCGTTGACAGCGCAGGCTCGGCCGCATTTGGCGACGCAGGCGAGCAGTTTGAGGCGGGTGGGGTCGGAGAGGGCTTTAAAGACTTCCGGGTTCAGGAGGCTATCGATTGGCCGCGAAACCTTGGCGGCGTGGGCTGGGCTGCGGGGACGACGTTTGTTTACTTGCACCATTATGCAAGTATATGAGGGAGGCCGCAGAAGTCAAGAGCGGTGGATTCAGAGGCGTTTTCGAGTCAAATCAACATCCCAGGCTGTAGGCATCGACGAAGTCGAGGTAATCGAAGAAGTCGATGACATTGTCGCCGTTGAAGTCTGCGTTGGGGGAGTTCAGCGAGTATGCATCGACAAAGTCGAGGTAATCGAAGAAGTCGGCCACGCCATCGCAGTTGAAATCGCCAGCGCAGTAGGTGAGGTTGGCAACGGCGGAGGGGATTATGCCGCAGGTGGATGTGACCATGCAGTAGTACTGGCCCGCATCCTGATCCTGGAAGTTTGAGATGGTGAGGGTGGGGGTTGTTGCGCCGGCGGCGACTGCGCCGCTTGGGAAAGTGCCGTTGCCAACGGGGACGTAGATCGGGAATGCGGGGACGTATCGCCACCACTGGTAGGACAGGGTGCCGTAGTCGCCGGGTGCGACTGTGACCGAGAGTGTGGTTGTTGTTCCGTGGTAGCAAATCTGTTCGTCGCTGGGCTGGGCAGAAATTACAGGGTTTGCGTAGCCAAAGCGGTAGCGGGCGAAGTTGTTGGAGACTTCAGCGCCAGCAAAGTAGAACTGGCCGCCGACTGCAAGGTCGCCGTTGTTGAGCGTGGCGAGACTGAAGACCGCTCCGGAGTTGCCAACAAGGCCAGTCCCCAGGGGGGTCCAGCCTGAGCCGGTCCAGCGGGCGATGCAGTTAGCGGGAACTCCGCCGGCGGTTGTAAAGGTGCCTCCCGCGATGACGTCGCCATTGGTGCGGACGGCAAGGGCGTGCACAGAGGTATCGGTGCCGCTGCTGAGAGGGCTCCAAACTGCGCCGTTCCAGCTTGCAATGTTGTTATAAAAAGGTGCGCCACCGGCAGAATCGAATTGGCCGCCGACGACGATGTCGCCGTTGGTTTTGAGAGCGAGGGCGTAGACGGGGCCATTGGTGCCGCCGCCAATTGGGCTCCAGGTTGCGCCGTTCCAGCGGGCCAGGTGAGGAGCGCTGATATTGAGCGCGCCGCCGACGTTGAGAAAATCGCCGCCGGCGATGAGATCGCCATTGGGAATGACAAGCAGGGCACGGACCGGGGCATCAACTCCGAGGTCGAGAGAGGACCAGGCAACGCCGTTCCAGCGCGCGACGTTGTAAGCGAAGCCGCCGCCTGCTTCGTAAAATTCACCGCCGGCGATGACATCGCCATTAGTTTGTGTGACGATGGAAAAAACCTTTGGCGCAGGGTTAAAGAATGTGCCGATTCCAAGATTCATGTCAACGTAGCCGCTCCCGGTCCAACGGGCGATGCGGCTGCGGGCATTGCCATCGGCGGCGGTGAATTCACCACCGACGATGAAGTCACCGTTTGGTCGCTGGGCGATGGCGCGAACAGTGGAGTTCATGCCTGTGCCTGAGGCGCCCCAGTTGGTGCCGTTGAAGCTGGCGATTCGACCAGCATTCAGAGGGCCAATGTGGGTGAAAGATCCGCCGACGAGGAGGTCGCCGCTTTGAGCTTTGAGCAGTCCGTTGACGGTTGAATACGGCGTAATTCCTGGAGAGATTGCGGACCAGATTGTGCCGTTCCACTGCGCGAAACACCAGGCTTCTGTGCCGCTGGCGATGGTGAAATAGCCACCAGCGAAGATGTTTCCGTTGGGCATATGGGCGAGTGTGTGGACTTGTTCGTTGAGGCCGCTGGACATGGCGGACCAGGAACCATTGGGGCCAATGGAAGGGTTGTACAGAGCGACGCGCGAGGCGGGGAGGCCGCCGACATTCGAAAAGAAAGGTCCGCCAGCGACGATGTTTCCGTTGGGAAGCGGGAGCACTGTTCGAACGGTGTCGTCAAGACCACTTGAGACTGCGCTCCAGGCAGTGCCGTTCCAGCGAGCGACGCGATTGGCGTTTATGCCGCCAGCGAGGGTGAATGCGCCACCGGCGATGCAGTCGCCATTGGGAGCGGTGGCGAGGGCGTAGACGATGTTGTTCATTCCAGCGGGCCCCATGTTGAACCATTGGGTGCCATTCCAGCGCAGGACGAAGTTGTTAAAGGCACCTCCGGCGACGATGTCGTCGTTGTTCAAGATGGTGAGTGCGTATACCGAAGCGCCGAAGCCAGGGCCAATGGCAGACCAGGTTGAGCCGTTCCAGCGCGCGATGCGATTAGTGTTTGCTACGCCGCCTGCGCTGGTGAAATCGCCGCCGACGATGAGGTCGCCGTTGGTTGCGACTGCGAGTGCGTTGACTGTGCCGTTGGTGCCAGTGCCGAGAGAGACCCAGGAGTTGCCGTTTAAGCGAGCGACGTAGTCGAAGGAGGAGTTGGTGTTGATGGAAACAGAGCCGCCGACGTAGAGCGCGCCGGAAGGGGAGGCTGCAATTGCGTAGACGCGATAGGAAGCGACATCGAGAACGAAGATGCCGTTGCCAACAGGCTCCCAGACTCCGGTGGTGGGATTCAACTGTGCGACGCCGTTTACTAAAGTGTTGCCGAGGTATGTGAAGCCGCCGGCGACAACGAGTCGGGGAAGCTGGGGACCCGCGCCATCGGGGTCCCAGATTGTGGATGCGAAGGGTGCGCCGTCGGCGGAGCCTGGAGCGCCGTCGCCGGGGAGCCAGCCAGAAACGCACTGGGCTTGGGTGAGTGCGGGTCGAGAGACCAGCGCACAAAGTGTGGCGATCAGAAGGCTCGCGAGCAAGGTTGGAGATTGGCGTGTAGTCACGGGTACAGATCCTTATATGAATGTTCGCGGCGTTTCCAATGCTTGTTCGGACGTTGACACGCTGAAGTGCCTGCCACTTGGAGATTCTGGCGGGACGAAGAGAAAAGTCGTATAACTTAGTAAGATCGACGGAAACGGACGGCAGGTGAGGTCGAACACATGGGCATGGTACAACATTTTGAGTGATTTACCAACCGCAATATGCGTCCTAGAAAATGGCGGGTTGGGGGACCAGGGGACCAGATGGATTACCTGGAGTGTTGGACCTTGTACGGCGAATGAGACTCAAGCGAGGTAGACTCTTGTATGAGAGGTGATGGGGCGACACAAATCGTTCGAGTTGGGATGACCATTGGGCTGCTATTAGTAGTTGCGATGGTTGTAGTTGCGCCCATTGGGGCTGTTGTTGCATCAGCGGGGTGGGGGCCCAAGGCGGATACGAGCGGGACCATTGCGATCGGATGGAATCCGGTTTTGTTTGCAAAGACTTGCGGCTGGGCAGCATTGATCGCCGCAATCGCGACTCTGCTGGCGTTGCCTTGCGGCTGGTTTGCGGGGCGGCGGGGGCTTTGGGTTTCGGCGATTGCCTGTGTGTTGCTGTTGTTGCCAACGTACCTGGCATCGAGCGGGTGGGGATTGATTCGCGCGCCGGGGTCGATGGTGGGGGATTTATTGGAGCGGTTGACCGAGGGAGAGCGACGATGGATTCCGATTGCCGTGAACAGGGGACTTGCGATTGCGGGGCTGGCGATGTGGGCTACGCCGCTGGCGATGCTGGTTATTGCTGGAAGCGTGAGGCGTGTGCCAGTTGCGGCAGAAGAGGCGTTGAAGCTTGAGGCATCGAGCTGGCTGCACGCGGCGATTGAGCGAATGAAGATGATCAAGGGTGGGGTGGTGGGCGGATTTGTGCTGGTGTTGCTGGTGATGCTTGGCTCAGCGGTGCCGCTGCATTTGGCGCAGGTTGAAACTTACTCGACAAAGCTGTGGTTGATGCTGGATGAGTCGAGCCAGGGTGAGAAGTGGAAGGTCTGGGTGAGTGCTTGGCCGCTCTTTGCGGTGGCGGCGGGCGGTGGGCTGGTATTGATGAGGCTGGCACGCGATGTGAGTGTTGAGGTGGTAGAAGGGGAGAGTCAGAAACGCGGCATCGGCTTCTGGTTGAGCATCGCGGTGGTGAGCCTTGGGGTGGCGGTGCCGCTGGTGAGCTTTGCGCTCAGTATTCATAGCTGGTCGAGTTTTGCAACGGTGTGGGCGACGAGTCGAGAGGCGGCGTGGACGAGTCTGTCGGTTGCGGGGGCGTGTGCGCTGGCAGGGCTGGTATTTGCAGCTTGGATCGCGTCGGGGCAGGTGGGGCGGAAGGGTCAGGTCGCCGCCATTGTTGGGTTTGGGGTCATGGCGCTGGTTCCGGGAGTCTTGGTGGGTGGGGCGGTTGCAGCGCTTTGGCGCGGTGGGCCACGCTGGGTGACCGATACTTGGGCGATCGTGGTTCTGGCACATATTGCACGATTTGGGGTCGTGGGAGTGCTTACGGGCGTTTTTGCGGCAAGATCGGAAACGGTTTCCGAACAAGAGATGAGACGGTTTGAAGGCGGGGACGGGTTCAAGGGTTGGGTAAGAGGTTGTTTGCCGTGGCAATGGGGCATTTTGGCCGCGGGCGGGCTTGCGATGGGGGCCTTGAGCTTTCAGGAGATCGAGGCGAGCATCATGGTGACGCCGCCGGGAGTGGAAAGTCTTGCGCGGGAGATGCTGCAACATCTTCATTTTGCGCGAACAGAGGAGTTGAGCGTGACGTCGGTGATGGTGGTTTCAATTGGGCTGGGAATTGCAGGCTTGGCGGCGGGGTTGGCGGTTTTGGGGCATCGCAGACACGGTCAGAATGTGCAACGGGCACGCGAGGAAGTCGGTACCATGGATATCTCTGGTTCATGAATCTCAAGCATCTGTCATCTCGGCGCGGGGTCACTGCCATGGTTTTTGTGGTGGGATTGGCTGCGTTGGGCGGCTGTGGGCACAGTGAGGATGGGACAGCGGTCGTTACGACGGTGAGCCAGAGGGTTGTGGCTGAGCAGGGATTGTCGCCGGGACAGTTGGTGTCGCCGCGGTGTATTGAGAATGATGGGCGGGACCTGTGGGTGATAGACAAGGATGCACGGGTTCAGCGGCTGGACGCGCAGACCGGGAAGTGTCTGTCGATCTTCAAGATGCCGGAATATGGGTTTGGGAAGCCGACCGGGCTGACGATTGTGAAGGAGCCGGGAAAGCCGGAAACGAATCTGCTCTTTATTGCGGATACACATTACCACCGGGTGCGGATCTATCGGGTTCCGGCGGTTGCCGCTGCGGTGATGGTTGACCAGGAACCGGAACTGGTGAAGCAGTTTGGTTCGTTTGGGCGCGAAGGCGGACAGTTTGTGTTTCCAACGGATATCGCGGTTTCGCACAGCGCCAATGGCAAGATTGAGCGGCTGTATGTCAGTGAGTATGGTGGGAATGATCGCGTGAGCGTGTTTGATGGCAACTATGAATACCTGTTCTCGTTCGGACAGTTCGGCGTGGGCGAGCTTGGCGATGCGAAAGTTGAGTTTTCGCGGCCACAGTCGCTGGCGGTTGATGAAGTTCGGCGCGAACTTGTAGTGACGGATGCGTGTAATCACCGGATCGGTGTGTTTACGCTGGATGGCAAGCTGATTCGCTGGGTTGGTGGAACTGATGGAGCGCGCGGGACGAGCGATGCGCCTGGAAGTTTCTCGTATCCATATGGGATTTCACTGCTCGGAGACGGCACGGCAGTGGTGAGCGAGTTTGGTAATGGGAGAGCACAGCACGTGGACTTAACAACCGGGCACTGTCTGGGGTTGTTTGCAGGGCCGAAAGACGACACCGGTTCTGCCCAACGACTTGGTAATGCCTGGGGATTGACTATTCTGAAGGACGAGATGTTTGTGCTTGATATGCGAAGGAGCCGTATTGTCTGCCACCAGGCACCGGCAACGCGGTAAAAGGTATTTACGAGGACACATGCTTTGACGATCGCAATCGGAAACACAAGTGGACTACTGGGATCGATCCATCTGGGTCCGATTCAGTTTGACCAACCCTTGTGGCTTGGGCTGGTGCCGATTGCGGTTGGGTTGACGGTGTGGATCGGGTGGAAGAGCATTTCAGGGTTGGGGTCGTTTGCGAAGTACTTCGCGTTTGCGGTGCGAGTGCTGGTGATTCTGTTGATCTGCTTTGCGCTTGGCGAGCCGCAGTGGCGCAAAGAAAGTAAAGATGTCGCGGTCACGGTGGTGATGGATATCAGTCAGTCGGTGCCGGGCGCTGAGCAGACCAAGCTTGATAAGTACTTTGAGAACGCTGCACGGGAGTCTCGCAAGACGGACGATCGCCTTGGTTTCGTAACCATCGGCAAAGATGCGTACGTGCAATCTGTGCCGCTGAAATTGACAACTAAGAACGAACGTGTGCACATCGGCGCGGCTGATGGGACCAATCTCGCAGGCGGTCTGCGCATGGCGATGGCGATTGCCGCTCAAGATGCGGCCAATCGCGTGGTGCTGGTGAGCGATGGACGCGAGACGGTTGGCAGTGTGATTCAGGCGGCAGAGGCGTACAAGGCTGCGGGAATTCCGATTGACATTCTGCCGATTAAGTATCAGCATCAGAATGAAGTGATAGTCGATCGGCTCGATGTTCCATCGACCGCTCGCATGGGCGACCCCGTGAATATCAAGGTTGTCTTGAATTCAACGGAAAAAGCATCCGGCCGATTGATGATCACGCAAAATGATCAGCCGGTGATTCTTGGCGACAATGGCGAACAGAGTGTGGCCATTGAGCTTGAGCCGGGGCCCAACGTATTTCAGAACCAGATAAAGATGCCCAAGGCGGGGCCGCAGGAATTCAAGGCTGTCTTCGTTCCCGATTCGCCGGCGAACGATGCAATTCAGCAGAATAATCAGCAGACGGCAGTGACGTTTGTGCAGTCAGAAGGTCGGATTCTGCTTCTGGGCGAAGATCCCGCAGAGTATCAGTACCTTGTCGATGTGCTTGGGCAGGCCAAATTGTTAGTTGATGTCCGCAGTGCTGATCGGGCGCCATCGTCATTGACTGAATTCAATGCCTATGACGCCGTGATCCTTGTTGATGAGCCCGCGAGCAATTTTACGCAGGCTCAGCAAGATCAATTGAAGCAATATGTTCACGACTCCGGCGGCGGCCTGCTCATGATCGGCGGGCCCAACAGCTTTGGTGCGGGTGGCTGGATTGGCTCGCCAGTTGAAGATGCATTGCCAGTCAAGCTCGATCCGCCGAGCAAGCGGCAGATGCCCAAGGGTGCACTGGTGCTGGTGATTCACTCGGTTGAATTGCCACAAGGTGTGTTCTATGGCAAAAAGGTCTGCGAAGCGGCGGTCAATTCTCTTTCGCGGCAAGACCTGATCGGTATTAATGAATACGACAACGGCCGCGGCCGCACAGTGTGGACATATCCACTCGCACCAGTTGGCGATGGAACATCCGTGAAGCGGGCGATCCAGGGATTGAACTTCGGCGATATGCCCGACTTCACACCTTCGCTTGAACTGGCGCTTTCGTCGTTGCAGAAGTGCGATGCTGGCCAGAAGCACGTCATCATGATTTCAGATGGCGATCCACAAGCTCCACCGGCATCTCTGCTCCAGAAGTTCATTTCATCGGGCGTATCGGTTTCCACGATCGGCATGGCGACGCACGGCGCGGCGATGGATGAAAATCTCAAGAGCATTTCCGGTCCCACCAAGGGACGCCACTATCACGTCGATCCAAACAACGTCGCACAGCTTCCACAGATTTTCATCAAAGAAGCAAACACCGTTCGCCGCTCGCTGATCTGGGAAGGTGCAGGGTTCAGCCCGGCTTCCACAGGTGTGCCCGCTCAGCCCATGCGCGGCATCGGCACTCCAGTCCCGCCGATCAATGGATACATCGTGACTGCCGAGCGCGAAGGGCTCGCAATGGTCACGCTTCGCGGCAAAGAAAATGATCCGATCATGTCGATGTGGCAATACGGCGCGGGCCGCACTGTTGCATTCACGAGTGATGTGAGCACGCGGTGGGGTTCAGCGTGGACGGCTTGGCCGCAGTTTAAGAGCTTTTGGGAGCAGCATGTACGGTGGGCCATGCGGCCATCAGGCTCGGCGTTTGTGCGAGTGAATCAGGTGCAGCAGGGCGACAAGACCAAGATCACGGTCGAGGCGCTTGATCCAAATGGCGACCGTCTGAATTTCGCAAACTTCCGTGGACGCGTCACGGGGCCCACTGGCGATGCGCATGATCTTGATCTTCGTCAGGTTGGCCCAGGGCTCTATGAATCAACCGTGCCGACCGACAAGGCTGGTTCGTATGTTGCGAGTTTGAGGTATGCCGCAGATGGCGAAAAGCCCGGCGAATTGGTTGAAGGCAGCGTGCTCTTCGCAATTTCGCGGCCGTTCGCTGATGAATTCAGAGTGCTTGAAGACAACACGCCGCTGCTTGAGCAAGTTCGGCAGATGACCGGCGGCAGGTTACTTCCGGAATCGCCGACGACCGCAGACTTGTTTAATCGCGAGAATATGAAGATGCCGGTGGCGACGCGGGCGATCTGGCTGATCGTTGCGGTGTTGTCGATCGGCATGTTCCTGATGGATGTCGCGGTGCGGCGCGTGCGGATTGATCCGGAAATGATCTCCGCGGGGATCGCGAGATTGTTCAAGGGTCAGAAGCAGGTCGCAAGCCAGCAGATCGACACGCTCAAGATGGCCCGAGATAAAGCGCGGCGCGGGA
This sequence comes from uncultured Phycisphaeraceae bacterium, assembly GCA_964484185.1. Classification (GTDB taxonomy): domain Bacteria; phylum Planctomycetota; class Phycisphaerae; order Phycisphaerales; family UBA1924; genus F1-120-MAGs238. The sequence goes on from CAZAEQ010000021.1 coordinate 59,258, forward strand.
TTGAGTCACGCGCGAGCGAAAAGGCGGCATCTGGCGTGAAGTTTGAAGCGAGCGAAGATCAGTTGCGGCGAGCGAAAATGCCGACAGAGACTTCTGTGGCGGCCGGTGCGCCGATCGAACTCAAAGCAGACAAGAAGACCGATGCCGGCGCCCCTGGCGAAGGCGATGGAATGTCGCGATTGCTCAAGGCGAAGAAGCGTGCACAGGATGATATTGGGGATCAACAGAGTTGAAATGCGCCCCTTCGCGGGCGAGGAGTGTTGTGTATGGCAAGCGTATCTACTTCAAGTGAACTGACTACCCCGGCGGAAGTGAAGCAGAAGTGCGAGCAATTCCGCACGACGTTCAAGACGTTGCAGGATGAAATCGGCAAGGTCATCGTCGGCCATCGCGAGGTGGTTGAAGGCGTATTGATCGCGCTCTTCTCCGGCGGCAACATTCTTCTCGAAGGCGTGCCCGGCCTGGGTAAGACCCTGCTGGTGCGCACGCTCGCAGACACCATGAGCCTGCCCTTCAGCCGCATCCAGTTCACTCCCGACTTGATGCCGTCAGATGTCATCGGCACCAACATCGTGATGGAAGATCCCGAGACTGGTCGCCGCAAGTTTGAATTCCAGCGCGGCCCGATCTTCGCACAGATGGTGCTTGCAGACGAAATCAACCGCGCAACGCCCAAGACTCAGTCCGCATTGCTCGAAGCCATGCAGGAACGCAGCGTCACGGTAGCGGGTGTCACCTACAAGCTCGAAAAGCCGTTCATGGTGCTCGCGACGCAGAACCCGATCGAACAGGAAGGCACCTACCCACTGCCCGAAGCTCAGCTTGACCGCTTCATCTTTAAGATCGTCGTCGGATATTCACAGCTTGATGACCTGCTCACCGTGCTTGATCGCACCACCGGCGCAGAGACACCGACCGTGCGACCGATCATCGATGGAAAGACCATTCTCGAAATGCAGAACCTGGTTCGCGGCGTGATCGTCGCTCCCCATGTCAAGGAATACGTCGCACGCTTGGCTCTTTGCACACACCCCGGTGGCGAGCACGCGGCCGGCGGCGAAGGCGGCGTCACCAACAAATACATCCGCTGCGGCAGTTCGCCGCGTGGCGCTCAAAGTCTCCTGCTTGGCGGCAAGGTGAAAGCCCTTATCGATGGCCGCTATCACGTCAGCTATGCCGATGTGCGTTCCATCGCGCCGCTCGCGCTGCGTCACCGCCTCATTCTCAACTTCGAGGCTGAGGCGGACCGCATCAGCACCGATGTTCTCGTCGCCAAAATGATCGAGTTGACGCCGACCGAACCAGTGAAGGGTTAAGTCTGTACGAGAACCAGGAGTATCCGCCGAGTGCTTCGAACGCCGTCACTAGTTCGTCCTAAGTCAATTGAAGACCTCCTCGACTCGCGCCTCATCGCGCAGATCGAGCAGCTCGATATCACCAGTCGGCGTGTGTTCAGCGGCAAGCTGCTCGGTGAACGCCGCAGTAAAAAGCGCGGTCAGTCTGTCGAGTTCGCCGATCACCGCAATTACGTCTCTGGCGACGACCTGCGTCGTATCGACTGGAATATCTACGGTCGCCTCGACAAGCTCTTCATGAAAGTCTTCCTTGAAGAGGAAGATCTGGGCCTGCATGTTGTCATCGACGGCAGCGAAAGCGCGAACACAGGCGAACCGAATAAGTACCTCTTTATGCAGCGGGCCGCCGCGGCACTGGGCTATGTCGGGCTTGTGAATCTCAATCGCGTTGCCGCGACCATCATGGGCGACGGCGAAGGAAGTATTACAGGCAGTATCAAAGACATGCGTGGTCGTCGCCGCCTGCAGGAGTTTTCCCGCTTCATGTGCGGCAACGAACCTGGCGGCAGTTTCTCCTTCCGCGAAGCCTGTGAACGCATTGCACTGCAGCGCCGCGGCCGTGGCGTCATGATTGTCTTCAGCGATTTCATGTTTAAAGAAGGATACGAATCCGGTCTGCGTCTGCTTTCGGGCCGCGGGTACGACGTCATGTGCGTCCAGGTGTTAAGTCCACAGGAAGAAGACCCGCCGATCGCTGGCGACCTTCGATTGAAAGATATCGAAGACGGCGACCTGGCCGAAGTGACGATCTCTGCTCCGCTGCTCAAACGATACAAAGCGACACTCGCCGCGTATTGCCAGCAGTTGCAGGAATTCTGCGTCCGCCGCGATATGGGCTATCTCCGCGTCAACAGCAAGACGCCGATCGATGTGCTCATGCTCGATTACTTGCGGAAGCGGGGGGTGCTCAAGTGACCTGGCTGACACCCGCACTTGCCGGCATTGCCGCGGCGATTGCCATTCCTTCGCTGCTCATTCTGTATTTCCTCAAGCTGCGGCGGCGAGACTTGGAAGTCTCGACGACGTTGCTCTGGAAAAAAGCAATCGAAGATCTGCAGGCCAATGCTCCCTTCCAGCGCCTGCGTAAAAACATCCTGTTGTTCCTCCAGCTCCTTGTTCTGGGGGCGGCACTCCTTGCTATTGGCCAGCCGCAGATTAAGGGCAATTTCTCGCAGGGTTCGCGCCAGGTCATCATGATCGACCGCTCAGCCAGCATGAGCGCTCGTGATGGAACGGCGGATGCAAATTCGCCCAAGACCAGGCTTGAAGTAGCGAAAGAAGAAGCGATCAAGCTCGTCGAGTCGCTGCGAGAAGTCAGTTCACTCAAGCTCACAACCGATGAAAAGGCTGATGAGGCCATGCTTATCGTGTTTGATACAACGGCCGAAGTGCGGCAGCAGTTTACCTCAGACAAGAACGCGCTTAAGAACGCCATTAACTCAGTGCAACCCACTGATGGTCCAGGGTTACTGACCGAAGCGATGCAGCTTGCCAAGGCACACGCACCCAAGCGACTGGTTGAAATGCAGGCCGTTGAAGGGCTGAGCGATGCGGGCTCTGCGGTCACGGTGCATTTGTGGACCGATGGTCGATTGTCAGATGCAGATCGCGCGGGCGTCAGCCCGGATGACAAAGTGATTCTCCACTCCGTGGGCTCAGATCAATCTGCCAATATCGGGATCTCCTCGATTCGCGCTGAGCGAAGCTTTGATGAAGTCAACAAGCTCACGATCTTTGTTGGCATGTCGAGCACCGATCGCAAACCGCGCAATGTCGATGTTGAACTATTGATCGATGGCAGACCTGCCGCGATCAAGGCCGTTGAAATGGACGCCGCGATCGAGACTGTTACGGGAGAAGATCGCAAGGAAGGCGAGCTTGGGAGCGCTGAAGCAAAGCCACTGACCAAGACGGTGAAACCGTCGGCTAATGGCGCGGTGTTCCAGCTCGATCGCTATGAAGGCGGCGTTGCCCACGTGCGACTTCGCACACCCAATCTCGACAGCCCGCTCGAAAACGATGTGCTGGATACCGACGATCAGGCGTGGGCAATCCTGCCGCCCGCAAAGCGACTTTCGCTCGCGCTGGTGACCAATGGCAACATGTTCCTTCGTCTGGCGATGGAAGGATTGCCGAATGCCAAAGTTGACGTCCTGAGCGTCGAGGAATTTGAAAAGAGAATGCGGGCGTCAGGGACGCTCACGTACGACTGTGTTGTGCTCGAGAGCTATCTGCCACCTAAAGACTTGATCAATGGATCACTCGGGTTGCCAAAGGGACGCTGGCTTGTTCTGGGCGCGGTTCCTGGCGGCGAATCTGGTCTCATCGCAGGCAGCACTGCAGGGCGTTCAAAGTTCACTGAGTGGAAGCGTGATCATCCAGCGCTTCGTCAGGTCAATCTCGATGAACCCACGATTGGTGAACTGCCGGTGGTAACAGTTGCGCCCGGTGCCCCTGTCACTATTCTCGCAGAGACTGATCGTGGCCCAGGCATGTTCTTCCTTGCATCGCTTGACACGCGCGCGATTGTCGTACCTTGGGATTTCAATAAGAGCGACTGGCCCTACAACCTCAGCTTTGTGATTTTCCTTGCGTCGTCAACTCGCGCACTGGGAGACGATGCCGCGGGCGAAGGGTTTAATGGGCGTCAGTTGCAGCCAAACTCCGTGCTTTCAGATCGGCTTCCTGGCAATGCATCAGATGTGAAGTTCAAGGGACCAGAAGGCGATCTCGCAAACCTCACGCCATCGCCAGATGCGAGCGTGGTGTACGGCCCCATTCGTCGCTCGGGCATTTATCAAATGACCTGGTCGGGCGCGGCCTCGGGAACTGACGAAGCCAGTGGCACCTCTGTCAGTCGCACCTACGCGGCCAATCTCGCTGATGAATTCGAGTCCAACATCATTCCGGTCAACACGCTGAATCTTCGCGATCGCGAAGTCGCGGCAGATCTTGATGGCAAAATCGCCGCCGACCGAAAGCTCTGGCCGTGGCTGCTTCTGGCCGCATTGCTTGTCATGCTGGTCGAGTGGTTTGTCTATAACCGCAAGGTGTATGTGTGAAAGCTGTTGCAGCTCGACTGGCCATGCTGGTGCGATGCATCGCGATTCTGCTGGTAGCTCAAGTGTCGCTCAAGACGCACGCCGCGCCGCCTCCGGCAAGCATTGTGTCTGTTGATTTTGGATACAACGGCATCATGCCATTTGAGCGATGGGGACCAGTGCGGGTGACCGTGACGGCCAACACGGGCGCATTTACCGGCACCGTCGAAATTCGGTATAGGCAGGACATACTCCAGAGCCAGGTTATTTCTGTACCGGCAAGTGCGGCAGCAGGCACAAGTGTTCCAGTCGAAGCGGTCGTGAATTTCCCGCACAAGGTCGACGACATCACTGTCACGTTGTTTGATAGCGGTGAGAGGCCGATCGATCGAGCAAAGTTCGGCCAACCCTCGGGCGCGGACGATCAGGTGACAATTCCGCTCAGCCTGGATCAGGGTGAAGGTCTTATCGGGTGCGTGGGAAAGGTCTCGGCTGTTGATGCACTCAGGGCCCGCTGGCATGGTGTGCCGGCTGAAGTGTTTTCATACAGCTATCAGGCTCTCGTGCCTCGAAACGCGGCGGAGATGGAGATCATTCGTCGAAAGCGGAGCGCGCGTCTTCGCGCGGTTGCGGTGAAGCCAGAAGCGCTTTCGACATCCTGGGCGGCGTTCGATTCACTGGAAGCGCTGGTCGTTCGCACGGAAGAAGTCAGTGACCGCATAAGTGATGACTCTCGCAATGCAATCTTGCAATGGGTGCAAGGTGGCGGACGGCTGATTCTGGAGGTTGATCAGATCGGCGAGGCGTGGTCGCAGTGGGTGGGGCCTCAGCTCGCTAAGCAGATCAAGATAAGCGATCAAGCCAGGATCAATGTTCCGCAAGAGCTTGGGCGGGTGCTCAAGGCCCCGGTGCTGGTCGACACACTTTCCAACCCGCCTGCGCCAACGGTTCAACCTGGTCAAGTGCCCGGAGTCCCTCCCAAGCCTGATGACGATGTCGAGATCGTTGACCCGGCTAAGAAAATTCCTGAGGATCTGCGCGAAAAACTCGTGCCAGCAACGACCATGTCGGCTCGGAGCATTGAGATATCAAACGCGCTCCGAGACCAGGGTTGGGCGGCGTCGTGGGCGGTCGATGGAAAGAGCCTTATCGCGCAGGGGCCGGTGGGCTTTGGAACCATCACGATCGTCGGATTCGATCCGGCGTTCGCCGCGGCAGTGCCGAATTATGAAGCAAGCTATCGACTCTGGTTGAGCGTGCTTCAGGGACCACTGGAAGACTGGGTGTCGTGTCATGATCTGGGTGATTCAACGCGGAGCTTTTACTGGCAGCGGCTGGGAAATTCAGGCGCAAGCGAGTTTCAGCGCCGCGCGATCTGGGTCGCGCTGAACAAAGTTGCAGAAGGGCCTGCAAGCGCGTTCAGCCCGTTTGTTGTCATCGGCGGCGTCGCCGCAGTGATCTTGCTGCTTGCCGTGTTCATTGGGCCGGTTGACGCAATCGTGCTCAAGCTCAAATCCGCTCGCCAGGTGTCATGGTTGACCGCGCTGGGTTGGATCGGCCTTATGACGTTACTCGCTGCATTTGCCCCGATGGTCATCCGTGGCGATCTGAAGTCAATCATCATCCGTGAACGCGTGATCGATCAATCTCCCGGTTCGCCAATCTGGACCAGTACCGCCACCGGTGTCTTCGCCAGTTCATCCGGATTTCACCCGGTACATATTGATACGCCGACGATCTTTCTGCGAGGCGCCAGCATCAGCGACAGTTATTCCCAGACACGGGAGCTGCTGGCTCCAGTCCGCTGCGTTCAAGGTGACATTATTGTCGGCGAGAAAAGAATTTCGTCAACTATTCCAAGCGATATTGAGCAGGGACAGTGGGCGTTTCGAACACTCCTTGAAGAAGGGCCGGCCGGTGAGAAAGACAGGATCGGTACAGTGGTGCACGCGGGGAAGAACGATTGCAAAATCGAAATCACGTTTCCCCCTGGGCTGAAAACTATTCCCACTGTCCGTTCTGCAAAGCTTCGTGTCGGGACTGTGGACATGGACGCTCAGTCAGTAATTCCGGGCACAACGGTGGGGGAGCCACTGCAACTGACGTTTTCCGCCCTGCCTGACTCTGCTCCATCAACAACCCGCTGGAATGAATTCTGGTCTGGAGTAACAACTCAGGTCGACTTTGGTCAAAGCAATGCGTGGAGCGATCACATGCCGGGGGCAGAGCGCAGGAGACTGGCGATTGAGCATCATTTGCGGACCGGAAATTACGCACTCTTGACTCTCTCGTACACAGAGCCAGATTCAAATGTCAAGCTTGCAGACACCGATGCACAGTACCTCACGGGGTCTACCTATCGGATACTTATTCCGCTTGCTGCACCAGCCAGTGTCCCGGATTCAGGAGCGACTCCATGATTGAACTCAAGGGTCTCACCAAGCGCTTTCGTGTTGGCAACCAGATTATCAGCGCGCTTGATTCACTCGATCTTTCGATCGGCGCAGGTGAAGTTTTTGGATTTATTGGCCCCAACGGCGCGGGCAAAAGCACCACGATGAAGATCCTTGCTGGCTTGCTCGCGGCCGATGAAGGCTCAGCGATCGTGGCGGGGTTTGATACTCGGAAAGATGGCGACTTGATACGGCGGACGCTGGGCTATATGCCAGACTTTCTTGGCGTGTACGACGACTTGACAGTTGATGAATACCTGCAGTTCTTCGCCGCCGCGTTTAAGATTCCGCGAGCCAGACGTCGGGCCGTCGTCGACCAGGTGCTCGAACTCACTGACCTTTCGCTCAAGAGAAAAGCAATGGTTGACAGCCTTTCCCGCGGCATGCAGCAGCGGCTGGGAATCGCGCGCGTTCTCATTCATGACCCCAAAGTCCTGTTACTTGATGAACCCGCATCGGGGCTTGACCCACGTGCTCGCATCGAGATGCGCTCGTTGATCACCGAACTTGGAAAAATGGGGAAGACAATCATGGTGTCTTCTCACATTTTGACCGAGCTTGGAGAAATGTGTACAAGCCTGGGCATGATCGAGCGCGGCAAATTGCTTTTTGCTGGTTCGCTTGAAGATGCATTCTCCCGCGCCCGTGCTGCTGGCTCGGGGCAGGAGCGAGTCAAAGTGATTCTTGAGGACTCAGGAACCGCGCCTGAGGTCGTCGTTGCCGATGTGCTGAAAGACCACCGCGTCGCCAGTGCGGTGCAGGATTCAAGCGACCCATTAACGATCTCTATCCAGCTCGTTGCGGGCGAGCACGGACACCACTTCCTGCTTGCGAGACTCCTGGCTGGCGGAGCGAGAGTTCGCGCCTTCACTCCCGAAACGCTCAAACTGGAAGATGCGTTTCTCAAGCTCACCACCGGAGCTTTGCAGTGAAAGCCGCCCGACTGCTTATTCCATTTCAAACGCTGTGGTCGCTGGCATTTGGCCCGGTGTTCCAGAAAGAAGTCTACGTTTCAGGCCGCCGCACTTCGACGTATTACGTGCGTTCCGCAGTCGCGTTGCTCCTTCTTGGAGTCATTGTCCTCACTTGCATTCCACTCGCGCTTGAATCTGGATCCAACGAGGGAGTCATAAAGCTCCAGCAAAGTCAGCAGATGGCGACCGTTTTGACCGCGGTAGTCATCGGATTTGATTTTGGCATCCTGATGCTCTTCACCCCCATTCTCATAGTCCCTTCAGTCATGGAAGAAGTGACCAAACGCACACTGCCCGCGCTGCTCACAACTCCTATTTCCGCGGCGGAGATCATCTTTGGGAAATTGCTGGGCCGCGGCCTGAATCTCATCGTTCTCGCGCTGATTCCCATGCCAATTCTGCTGGTGCTTCGAACCCTCGGCGGTGTCCCCGGAGAGATTGTTCCTGCAACCGTCTCAATGATGTTGACTGGGACAATTCTCATTGGCAGCTTGTCGATTCTCATTTCAGTCTGGAGTCGAAAGCCAGGTGCGGGGATCGTTGCGACGTTCATCTTCTTCGTCGCGTTGCAGGCGATTCCACCGGTGGTGCTCGCACTCGCATGGGATCTAAAAATATTCCAGGTGCCAGAGCAGGTCATCGCAAGCCTCTCAGTGTTTTCGTCGCTGTTTGTGACTCTCCTGGTCAGTTTGGCGGGTGAAACGGCTCCGTTCCCGACAACTCAGCTCTGGATCATCAATTCTCTGTACAACTTGGCGATTTCCGCGGTACTTCTGTTTGTCGCAATCGCAATGCTCCGCCGCGTCATGCGTCGGGAAGGCAGCGGCGAGTCAGGTATGAGTTCCATCTCTGTCGATGACACTGTTCTGGTTGTGCCACCAGCGGGGCTTACTACTGCCGCTCCTGGTTCAGCGAGTTCGCACGAGCCCGTACTCCACATCGCACACCGCGATCAACGTGAGGTCGGCGATCAGCCAGTCCTATGGCGCGAGGTTCGCCAACCGGTCTTCGCCAGGCAACGACACCTCTTCATCGCAATCGCGGCAGTCATCGGCTTACTCGTTCTTATTTTTTACCTGGGCAGGCATTCTCCAGTCGAAGCGATGCAAGTTGCTCTTGGCATTGCACTCGTCCTGGCCCTCTTGGGGTCCGCTGTTCTCACCACTGGATCAATCGGCACTGAACGCGACAGCCAGACATGGGAAGTGTTGCTCACTACATCACTGTCTGCTCAAGAAATCTTGTGGGGCAAGTTTCTGGGAATACTGCGGCGTCAGCTAATCGTTCCCGCGCTCGGGGCAGGTTTCATGTTGCTGCTTGGGGTCGGTTTGTTAGGAAGTGTTCATCCCGCCGAAATCCTTCTCTGGCTTTGCCACACATGCGGCCCATTGTTCTTTCTCTCTGCCACCGGCGTGTTCTTCAGCCTGCTGTGCCGCAAGTCCACAAGTGCGGCAGTGTGGAATCTGCTATTAGCGATAATCATCTGGGGCGTATTTCCAGCTGTTGTCGGCATCGTGTGCTATCCCATCGAGCGCTACTTCCTGCAGCAGAGCGACTTTTCAGATACCATCCTCTCCGGCGTTCTTCTCACCAACCCCGTCTTCTGTTTCTTCTCGACAGTTGGCGACGGCGGCATGGGGTCCGGCACGCGCTGGGCCTCTGGTAACTCCGTCACTCTTTTCGGGAACTACCAAGTCACGCTACTTGAGTTTGTCATTATCTCCCTGGTCGTGTGCGCCGGGTATGTCGCCGCTGGAATCGGTGTTCTATGCCTCGCAAAAACCCTGTTTCCCAGGTTGAGCGGCCGCGTTTCCGCCGAACCACAAGTAGATTCGCCGACTGTTGTGCCTCAATAAATGAAGGCTTTATAGCCTGGCGTGAGATTCTAAGCCAATCGCCCAAAACCGCCGATAATCAGGTGTGACTCTTCCAGCCCGAATTCAAGCTACATCAATAATAGCTGCCGCAGCTCTGTGCGCAGTCGTCTCTCCGTCGATAGGCCAGACAATCACGATCGAGCCACCCGAAGCTCGCCGGCCCGATGCCGCCAGGCGACTGGTGTCCCACTTCACGTTTGATGAGCAGGACAATCCGCAGGAAGTTCCGACCTATTGGTACCGCGGCCAGGACGAGCCAGCGATTGATCGCAAACGACCCGGGTTCCCAAATTGGAACAAGCCCATCCTCGATCTTGAAATGCATGCGTTAGGAACAGGCAGCGTCAAACTCCCCGTTCGTGGCGGCAGCACAAGCTTGATCCTCGAACGCGGCGTCATTCCTGTCTTTGAAGGGGCTGACTACCAGATCACCCTCATGGTCCGCACCCTGGGTCTCAAATCCGCCAAAGCAGTGGTGGAGGCGAGATTTCTCGATGCCAGCGGCAAGCTCATTCAATCCACCATCGTTCGATCGCGACCAGTCGCCACAAATGGTGAATGGAAAGAAGTCACGATCGACTTGCTCGGCGGAGCAACGCAGGTCGCATTTCTTCAAGTTGAGCTCCTGGTGCTTCAGGCAGACCAGCTCAAGACTCGCGGCGTAGTTTCGCCGGATCTTTCAGGAGCTGCGTGGTTCGATGAGTTGAAAGTGGTCCAACTGCCGCGAATCGAGCTCACAACGAAGTCGCTGGGCAACGTTCTCGTGTCGCCCGCAAAAACTACACTTGAGGCGTCGGTGCGTGATCTGACTGGCGAACAACTTGATCTTCTGCTCGAGGTTTTTGACGGGCAAGGCAAGCGAGTGTTCGTAGAGCGTCGGGCTGTTCCGCCTGGCCGCTCAGTTACCAGTTTTGAGCCCAAACTCCCCGGGTATGGCTGGTATCGCTCGCGTGCAACAGTGCAAAGCGCTAAAGAGGCTGTTGGCGATGCCGCTGTCGATTTCGTCTACCTTCGTGAAGCAATCGCCGATTCGGTGGCCGACCACGCGCGATTCGGCCTTGTGACCGACGATTCGCATCCTGTAGCAATGCAAGCTATCACTGCACTTGCCTCTGGGCTCGCCGTTTCGCAGGTGTCGTTGCCAGCATGGTTTCCCGAGCTCGACAAAACCAATATCGCCAGCAACATTCAGGCGCTGGTGCCGATCGTTGATGCGCTCACCCGCCGCGGAATTGCGGTTGGATTGTCGCTGCCACACACACCCGAGGAACTTGCTCAGGAAGCCAAGATCGATTCCAACCTGGTGTGGCCAGTATTCACGCTCAGTCCGGAGATCTGGCAGGCCTATCTTGACCCATATCTCGATCGATTCGGCCAGCGCGTCACATTCTGGCGGATCGGCAGCATTCAGTCTCCGAATCAGGGCTCTCTCGCGACACTCCCTTCCCGCATCAATATCGTTCACAGTTCGCTCGGTCGCCTTGTCCCCGGTCCCACCGTCGGCATCACGATCCCCGGCGAATTCGCTGCACCAATCCTGGGCTCATCTGCCCGCGCAGTGGTCCGTGTTCCTCTGGATGTTCCTCCACAAGCAGTTTCGTTTCTCGCAGGTGCAAACCAGAGCTTCGTCATTCCACAAGTGACTGATTCGGCGCTCACGATTCAGCAGCGCATCGACGACCTCGCCCAGCGCACCATTGAACTCTGGGCCGCGATCGGCGATGATCCGACCACCAGTATCTCAATCGAGAGTCCATGGAACATCACCGGCAACCGTCGCCCCGAAGTCTCGCCCACTCCCGAATTCGCAGTCTTCCGCACGCTCGTGAACCATCTGGCCGGAATGCGAATCGTCGCACGGTTTCCAGCACCCCCCGGCATCCGGGCTTACATCCTCGCACCGGTCACATCGAGCAACCAGGGAACCATTGTCGCATGGAATGAGTCCGCAGCTCCAAGCAAGTCGTTCCTCACCGGCAGCTTTGGCCAGGGCAAAGTTCAGATCGTCGATCTCTTTGAAAACACCTCTGACGCCGTCATCGATATTCATGCCGATCAAGAGCTAGTTTCCCAACCAACACCTCCGCTGCGAATTCCGCTCTCCTCCTCCCCGGTCTTCATTGAAAACATTGATCTGCCACTCGTCAAGTTCATTTCTTCCGTAAAAATTGATCCGCCAGTTTTGGAGGCCACAACTCGCGCCAAAGAACATGCAATCGTGTTCAAAAACGCGTGGTCCAGCGGCCTCACAAGCCGTCTCTCCATCATCCGTCCGGGTGGCACACTTTCCGCCGATGGAACCGCCGATCGCTCCTGGACCATCTCCCCGCGCGTTGGCCACTCCACGTTGGCGATTGGCGAAGAAGCTCGAATCCCGATCATGGTCGGGTTTGGCCCAGGTGAAGAAGCGGGCGGCAAGCAGTTCACTATCGACTTCGAGCTTGCCACAGAACGCCAATACGGCCGCATTCGCGTCAACACCGAAATCGAACTCGCACTCGCGGGCATCGATCTGCAAGCTCACGCCTTCCGATCGCCTGGCCCTGACGGCGCGGATGTGGTCATTGAGGCAGCACTGACCAACGAAACAGGCCGTGCGATGAACGCCGAAATTACCGCGTTTGCCCCCGGCATGCCGCGGGACCGCCGCTCAATCCCAGCACTCGAAACTAACTCTCGCGCGACTCGACGGTTTCTCTTTAAAGGCCTTGCGAAGCAACTCAGTGGCGCGCGAATCGTTCTCAGCGTCACCGAAGAGCAACAGGGCGTTCGACTGAACAAGTCAGTCATCGTGCCCTGACGCTACTGACCCAGCACGACCGTGCCAGCGCGATGATTTCACGCGCGGGTCATCTGTGCGTGCCAGCACAAAAATCGAATAGCCGGGTTCCGTAGGCGAGATTGCAACGCCAGACTCGTTGACAACTTCGAGCAGCCGAAGCTTGGATTTCTCGATCAACTTCACCCATTGCTCAAGGTCATAGCTGCGAAGCTCGTAAGTGTCATCTACGTGCTGGACCTTTTTCCCTTCGTAGATTGTCAAATGGCTGATCACCTTCTCGAACCGTCCTTTAGCACCGCGTCCGCCGGGCGCTGGTAGATACTGCACGTTCTGGATCACCCGAGTCTTGCCAAGCCGCCCTTCCCAGCGATCTTCGTTGTCGGCTTCAACCCCATATGCCGAGAGCGACATGCCAATGACATACACGCCGCCTTGCTTCAGCAGCGACGCCACCGAGTTGAAATGCTGGATCATCAGTCGATCGGTTCGCAGATGCCGAATGGTGTTGATCGGAATGAAGGCGTAATCAAAACTCTGCGGCTTGCTCAAGCCCTCCAGATAACACATATCTCGTTTGACGAATCGCAGCAGTTTCTTCAACCTCGCAGGCGTGGCATTCCGCGCAAAACGCAGCATTGCGGCATTCAGGTCAACACCTGTGCCGCGGACGCCGCGTTTGGCCGCGGCGATCAATAATCGGCCGCTTCCGCATGCAGGTTCCAGCCAGTTGCCGCGGGGCTTGGCGGGCGACGCCACCCACCTGTCCGCGATATCAAATGTGCTCTGCACATCCTCTTTCGTTCCTGGAATGTGCAAAATATCGTAAATCCGCGGCAAGTCGTACAGCCCCGAAAGTGCGAATGCGTCAGCTTGTTTATCATGTGCCATGTCTACCACACTGTACCGCCTCTCAACCCTGCTCAGCGTTGCCTTGATCACTGCAATAGCCAGTGCCGGCGCGGCGTTTAAGGTCACGCTTCCCGCAACTCAAAAAGGCCCGGTCAGCGGCAGGCTTGTCATTACGACCATTGGGCCAGATTCAAAAATGTCCGCTCAGTCCAAGCCGATCGATGGCCCATTCTGGGATGAAGCTCAGCCTTGCTTTGGGATCACCATCGACAATCTCACGCCTGGCGCGAGCGTTGAATTTACAGATGTTTGCACCTGGCTTGTTGCCAAGCCGTCTGCATTGCCAGCTGGAAAGTACCGGGCACAGGCTCGCCTGGTTTCAGATCGTCAGCACAGTGATTGGGATAGTTGCCCGGGGAGTCTCTCAAGTCCTGAAGTTGCATTTGAGATTGTCGCGGACAAGGACGCGGTGGTGGAACTTGTTCTTTCGCAGTCGCCGCGGGTGTCGCCGGAAATCAATGTTGGGCGTGTCGAGTTTGTGAAGATCAAGTCGGAGTTGCTCTCGCAGTTTCACAAGCGCGATGTTGAGGTCCGGGCTGGCGTTGTACTGCCGATTGATTACGACCCCAAGCGAACGTATCCGACGGTGTATCACGTAGCGGGGTTTGGCGGTGATCATCGCGGGGCGTTGCGGCATGCAAATGGCACGATAAGTGCAGCGGCCGAAAGCCCCGCTGGCCAACTATCGCGCAATGCGTTTGAGATATTTCTGGATGCAGAATCGCCCAACGGGCACACGCTGCTGGCAGATTCAGAGAACAATGGGCCACGCGGTGCAGCGCTTGTTGGCGAATTGATTCCTGAACTAGAGAAGCGATATCCGCTGGCAAAGACTGGCGCAGCTCGTGTGCTTCGCGGCCATTCTTCGGGTGGTTGGGCAACGCTTTGGCTGGTGACTGAGTATCCCGATGTGTTCGGGGCGACCTGGTCTTCTTCTCCAGATTCGGTCGATTTCCGTCGCTTTCAGCTCACTGATATCTATGCAGACACAAACATGTATTTCGCATCTGATCCGGCTATGCCGCGATATCAGTCGCCAGGGGCTTTGCATGCGGCGACCGGTTCGCAGGTCCGCGAACTTTGCAGCTATCGCAAACTGCAGCGATCAAAAGATGCGCCAACGAGTGTGATTGCGACCATGAGCGCGATGCGGGAGAACTTGCAGGAAGAAGTTCTTGGCCCGGGGAATTCATCTGCGCAGCAGTGGGATTCGTGGCAGGCGGTGTTTGGGCCGCGGAATGCAGATGGCAATCCGGCTGCGCTCTTTGACCCAATGACTGGCGTGATTGATGCAAAAGTGGCGGCGGGGTACCGGAAGTATGACATTGCGGATCGCCTGCGGACCAATCCAAAGAAGTTCGCACCCATATTCGCGCAGCGGGTTCGCTTAGTTGTTGGTGAACTGGACAACTTCTTTCTCAATGAGGCAGTTGCGCTTTTGAAAGCCGATCTTGAAGCGAACCCGGTTTCGGATGAATTGGTGCCAGAGGGCCGCCACGGTTACATCAAGATTCTGCCGGGGCATGATCATGGGTCGATCTTCGGCACTCCCGATATCCGCAACATTCCTGCTGAAATGACCGAGCATTTTGTTCGTATCGGACTGAGCCCGGTACACCAGGCCGAAAAACGGTAAGTCCTATAAAGCGGAATATTGCAAGCATAATGAATTGCGGTAGCTCACGCACCCGATGCTACCAGCAGCCATGATACCACACTCTGGACATCTCAAGGCTCCTGGTGAATCCGATGCCTCCAATCGGCGAGCGGCAGGTCGCATTCTTGCTGAGCGAGTGAAGACCTCGCTTGGTCAAGTTCTGGATTTCTCGTCGATTGGTATGCGTCTGTACTCACCGTTCCTGGCGCCATCCAAAACCAAGTTTCACAACATGATTGTCGATGGGCCCGATGGAAAGTTCGTACTTTCCGGCCGCATCATGTGGGTGAAACGCGTCGGAATTTTCGCGCGCGAATTCGGGTTTGAGTACTACGGACTCGACGATCAAGCTCGCGAAGGGATCGCAACACTGGCGCGCTACACCATGCAGGTGGAAGTGTGCAGTACCCGCAAAGCGGCATAGTGCGGCCTTTTCGAATTCAGCTCATTCTTGCCAAATTCATGGCGCCCAGACGTTTGCTTCAGTGCGATGATCGTGCACTTCTACGCGTCCGGATGTGTCGCCGCCGTTGAGCTGGATTTTGCCACTTGCCAGCCCGGGGAAATGCTCGCCCTGCCAGCTTGCTGGATACTTGATGTCATCCATATTCAATGCAGCTTTCGTCGGGAATAGCGGCTTGAATGTGTCACACATCACGGCGAGTTCCTGCGTGTATGTGGCGGTCAGGCTGGCTTCGAGCGTGCCTGGATGCGGACCGTGTGGAATGCCCTGCGGATGCAGTGTCAAGCTGCCGATTTCGATACCTTTGCGGCTGCCGAAATTACCATCGACGTAATAGAGCACTTCATCGCTGTCGAGATTGCTGTGGTTGTAGGGAACCTTGATCGCCTGCGGGTGATAGTCGAGCATGCGCGGCGCGAATGTGCAGATGACGAAGTTGTGGGCTTCGAAAGTCTGGTGAATCGGCGGCGGCATGTGCAGCTTGCCCGTGATCGGTGAGAAATCATCGGCGTTGAAAATGAACGGGTAATAGCACCCGTCCCAGCCCACGATGTCGAGCGGGTGATAGTGGTACGTGTATGAGTGGACCAGATCGCGTGCCTTGATCCGCACTTCAAACTCGCCCTTTTCATCCCATGTCAGCGGAGCCTGCGGAATCACAAGGTCGCGCTCGCAGAACGGGGCGTGCTCAAGATACTGAGCGGTCTTCTTTGCGACATATCCCGGCGGCGGCCCGATGTGCGACCCGTTGCAGGTTTCGATCAGCAGGAATTTTCCGTAGGGCATATCCGCAATCGGCGGCCCGCCATCGGATGCGGTTCCATCTGCGTTTGCGGTTCGCTTGTCCCAGATGATGGTGTAAATCACGCCCTTAGGGATCACCAGGTAGTCTTTGGGCTTGAATTTCAATGTGCCCAGCATGGTGTGACACGTGCCAGTGCCAAAGTGAATGAAGAGACATTCATCGCCCTGGCCGTTCTTGAAGTGATAGTTCAATTGATCCGCGGGATTGCACACGGCCATCTCAACATCTGAATTGCCAAACAGGATCACGCGACCGGTGACGAAATCGCCGTGCGGCTTCATGGGCGCGGATTTCACATGCCGCATACGCATGATTTCCTGCTCGACGTATTCAGCTTTGGTGCTGTACAGCGGCTTCCACCCGTAGACCTGGGTCGGTGGGTGAATGTGATACATGGTGGAAGTCGGCCCCGAAAAGCCTTCGGTGCCGAAAAGTTCTTCGGAGTAGAGGCAGCCATCGGGGCGGCGGAATTGCACGTGCCGCTTGCGGGGGAGAAGGCCGAGTTTTGTGTAGTAGGGCATTGGGGATTTTCCTTAAGGGTTCGTTGGCATGGTAGGGAAGTAGGGGCGTCGGCTAGAACGGGGGATTGCTGGGTACGAAAGCTTGATATTGATTCAGAAACCAAAGGCGCTCACTTTTTTCAAAGATGCTCACTTTTTAGGTGAGCATGTGAGCATCTTTTGATTTTGAGTCAATATCGCGGGTGTCGCGCCCAAAGGGCAAGTAAAGAGGAGCAGAACAGTGGAGGTCTCCTGAGGCGACTCGCTTCGCGACAGGAGAGGAGATGGGAGAGAGTTGAAGGGGGCCACGGGTTTGAAGAGGGCCACCGAGCGTGGCACCCTTGGGGGTTTTGGTCTGAAAATGAGGG
>CAZAEQ010000022.1:0-75060 GCA_964484185.1 uncultured Phycisphaeraceae bacterium
TTGAAAATGACCGGCGTGTGTTTCCCCTGCCGAGCCGACGTTTCTGGCGACGGCGAAGTCGATTTCTTCGACTATCTTGATTTTGTCGATGCCTATACATCCTCGGCTCCGATGGCCGATTTCAACCGCGATGGCGGAATCGACTTCTTTGACTACCTTGATTTCGTTGATGCTTTCTCTCAGGGCTGCTGAGCCAAACGCCTGAACTAATTCAAACATCTTGCGGTTCTGGATCGTACAATCTCCCACATGTTCACCCGCCGCCCAACTCGTCAAATTCGAATCGGAGATGCCCGCACCGGAATCGTAAAGGTGGGGGGCGGCCTGCCCGATCGCGATGGCACACCGACTGAGCCAGCTCAAGTCAGTGTTCAGACCATGACCGCCGGATACACCCACGACATCGAAGCGTGCGTCCGCGAAATCAACAAGCTCGCCGCGGCGGGCGCTGACATCGTCCGAGTCGCCGTTCCGGAAAAGAAAGATACTGATGCTTTGAAAGAAATCCTGCCGCGGGTGCAGGTCCCCATCGTGGCCGATGTGCATTTCCATTTCCAGCGTGCGCTCGAAGCGGTCGAGGTCGGCTGCCACAAGATCCGATTGAACCCCGGCAACATCACCGATCGTGCTCAAGTGATCGATGTCATCCAGGCATGCAAAGCCAAAAAACTCCCGATCCGCGTCGGCGTCAATGAAGGCTCGATCATCGAGCGCAAAGACAAACAAAAGCGAATGAAAGAACTTGGCGCCGTCTTCAGCAATCACAAGCATGGCTATATGCTCGCGATCATGATCGCCAAGCTCGAAGAATACCTCGACATCTTTTACGAGCAGGATTTCTACGACATCGCCATCAGCGCCAAGTCGATGGATGCCGCACTGGTGATTGATGCCTACTCAGAAATCAGCAAACGGTTCGACCATCCTCTGCACCTGGGTGTCACCCACGCAGGCCCGAAAGAAACCGGCTGCATTCGCTCCATCGCCGCCCTCTCAGGACTTCTGACCAACGGCATCGGCGACACGATCCGAATCTCCTACGCCAACGACCCCGTGTACGAAGTTGAAGATGGACTTGAGCTTTGCTACGCCTTGGGCCTGAAACCCAGAAAAGGCGTCGACCTCATCGCCTGCCCGACCTGCGGCCGTATTCAGGTCGATTTGTTCACACTGATCCAGGATGTCCGCAAACAGATTTCCCCCAGTATCACCGTCCCCATGAAAGTTGCAGTCATGGGCTGCATTGTCAATGGCCCCGGCGAAGCCGAAGGCGCAGATGTCGCCGTCTTCGCTGGCGACCGCCGCGGCATCATTTACGTCCAGGGCGAGAAGGTCGCCAACGTGCCCGAGGCCGAAATCCTCGAGCGGCTGCTCAAAGAATGTCTCGAATTCCAGGCACGCGTATTGCGCGGCGAAGTGAAACTTGGCGAAAAGAAAGTGGCCATCATTCCGCCCGACCCAGTTGGAGAACTCGGGTCAGGCTGGGAGAAAGTCGCCGCGGGAATGGTCGAAGGGCGCGCGACAACTGTCACCGTTGGCGGCAAGCCGGTTTAGCGAAGATCGATTTCTTCGCGAATCGTGCGGGCCTTCTCAGAAACATATGTAAACGGAACTTTGCTCCCCGCAGGCGCTTCAACCAGGAATCGGTACATGACCGATCCTTTTCCAGGCACGCCGCCAGGAAGCTGAATTCGCGCGGGCTCCTTCAGCACCGGATCCGGGTCAGTATCAAACCAGCTCGACAGCCGGAATGCCGCCACAACTTTCCCCGCATCGACCGTGAGAATGTCGTTGGTCCCGATACCCTTATTGCGAGAGTTCTCGCTTCGAGTCGGGATAAATCTCGAGTTCTCAATCTCAACCGAAATCGACCAGAGCCCATCGCTGACCTTTGTCACCTGATGGCGCACCATCGAAAGCTCCGGAGTCTGATCGGCGTGATACATCGTGAACGCGAAGTTGCGATGGCACTCTTCTTCAAGCATGAATGTTGGCGTGCTGCGTGCAGACCACTTATTCAGACCGCCGACTAGCACCTTGCCATGCTTGGGATGGTCAAACTCTTTGTACTCAGTAAACAACTGTCCAAACGCAATGCGGTCACGCCACAGCCATTGCTGTTCTTCATTGGGGTTCTCCTGATCGCGCTGGAAATACTTCGCCGGATTCCAGAGCTCGTTCGTAAACGAGAAAATTCCCAATGACTCGGCCGTCCAGTTCACAAGTCCGCCGTGTACCGTGTACAAGTCCCGATAGATCACCATCGACTTGTAATACGGCAGCAATTGTTCACCAACCGCCGCGATCTGGTCGTAAGCCCGTGCATCGCCGCCTGGATAGAACGACTCGCGAAATGCCGCACCCGGCCCGCGAAGAATCATGCCGCCGGCGTTGTGGTATGACTGAACAGCCGCAATATTCGGCCGTGCTTCGATGAAGTCGCCAACCGCTCGCGTCTCAGGCGCAGAGAATGGATACGGCCCCGCGCCAAACTGCACGTAGTTCGGCAACCATCCCGCAGGCCAGTTGCGATTCATGTCGTCAGCGCCGTCCGGGTCATCATTAATCTGCCCATCGCCATCGTTATCAATGCCCTCTTCCCCAAGATTGGTCCAGCCGCCCGGCGGCTTATCCGCAGCGACGCGGCGGAAAATGCGAGGATCAACCTTGTCGCGCTCAAAGCGCCCCTGCGGATCCTCCTTCCACATCTGCGTCACGCTGCCATCGCCATCGAGATCATCGGGCCCATCTTCATTCATCTCGCCATCGCGATCGTGATCGCTGGCCCGCTGGTTGTGGCGGTGATTGTTGGGAGATGAAGGCGAATTGAACCACACAATGCGGCTGTCGGGGTTCAACATCGGAAGCATGTGAAATGAACACCGATCGACCAGATCCGTCAAATTCTTGTTGGTCCCATACGCCTTCGTCAGATACCACGCCGAATAAAGCACTGCTTCCGCGGCCTGAATCTCATTCGCGTGAATCGCCCCATCAATCCACATCGCAGGCTTGTCCTCAATCGGCGCGTTCTTCGCATTTCCGATCGTGAGCACCAGCATGTCGTGGCCCTTAAGACTCTTGCCAATACTGGTCACGGTGCAGATATCCGGATATGCCTTCGCGATATCCCGCAGACCCTGATAGATTTCCTCAGTTGTGTGATACCGATTAAACGAAAGCTCAACTTTGGAAGGGATGTCCTGCTGACCGCGAGCGACCGGAGCGAGAGTCGAAACCGCTGCACAGAGAAGGATGGATAGTGTTGTTCTCATTACTTAGTCTCCTGCGTCAGTGGCACTGAAATATCGCGTGGTTTCATCTGTGGATCGGTGAGTTTGATAACAAGTGTCTCGCCGTCATTGGCTTTGACTGTCCAGGAGGCGTCAAACGTGCCGCCGTTTGGTGCAATTGCTTCAGTCTTCTGAATCTTGCGACCAGCCTGAATGGTTGCAACATCAACATTGAGCTTGGCGATAGTGGGAAGGTTCTGGCGATTTTTCGCGGCCATCGCCAGATGCGTCGGCATGCGGCCAGTATTGGTAAGCCGCAGCTCGATGCGCCAGAATCCAGAAGCTAACCGAGTTGCCCAGACTTTGTGCTCAATCACGGGGAACTTAGAAGCCAGGTCGCCGATGAACTCTGCCTGTTGATCAACGAGCTTGGGAAGTTCATCCGCAGGGGGATTCAAGCGAGCGCCAGGAATAAAGCCGCCGAGTTCGACTGGACCAAACTGCGGATGCTCAAACGGCTTCCATTCAAGGAACCCCGGCTCGCCGCCAGCCGCGACGCGTTCACTGAAATACTTGACCCACTTCGCATCATCGGGGCTCGCCGTTGCTTTCTGTTCCACTGGCGCAGCGGCAGGTCGAGCGCCACCACGACCGCCACGTCCACCGCCGCGACCGCCGCCTCCCGGTGGTGGACCACCGGCTGGAGGTCCGCCAGCGGGCGGAGTTGGTTGTGCTTCGGGTGCAGGTGTTGGCGCGGGAGCAGGAGCAGGTGCCGCGGCGTCGGGCTTGGTTTCAGGCTTCGCATCAGCCGGCTTTTCCGCCGGCGGAACAGTTGAAGTTCGCTTCTCTGGTTTCACAAGATCAGGTCGCACCCAGACCGGTGTGCCAATCGCTGCGACGCCTAGATTCGTGTAAGCCCATGAGAGCAACGTGCCGCCGGCATCGACCTTTGGCGCTTCGTTGATCCCAGTGATTTCTTTGAAGCGACCAGAAAGCAGTTCGTAGATCGCCTTGTCATCGTTCTCGATTCCAATCGGAACCTGATTCGATGGATCCATCTTTCCCGCTTCGGGAATCGAGACAATCGTGTCGTGGCGGCCATAGACAATGACTGTCGCAATCTCTGGATGTTCCAGACACCAGCGCGCCAGTGACAGAGTCTCGGAAGTTTGCAGCGGACGACGTCCTGCGCCATCCTTAAACTCCGGCCAGAAACTCGGCCATTGCATATCAAGGTCAAGTCCGCCGCCGGAACTGCCGCCGATGCCATCTTCATTGAACAGCCCATCGCCATCGTTGTCGATGCCTTCGGTAATAACAGCGTACATGGGTCGCTCGCCCTTGGAGGCATCGGGAGACTTCATCACGTCCGGGTTTTCCGGATCATCGCACAAAACCGCTGCAAGCCGCGTCGATGGTGCAGGATTCTTGATTCGCATCAGCGAGATCACCCCATCGCCATTGAGGTCTTCGCCGCCGTCTTCATCAGTGCGCCCATCGTGGTCGCTGTCACCGGGCATGCGCAGGCGGCCGGCATCGATAAGTGGGGCGGGGTATGTAAATGCATCGGGGTTGAGACATGGCACGATGTAGAGAGTGGTGTTGTTAAGCCATTCCGGCGGCGTGGCCGCGAGCTTTTCAGCAAGACCGATCGCTGCTTCGACACCAACTTTGTGGCGACCATCAGAGCCCGCGACAATAAGGATCGCGCGAGGTTCGGTTGCATTCTGACCAGCGAGCGTCAGCAAGCGAATCGGCGAACCACCAGTAGACTTGGTGAGCACCTGAGATTTCACGCTTGAGTGTGCGGCCAGCAACGCATCGATTCGCGCATCCCATGTGGGAGCGGCGACCGCGCTGAAGGTCAGGAGTGAGACGATGGAGAGCGGGAGTGGTGAACGCATTGGCACAGAGTAGCGGATCGGCGCAGCTTTCGCAAATCTTGTGTGTCCTGGCACTTTGCACCGGCCGTGCCGGGGCCGTGACGGGAAAACCACTCCTGCGCATCGTGGCTGTTGTGGCATGTTCCATGCACACATGGAGCGCATTTGATGCCCAGTTTAATCCAAGCCTCGTTGTTGAAGAATCTCTCATTTCCTGTCTCGCTCGTGATTCTCTCGACTTGCCTGTTGGCTGGCATAGCGCATGCTCAACCTGCTGTCGCGCCCGAGTCGAAAGCGGCTGAAGTCGTCAAAAACGCCAAGCCTCGTTCGGTGTTTCTCTACTCGACCCGCGGCGACAACAAGATGCATGTCGTAGACGCAGCCGACCTCTCTCTCATCACTTCACACGATCTTGGCATCGGTGCTCACGAATTCGTCGTCAGCCCCGATGGTCGCTGGGCCATCGGCTCGGCGTATGGCGGTCCCGGCGCAGGACACAAACCGGCTGACCATCGCCTGGCAGTCTTCGACCTCAAAGCAGGCAAACTCCACCGCACCATCGACATCGCGCCGCTTTCACGTCCCAACGATGCGGCGTTCCTGGCCGATTCCACCCACGCTTATGTCACCGTCGAAGCTCCGCCGCGGATTTTGAAGGTCAATGTCGAATCCGGCGAACACACCGCCATCACCCTCGACCGCGGCACAAATCACATGCTCGGCCTGAGCCCGGATGCGAAACGTCTCTACATCGCTCACGTCATGCCCGGTGGCATCACCGTGATCGACACTGCGACCGATACCGTTCTTTCTCATATCGCTGTGCCGGATGGCGCAGAAGGTGTTGTCGTGACTCCCGACAATGCCAAAGTCTGGGTCTCGTGCAATCGCACCGACAAGATTATGATTATTGATGCGGCCAAAGGAACTATCGAACGCACGATCGAGTGCGAAGGGTTCCCGTTCCGCTTGCGTCTCTCACCCGATGGCAAAATCGCGGCGGTCTCGCTACCCAAGAGCGATGAGGTTGCGCTCTTCGATGTTGCCGATCCAACAAAGGTTCGTCGCGTAAGTCTCCGCGATGCAAACCAGCCTGCTAAAACCGATCCCGCTGCGCCTGTGGTCCCGACTTCCATCGCCTTTGCTCCAGATGGCTCGCATCTTGCCGTTGTCTGCGCGAAAGAACTTGTATTGATCGATATCGCCCAGGCAAAAGTTGTCGCACGTAACGCCGCCGCTGGACCGATCGCCGATGCCCTTGCCGCTGCCACCATTTCTATGAAACCCGATCCAGCCTCGTCTCGCTGAAGTCTGTCAATGTGCGATTACTCGCGCACTGGCGCGGGAGCGGGAACAGTGATGGGATTGACCGCGCTGAGAATCCGCTTATAGAACTCATTTTGCGCATTACCACCTTTGTGCCAGCGCCAGACCACGACAAGTTCGTGCTCGTTATCAATCCAGATCGTGTTGTTGCCCGCGCCCAGTGCACAAAAACTCGCCTTCGGGGCGGCGGGCCAGCGCGATTCATTATTCAACCACCACAGATATCCATACGAAGTGTTGACGCCCTGAGGCTTCGTGGCTTCTTTGATCCAGTTGTGCGAAATGATCTGTGTGTCATTCCATTTTCCATCGCGAGAGATGAGCAGACCGAATCGGGCGTGATCGAAAGAGTTCATCCACAGCCCGCCGCCCCAGCGCGTCCCGCCGCTGACCGAAGGCATCGGTGTGCCATCGATATCCACAGTCGCATTGTCGTACGCGCGGTAGCTCCATGTAGTAGATGCGCCGATGGGATCCATGATTTCAGTCTTGAGTACATCAGCAAGCGGCCGCTTCCAGAGACGAAGCAAAGAGAGAGCAAGACGATTGATGCGAACATCGTTGTATTCGTAGTACGAACCAGGCTCCTTGATGTCCCGCGGCTTCATTTCGCCCGAACCGAAGGCTTCTTTGCCAATAAAGGTTGAAGGCTTGCCAAAGAGTTCTCCCTGCCACTCGCTCGACTGTGTAACGTGATGGTGCCAGGTGACCTTGGCATTCTGTGGTGAGTCATAGCCGCCATCGTTGATGTATTGTGCAACCGGATCGTGAACATCTTTGATGAGTCCGCGGTCGATGGTGAGACCGGTGAGCGTGGAGAGGTAGCTCTTTGCAACGCTGTAAGTGGGATCGGCGGCAGAGGTGGCACCCGGTTCACCGAATTCCGCGATGATGTAGCCGCGGCGGAGAATGATCCCGTTCACCGTGGCGCGAGACTTCGGGATAGGACCGAGCAGCTTGCCGAAGATTTTCTCCTGCGTTGAAAAATCCCGCGGCATGTCTGTTTCCTGAGTGAGTGCCCACGTAATCGCTTCAGTGATCTTGGCATCATCCATCCCCAGGTCGGACGGTTTGCGATGCTCCCAGGTGTTGGGCGCGGGGTAGTAAGGTTGGGCCCAGGCAGTCGCGCTCACGAGCGTGATGCAGGTGAGGAGGAGCACGCGGAGGCGGTGGGTGAGGGTTGGCATTGGGGATGGTACCGGGGGTGTGTCAGGCGGTACCGGACACTTTGCGCCCCCGTTTTGTCCGGTATGTTTACGTTTTTTCAAATTATTTTCTCCCGTAAATCCTAGTGTTTTTATCACTCTGCCTTCTCATAAGTCAAAAAAAGTTCGTCAAATCCGCCTTTTCGCCCCTTATGTAGAGGGACACCATTTTTTTGGTGCCCCCACACACAAGGAGCCCCATCATGAAAAACCGCAACTCATCCCCCGCCAAGTCCATCCTCGAATCCGCCACCCAAACCGCCGCGTCCCAGATCGAATCCGAATCCCCACAGCGTGCGACCGACTTGTTGCCAGTCTCTGAGCCGTTTGGAACACCCGACGCGCCTCTGCCTTCCACTTTGTCACTCAGTCACTCCGTCACTTCGCCACTTTCTCCTGACTTCTCCTCTTCCGCGCCCTCCGCCCCTTTGCCCCTCGACCCCTCGGCCCCTTCTTCCTCACCACTTTCCGAAGCCCTCGCCTACATAGCTGCCAACCCCGCCTCCGAAATCCTCGCCCAATTCCAATCCCACTTCAGCGAGCAATTCTTCAACCCCGAAAACGAGCGAGACCTCAAACGCCTCGACCTCTTCCTCTCCATCTACGCAAAACTCCAGAACTCCGCGGCATTCGAGCGCGTCTCCATCGCTCTCGACCAGGTCGGCCAATCCCCTAAGCGAGAAAAACTCCTCAAAGAACTCATCAAAGTAATGTCCATCCAGGACCGCTCCATCGCCCGCGCATTCCGCGAGCAGGAATCAATCGCCAAGGAAAAGCGCCGCATCGAACGCGAAGCTAAGCGCGAGCAAAGTCAGGCCGCCAAGCAAGCCCGCGAAGACCGCGCCTTCAACCAGCGCGAAGACCACCTCACCCGCAAAGAAAAATTAGCCAAAGACCAATTCGACGTCGAACTACTCAAGCGTGCCAACCTCATCCGCGAGCAAGTAAACAAGCACATCAAACCTCAGACCGCCTCGCAGACCGCCACAGATGTGTTGTCGCCTTCTTCCCATTCTGAAATCTCAATTTTCAAATCTGGAATCGCCGTTTCTGATTCCCCTCAGGCCGCCATCGAACAACATGCCGCTTAACCCAGCACACGCCTGATCGCTTCCGGATACGCAATGCACTCCTGCTCAAAAACTCGGACGGCGAGCGTGTGGGCGTCATCAGTCGGCAAAACCGGGCACGTGCGTTGCAAGACAATCGGTCCAGTGTCGTATTGATCGTCCACGAAGTGGACCGTACAGCCCGATTCCTTCTCCCCCGCGGCGATCACCGCCGCATGCACTCTGTCCCCATACATGCCGTGGCCGCCAAACTTGGGGAGAAGAGCGGGATGGATGTTGAGAATCTTGTTGCGGTAGTGGGGCGGAACCGGAAGCTTCTTCAGATAGCCGGCGAGGATCACAAGATCGATCGCGTGTTGATTCAGGATGCCAGAAAAAGTTTCGAGAGTCATCGGCCCTGGGATGACGAGTGTGTGAAGATTGCGAGCGCGGGCGCGGTCGGCACCAACTCCTTCTTTGGAAGAGATCACAAGCGGAATGGTTGCATTGAGTTCGCCGCGGGTGATGAGATCATGAAGATTGAGAAGAGTTCGACCGCCGCCGGATAAGAGGATTGCGAGGCGCGGGGTGGAAGGCGAAGCATTCATGTCGGGGTCATTTCAGGGCGCTCAACGCATCTTCAGGGGTTTTGTAAAGCTTAAAGAGTTTGAGAAGGTGGGTCATGCGAAGAACTTCGACCAGGTCGGGTTTCATGTTCGCAAGGGCGAGAAAACCCTTGGAGGCGGCAGCTTCTTTGTTGAGCGAGATGAAGACCGACAAGCCGCTGGACCCGATGATCAGGACTTCCCCAAGATCAAGAATCATGCGAAAGCCGTATTTCTTTCCCAGATCCATGAGGTCGGATTGGATCGCGGTGTGCTCAAGGTGCGTGATGTTGGGCGAGTTCACGCGGGCTATGAGGATGTTGTCCTTGAGAGTGGCTTTGATGTTGGAATTGTCGAGTACAACCATGGGCGAAGGATAGCAGAAATTTAGATCGTCGGTGGTGAGCGGAATGGGATGGGTTTGCCTGTTGCATCGACTGCGACAAGCGTGACGGTAGCCGTTGTGACCGAAATGCACTGGTCGGTCGTGACTTTCTGAGTCTCAACTTCGACTCCGACCGTGACGGATTTGGTGCCGGTGCGGATCGTGAAGGTGGTGAGATTGATGATGTCGCCGACCTGGACCGGGGCTTTGAAATCAACGCGATCGACTGAGGCGGTGACCCAGCGATGTTTGCCGTGGCGAGAAGCTTCGACGAAGGCGGCTTGATCGATGTAGGAGAGGATGACGCCGCCAAATATGGTGCCGTAGTGGTTGGTGTCTTTGGGTTGGGTGAGTGCGCGGAGCGAGAGTCGGCGTTCTTTGGGCTCAGTGAGAATGGGGTGATTAGGTTGGTTGTCGGGCATATAGAGAGGATACGCGGCTTAGAATGGCGGGTAGAACAATCCAGGAGCAGGTATGCCAGAAACGCAAACATCAAACGTCGCCGAAACATCATGCTGCAAGACCCAAGGTGAATCGCAGGGTGAGTGCTGCGGCGGTCAATGCAAGTGCGAAGCAGAGGGTAAAGCAAAAGGCGAAGGCAGCAGTTGCTGCGGCGGATCATCCAAAGCGACATCGCTGTATGCAGTTGCTCCCAAGGACGCGACCAAGGATCAGATCGAACAGATGGAGATTCCCGACCTTGTACGCCGCTACCGGTTCGGCGTCGAGAACTTCGACTCGCGCGTCTTCAAGCTCGATGATGCCCAGTTAGATATGGCGTTCCTGGCCGATGCAGGTGTTGGCACGTGGCCGATCCGCGTGTTGCTCGGGCATCTTGCTGATTGCGAACTTGCGTACACGCATCGCATGCGGCGGACGGTTGCGGAAGAGAATCCAGTGCTTGCGGTGTTTGATGAGCAGGCGATGGTGGATCAGAATTTGTATGGACTTCGCCGCGGACCAGGCGAAGCGGCTCCGGAATACTCATCGGCGGGGGCCTCGATCGCGGTTATCCATGTGACCAGAATGTGGACCGCTGATTGGTTGCGGACACTTGAGCCAGAGACCTGGGCACGCAAAGCGCTGCATCCAGAAAATGGTCCAGAGAGCGTGAAGCGCATGGTTGCCAAAGCCGTGTGGCATATTGAGCATCACTCGCGGTTCCTGACCAAGAAGCTCGATCGCATGGTGGGGCCGGTAACGAACGAAGGGTGTTGTGGTGGGGGCGGGGCGAAGTCGGGTGGATGCGGTTGCAAGGGGTGAATTTGCTGGTGGGGACGCGCGGGATACGCTTGAGGCATAATGGAGCGATTGCTCGATGAACGTCGGTACCTGATTCCCTTCAGGTCTACCTTGTTGCCGCAGATTTTCACTGATACTTTGGTGATAGGTGGTGGCGTTGCAGGCATGCGTGCCGCAGTTGCCGCGGCGGAGCATGGTGAATGCATCGTGCTGTCGAAGGCTCCTTTCAAGAACACCAATACCGCGTGGGCACAGGGCGGGATCGCCGGTGTTGTGAGCGAGAAAGAACTGGCGGATTCAGTAGAGTCGCATGTGCAGGACACGCTGGTTGCCGGCGCTGGATTGTGCGATGAGCGAGTCGTGCGGCACACTGCTGAACTTGCGGCTCCGCGATTGAAGGAACTGATGGAGTGGGGCGCGAAGTTCGATCGCGGCGCGAGCGGCGAGTTGCAACTTGGTCGCGAAGGTGGACATTCGTTCCACCGCATCTTGCATACGCATGGCGATTCGACTGGTAGAGAAGTCCAGCGGGCACTTGGTGAGAAGGTGAAGGCGACTTCGGGCGTGCGCGTGTTTGAGAATTGTTTCGCGCTCGATCTCATCACGCCGAGTCTGGAAGTTGGTTCGCCAGTGATGGGCGCGATCACGCATCATGCCAAGTATGGCTTGCAGGTGATTTGGGCCAAGTCGACGATTCTGGCCGCGGGCGGAGCGGGTGTGCTGTGGCGCGAGACGAGTAATCCGATTCAGGCGACTGCGGATGGCTTGGCGATGGCGTATCGCGCGGGCGCTTCGCTTGCGTGCATGGCGTTCATGCAGTTTCATCCGACGACGTTGTACTTGCCCGGCGCTGCGCGATTGCTGATCACTGAAGCGGTGCGTGGCGAAGGCGCGTATCTGCTGGACTCAAGCGGGCACCGGTTCATGCTTGAGATTCACCCCTTGGCGGAACTCGCGCCGCGTGATATCGTGAGCCAGGCGATTGTGCGGCAGATCGCCAAGCAGGGCGGCGGAAGTGTGTCGCTTGATTGCCGCCATTTGAAGGGTTTTTCGCAGCGGTTCCCCGGGATTGCCGAACTCTTGAAGAAGTTTGAACTCGATGCGAGCAAGGATTTGATTCCGGTGCATCCAGCAGCGCACTACATGGTCGGTGGCGTCAAGGTTGATCAATACGGCCGCACCGATGTCCCCGGCTTGTACGCGGCGGGCGAGGCGGCGTATACGGGACTGCACGGCGCGAATCGCCTTGCGAGCAATTCGCTGCTTGAGGGATTGGTCTACGGCGAAGTTGCCGGGCGTGTGTGTGCAGAAATGAAAAACAAAGCCCGGCCCGCGCCGGTGTCAATCGTCAGCGATATCCGGCCCAGCGAAAGTGGCGAGCTTGATCTTGACGATGTGCGGTCGAGCCTGAGATCAGCGATGTGGAAGAATGTGGGTGTGGAGCGCACAGGCGCGAAGCTCAATGGCGTGATCGAAATGCTGAACTTCTGGGCCAAGTACACGCTCGACAAAATCTTTGATGAGCCGCAGGGGTGGGAGACGCAGAACATGTTGCTGGTGGGCAGTCTCGTTGCTCGCTCGGCGGCATGGCGTGCGGAGTCGCGCGGGTGTCAGTATCGACTGGATTGTGAATCGGCGCGCGATGAATTCCTGGTACACGACTTGTGGCGAAAGGGGCGGGAACTGCCGCAGCTTGTGGAGATTGCAGGGCCCAAGGTGCAACCGGGGGATGGGTTTGTCGTTACAAGAGGCGTGGGCGTAGGAGCTGGCGCGTGAGTGTGCGGTGTGTGATTCTGGTCGCAGCGATGGGCCTGCTTGGCGGGTGCGCGGTCGAAGAGCGCGTAATCTACAACCGCCCGATGTTCGGCGCATTGCCCAATGCCCAGGTGAATCAGCCGGTGACGATGCCCAAGGGATATCAGAACATTGTGCTCAAGCCGCGCGAGCAGATTGATCCCAACAACCCGGATAAGAAGCTGGTGACTGCGGGGAACGGGCGTCAGTTGATGGTGAATATTTACAACGCCCTGGCGAAGCAGGACCGGGCGACGTTTGTCGATCAGATCTTGAGTCAGAACGCACGCGATTCCATGGCGCAGCTGGGGAAGGACCCGGGCAGCGCGTTCGATGAGTTGTATGAGAAGTCAGATGAACTGGTCGAACTCTTCAATCGCATCCCGATGGGTGAATACACGCCGGGGATATATATGGAGAAGGTGTCCGCCGGTGTGTTCCGCGTGAAGTTATATGGGCCGACCGCGCGGGGCTTGTACTTCACGGGATTTGATATGCAGCTCGAGAACAGCAGCTGGCGGCTGGTTCGAATGTTAATTGACTAGTCGCGGATGCTGATTGACTAATTCCGCCTCCGGCGGTGCTGTCTGCAACCGGCGGCCAGAACGTCCCTATAAAACGGATATGAAACCGCTTGCCAAACTCGGGGTCGGGTGTGCCGTCATCTTTGTGACCTGCATCGGGGGTGTCGGGGTGCTCGTTTTTCGCATGGCGAACGCGAAGGTGAATCCCAGCACCGACTATGCGGCCCAGATTGAAGCGTTGACGGCCAAGTCGCAGGAGGATCGTGCGAGTCAGCCTGAGAAGTGGGCCGAGTTGAAGGCGGTGGTTGAGCGCGCGGTTGTGATTCATGATCGCGTGCTGAAAAAATATGCGAATGAGCCGCTTTCAGATCAGCCCATCAAAGTGATCGATCCCAGTATCTTGCGCGGGACAGAGATTCCTGAGCACGAGCAGAAAACAGTTCCGGCAGCGCACGAGCTGCTGGAAGTTCTCGCTGCCGAAGATGTGTTTAAGGATCTGGCAGCGTTTGCGGACAATGCGCGATTTGTGCGGCCATTGCCGCGGGGAAGGGCGATGATTGCGGTGCCATCGCTTGAGCTGGGGCCGCCGCGGCAGATGGCTCGCTACTGCGCTGCGCGGATGCGGACAGCGCTGCGCGAGGGGAACGATGCGGCGTATATCGAGGCGTTTGCGGGGCTCTGTGTCCTCGCTCGCGCGGAGATGCATCAGGCAACAACGATTGATCGACTGGTGGGCATCGCGATTCTCGCGCTGGGTGTGGGAGAAGTGCAGCAGGGAAATATCGAGAAGCCGCTCTCGAAAAATGTTCTTGAAGCATGTCTGAAGATGTTGAGCGACCAGACGCTGATGAGTCCCGGTCACTTTGCGCTCGAGGGTGAGCGGCTTGCAGTGCGCGACACGATTCAGTGGACGTTCAGCGATACCGGCGATGGCGATGGATGGTTCATGCCATCGGCGGCGGGGAATCTAGGGTTTGATGGCATGCCTGGCGTCCAGAAGAATTCCGGGGCGAATGTCATGGGGATTCTGCATGCGGGGCGTAAGGAAACTGAGACCCTGATCGATGATCACTTTGAGAAACTCAAGATTTACGCGGCCGCGCCTCGGGCAGCCCGCAAGGTGCAGACGTATCAACCTGACATTGCCGTGGAGCAATTGTCGAACCGGCACATGATTTTGAAGCTGGTTCTGCCGGCCCTTGGGAAAGCGGTGCTGACCAACGATCATGCCGTGTTGCACATCGCAGGAACGCGTGTGATGCTGGCGATTGAGTTGTACATGCGCGAGCATGGCAGCGATGGCCGTGGCGAACCTCCGGCGACATTGGCGGACGTGGCAACAACGTTGGGCGGGACGGTGCCGCTGGACCCGATTTCGGCGAAGCCTTTTGGATATCGCGTGCTTGCCTCCGGAGAAGATCCATGGGGGCGGCGGTATCTGCTGTATTCGATTGGGGCGGATGGTGTGGACAATGGTGGGACGCAGGCGTTACGGGCGTCGGACCGGACTGTGCCGCTGAAACTGAGTGGAACGGGGATTGAAGGGCTGGATTTTGTGATCAATGACCCGGGGGAGAATCTCAAAAAGACCGGGACGGGCGGCGAAACTCCGCCGGCGAAGTGAGGCTTTGGCGGGGGCAGCCCGATACGATTGGGCATGACTACCGCTTCGTCTTCATCATCGCGTCCGTCAACTTCTGCTTCTGGTTTGCCTGGCACGCCCAAGCTTGATCCTCATGCCGTGACTATTTCCGGCGTGGTGCTTGAGCCGAGCTATGGGCCTAATACGCCCGGCGGCATGCCCAAGAGTTTGACGCCGGAGCGGCGGCAGACGGATTTGCCCGAGCCGGGAACGTTCCCGTATACGCGCGGGTTGTTTGAGCAGGGGTATCGCACGCGCAGTTGGACGATGCGGCAGTTTGCTGGGTTTGGATCCGCGGCGGATACGAACAATCGATTCAAATACTTGCTCGCGCAGGCGGGAGCCAAGGGGACGAACACCGGGCTTTCGACGGCGTTCGATTTGCCGACACTGATGGGACGCGATTCGGATGATCCGTTGGCGGCGGGCGAAGTCGGCAAGTGCGGCGTGGCGATTTGCACGATTGAAGACATGCACCGGCTGTATGCGGATATTCCGGTGGACAAGGTTTCAGTGTCGCAGACGATCAATGCGCCGGCGGCGATTATCTGGGCGATGTACTTGGCGATGGCCAAGCAGCGCGGGATCGATTGGTCGACGCTGAGCGGCACGAGTCAGAATGACATCTGCAAAGAGTTTCATGCACAGAACGAATTTATCTATCCGCCGGAGCCGAGCGTGAAGCTGGTGGTGGACACGATGGAGTTTGCAAGTAAGCACGTTCCCAAGTGGCACCCGATTTCGATTTCGGGGTATCACATCCGTGAAGCCGGAAGCACTGCGACGCAGGAGCTTGCGTTTACGCTGCGGGATGGCATGGAATATGTTGAGGCGGCGATTGAGCGCGGGCTGGATGTTGATAGTTTTGGGCCGCGGTTGTCATTCTTCTTCAACAGCCATAATGAGTTCTTTGAAGAGATCTGCAAGTTGCGTGCAGCGCGGCGTATCTGGGCGCGCATGATGCGGGACCGGTATGGGGCGAAGAAAGACAAGTCGTGGTTCATGAAGACGCACGTGCAGACGGCGGGTTGTTCGCTGACTGAGCAGCAGCCGATGAACAACATTGTGCGCGTGGCGTTCCAGGCGATGGCCGCGGTTTTGGGCGGATGTCAGAGTTTGCATACGGATTCGATGGATGAGACGTTGGGATTGCCAACTGAGCAGGCGGTGACGGTGGCACTTCGTACGCAGCAGATCTTGGCGCACGAGACCGGTGTGACGCGCGTGGGCGATCCATTGGGCGGCAGCTGGTTCATTGAGAACTTGACCGACAAGATGGAAGCGGATGCGCTGAGCATTATCGCTGAGATCGATGCGATGGGCGGCGGAGCGTTCAAGCTTGATGCAAATGGCAAAAATGTTGGCGGGCGGCAGGGCGTGGTACACGGGATTAATCGTGGGTACTTCCGCCGGTCGATTGCTGAGGCGGCGTATCGATTCAGTGAAGAGTGCGAGGCGAAGGATCGCATTGTCGTTGGATTGAATGAATACATCGATGCAAATGAGAAGCGGCAGATTGATATCTTGCAGATTCCGCACTCGGTGGAAGTGGAGCAGTGCGAGCGATTGGCGGCGTTCAAGGCGCGAAGAGACAAGGCGCTGGTGAGTAAGTCGCTGGACGCGATTCGGACGGCGGCGCGGGCGGATCAAAACGTCATGCCGATGCTGGTGGATGGTGCGCTGAACAATTGCAGCCTGGGTGAAATGGTTCAGGCGATGGCGGATGTGTATGGGCGGTACACCGGCGGGCCGGAATGGTGATCGGGCAGGCACGAGGCACTTGGCATTAGGCACTAGGAAACGCTGAAGACAGGCCCATGCGGGTGTGGGCAATCCTTTCAAAGTGCTAACTTGGCATCTTTGTTCGTACACACGGATAGGGGAAATTGGCTATACTCCGGCCGTGAGATTGACCCTGTGGTAATTGTGGGGCTCTGTCTTGTGGACCCGTGGCTTTGCCTTTGGCCCGAGTGACGGTTGCTGGTCCTGTTTGGTTGTCTCGGGCTTTTTTGGCTAGTAGGGTTCGAAAAATGAAGAAGTTGTACGTCGGCAATCTCCCTTTCACCACCACTGATGAGGAGCTTCGCCAGATGTTCGAAGCTCACGGACAAGTGTCGGCGGCGACCATTGTTCTCGATCGCGAGACCGGTCGTCCGCGTGGGTTCGGATTTGTTGAAATGCCAAATGATGGTGAAGCAGATGCCGCGATCAATGCGCTGAATGGTCAGCAAATTGGCGGTCGCGCTGTTGTTGTCAACGAAGCACGTCCCAAGGAAGCTGGCGGCGGTCGCGGCGGATTTGGTGGCGGCGGCGGTGGTGGCGGTGGCCGCGGATTCGGCGGCGGTCGCGGCTTCGGCGGTGGTGGTGGAGGCGGCGGCGGAGGCCGCGGATTTGGTGGCGGCGGCGGTGGCGGCCGCGGCGGTTACGGCGGTGGTGGCGGCGGCGGTGGTCGTGGCGGCGATCGCGGCGGAGACCGTGGTGGTGGTTACGGCGGCGGTCGCAGCTCTGGTGGCGGCGATGGCGGCGGGAACTGGTAAGCCAAGGTTACAATGAAATCAAAGAGGGCACTCGATATCGAGTGCCCTCTTTTGTTTTACTGGTTGGGAAGATTGAAGTCAGGGAGCGTTGAAAATTTCGTCCCAGAGACCTGGAGTGAGGAATGCAATTCCCATAAAGCCCAGGAATGCGACAACATTCACCACATTGAGCCATTTAATGCGAGAAGAGTCGGAGACGAAGATGCCATAGATTGGAACGTAAAGTCCGCTGAAGATAAACACTGAAATGAGAATCCACAGGCCGTGCGAGAAAGCGTTTCGGAAAGCATCAATTGCGGTGAGGATCGTGCATGCGATCGTGACAACCGCCCACACCAGCCCGTATATTGCAAATAGGTCTTTGTCCAGGAAGGCGAGTGGCGCGGTAAGTAAAAGCGGAACGAGTGCGACGGTTGCAAGTCCCCAATCTCCCCAGGCAAAGAACTGGTAGATCGGGCTGTCGCTCAGTTTGCCGACTGACTTTACAGAAGACTCTTTCGCGACACGTTCCACGCGAGTTTGTGCCCGTTTTCCGTTCTCTATATTGAACCCGCAACTCGTGCAGAGTTTTGCATTGGGTGCGATGGGGTGCTGGCAACCGGGACAGACATGTGAGGCTTTTTCGGCGGCTTCATCGATGATCTTCGCCATGAAATCCTGGTTGCCGCTGACTGCAGGAGCAACAACGGAGATCGGTTTTGCTGGCGAAGCCTTGGATGCTTTGCTGGCGCAGGCCTGGCAGTAGTAGCGACCTTGCGGATCTTTCATTCGAGGCGCGTTGGTCACATCGACCTGGCAAGAGACACAGACTTTCGCAGGGGCTGCGTTAGATGGAACCATGAGGCCTCCGATGCGGAGGGGCATCCCCCGCGGACCCCAACAGCATACCACCAATTGAGACGTTTGGAAAGTCTAGATTGTGACCAAGGGCCGGTAACCAGTTAGCGGTCTTTGAGTGAAAACGGGGTGAAGTTGGTGTTGGTATCGAAAAAGTCTTCGCCTTCGGCCTTTTTGAGCCATTTACAAATGGCGTAGGTCAGCGGGGTCATGATGACTTCGATGGCGACTTTGAAGATCCAGTTGAAGATTGCGATCTTAACAAGCTGGGATTCCTGCCAGATGCCGCCAAATGCGAGCGGATAGAAGATGAAACTGTCAAAACCCTGGCCGATGAAGGTGGAGCCGATGGTTCGCATCCACAGGTTTTTGCCATTGCTGGCGACTTTCATCTTGGCCATGACATATGAATTGACGAAATCGCCGACCCAGAAGGCGAGCATGGAGGCGCTGACGATGCGCCAGCCGTTGCCGAAGACTGTCTCGATTGCAGGCTGAATCACCTTGTTGTAGGGTTCAGCCGGGTTCTGCGGCAGGTGAATGACGACTTGGCTCATGATGACGTAGAACGCCATCGCGGCGAAACCGGCCCAAATGACCTTTCGGCTGCGGGCGTAGCCGTAGACCTCAGTGAGGATGTCGCCGAAGATATAGCTGATGGGGAAGAAGAGGTTTCCGGCTCCGAAGACCAGGAGGCTTGTGAATACCAAGCTTCCGTCTTTGACATCGGGGACGATGTTGAAACCGAGGTTGAAGGCACAGCTTTTGCCGGGCCCGATCATGTTTGAGCAGAGCAGGACTGTGACAAATGCGGCCATGACAAAGCTGAAATAGCGATATTGGCGCGGGGCTTGTTCCTTGGGACTGGCAGGTTCTTTGAACTGATTCAAGTTGGACACCTCACAGGATACCGATGTTGTCAGGTCCGATCCGCCGGTAAGACTATCCCGCTAGACTTATGCGGCCAGGCAGTTTCGCACTGGCGAAGGGAAAAGACGGTCACCGCATGACGACGACGATTAATGTCGCAACCACTGAGTTTGAGAAGATTGACCGGTGCGCGAGCCTGCCGCACCGGCCGCGGGTTTTGCTGGGCAAGATGGGGTTGGATGGGCACGATCGCGGCGTGAAGGTGATTGCGCGGGCATTGCGCGATTCGGGCATTCATGTGATTTATAGCGGGCTGTGGCAAACGCCTCGGTCGCTGGCGATTTCGGCTCGCGATGAGGATTGCGATGTGATCGCGGCGAGCATGATGAGCAATTCGCACCTTGTGCTTGGGCCACGGTTGATTACAGAGTTGAAGGCGGTTGGTCGCGGGGATTTACCCGTGCACATGGGTGGGATCCTGCCGCAGGAAGACATTCCGGTGTTGCTCAAAGAGGGTGTTGCACGCTGCTTCACGACTGGGACCGGATTGCTCGACATTGTCGAAGCGGTGAAGTCGGCAGTGAAGGCACGGACAGCGGTGCTGCCAACGGGAGCGACCGCGACAGCGCAACTTGCAAGAGACATTTCGATTGTTCACCAAGGGCAGGCACTTCGCGCGGGCGCGAAGAAGCGGCGGCCCAAGCGCGTGATAGGAATTACTGGATCACCAGGCGCGGGCAAGAGCACGTTGGTTGCACAGATGGTTGGCGAGTTTGTTCGAGCGGCGAAGGAAAAAGGCGGGCTTGGACGAGTCGCGGTTGTTGCGTTTGATCCGATGAGCCCGATTACTTCGGGGGCGCTATTGGGCGATCGGCTTCGCGTTGATTTCAACAATCTGGATCAGAGCGTGTTCTTCCGTTCACTCGCGATTGGCGGCGAAGATTACCACGCGTTGCCTGACATCATCGAGTTGATCGGTGGCGCGTGCGACGGCGATTCGGTTGTCGATGGCGCGTATGACACGCTGTTTGTTGAAACGGTGGGGGCGGGCCAGAACGAAACCAAGATTCGCAAGTTTGTGGACCAGACCATGGTGGTGTTGA
Source organism: uncultured Phycisphaeraceae bacterium (assembly GCA_964484185.1). GTDB lineage: Bacteria > Planctomycetota > Phycisphaerae > Phycisphaerales > UBA1924 > F1-120-MAGs238. The sequence goes on from CAZAEQ010000022.1 coordinate 20,236, forward strand.
CGCCGGGAATGGGCGATGCGATTCAGATGGATAAGGCTGGATTACTGGAAATCGCTGACCTGTTTGTGTGCAATAAGGCTGACAATCCGGGACAGAATGAATTGATGCGAGATCTGCGGGATGTCGCAGGTCGCAGACCGGTCTTTGAGACGGTCGCAACACGCGGCCAGGGGATTCCAGAAGTTCTAGAGTTTCTTGTCAAGTGATTGGTAAAGGTGCGTCGGAGACACAACGGTGTCGAAGACACAATGGTGTCGGAGACGCGAGGAGACAGCATGGAAGCTACAAACCAGACATCGGAAACTCAGGCAGAAACTGAGTCCAACGCGAAGCCTGAAACAGACCCCGCGGCGATTGAGACTCCTGAGGCAGTTGCAGCAGGAACCGCTGAACCGGTGAAGCCCAAGCGGGTTCGTCGTGCGCCGGTGGTGGTTGTTGTGCCGCAGATTGAGCATCTTGAGGCGAAGATTGAAGCGATCTTGATGAGCAGCGATCGCGCTGTTCCGGCAAGACGCATTGCACCGGCAGTGGGGCTGGTGCGGCAGCTCGATAACGCGGAAGAGCTTGAAGACCTGCCGGAAGTTCCTGCGGAGATCGCACAGGCTATTACTACCGCGGTCGAAACGTTGAACGCGGCGTATCAAAGTACAGGCCGCAGTTTCCGTATTGAGCATGTCGCGGGTGGATATCGCATTTTGACGACCGCGGAGTTTGCGGAAGTTGTCCATGCATTCCGCAAGTCGGGAGTGACTGGAAAGCTCAGTCGCGCTGCGATCGAGACACTGGCGATCATCGCGTATCGCCAGCCAGTGACGCGCGCGGAACTGGAAGCGATCCGCGGCGTTTCGTGCGGCGAAGTACTTCGCAGTCTGCTTGAACGGCGGCTTATTACCATCAAGGGACGTGCAGAAGAGCTTGGACGTCCGCTGCTGTATGGAAGCACAAAGCAGTTCCTGGACCACTTTGGATTGTCATCGCTGAAGGATCTGCCAACGGTCGATGATTTCAAAGCTGGCGGCTAAAACCAACTGCAGAGAAGCCGCGTAAAGAACCTGGTCATGCAAAGCGAGCGCACTCAAGAATCCACTGCCGGTTTTCTGGAGATGGAAGTGCTGTCGCGCCGCTATCACCTGCATTGGCCGGGCGTGGTGTTTGTGATCACGACGGTGCTGCTGGCGCTTGGCGCGATACAGACGCAGAACAATGTGCTCTATATCGGGTTTGGGATTGCGGTTGGGTCGTTGCTGTTTTCTGGAATTGCCAGTGGCGCCATGCTCATGGGCGTGCGATTGGAGCGTCAGGTTGAGCATGCGACCGGGGTTGGCATGCAGCTGACGGTGCGCTACCGCGTTCGCAATTCCAATCGTATTTTCCCGGCGCTTGCGCTGGTGGTTGAAGAGGAATCCCGCATCAAAGGTCGAACTGCGGCAACATGGAGCAGGCGGCTGAGTCGACCGCTTCTGGGCACGTGCGTTGTCAATCTTGAAGCCGGCGTTTCTGCGATCGTGATGGGTGAGGCGCCCGCTGTTTCGCGCGGGTCGGCGACATTTGACTGCGTACGCGTCTGGACCACGTTCCCATTCGGCATTACACGCAAATCGGTTTTGTTTGCGCCAAAGGGCGATCAAGTTCAGACTACGCTCGTGCGGCCGCGTGTTGTGAAACTCAAGCGCAAGGCGGTCAGTTCGTTTCTTTCGCGCGATCCATCGATGGGTGCGAGCACTTCCAAGAGCGGTGGGCGTGAGGAGTTTCTTGGCATCCGCTCATATTTGCCGCGCGATGGGCAAAGCGCGGTTGCGTGGAAACCTTCTGCGCGTACGCTGCTGGCCAATGACGAATTGCTGGTGCGAGAGAATGCATCGCTTTCGGGGCGAAAGGTGTGGCTGGAAATTGATCCAGATGTTGAGGATCTCGACAAGGCGGCGGAGTTTGCCGCCAGCTTGATATTCGCGATTATTGGATCGGGGGCCGCCGCGGGATTGAGGCTGCCACAGGCGCACTACTCGCCGGTGATGAGTGTTCGGCAGACAGGGCCGATGCTGGATGGGCTGGCAACACTGACGCGCGAAACCCTGCAGGGCGCACCAGCGCCATCGAAGCTGACGGGCTTCAAGATGCGTATTGGTGTGAAGGGTTCCGGCGCGCCTTTGACACTTGAAGATTACGACCGATTCGCGGCGGGTCCTTCGGAGACCACGGCATGAATGTGCACGCGCGACTTGCCGGTCTCACGATGATTGTCGTGGTGCTCTGCACACTTGGGTATTCGCTGGTAGGGACGGGGATTCTCTGGCCACTGCTGGGCCTTATTTGCGTCGGGGTACATCTCCTTATTCACGGCATTGTCGGCAAAGCGCATTACATGCTGCCCAAGTGGATCGTGGTAGTGGCGGCGCTTGGGGTGCTTGCCTGGGGCGTGACGCGTGCCATGGGCGGGAACAAGATCGATGCGCTGTGCGAGTGCGTGCTTGCGCTCATGTTCATCAAATTGTGGGATCGGAAAGTGCCCACGGACTACGCACAGATACTGACGCTCGCGGTGTATCTGGCTATCGGGTGCACAGTCGGCGGCGACTTTGGGCCCGTGTTTGTGGTCATGCTCACGATCCCGATTTTACTTGCGGGAACGATGCTCTTTCAGATTTTTGCGGGACAGCACAGGTTTGTGCGATATGGCGCCCGGCCTGCTCAATTGCGATGGTCGAGCGCGACTTTTGCCACGTTTTTTGTGAGCGGCTTTCTGCTCATTGCGACTGTCACAGCACTGATGTTTGTTCTCATGCCGCGTGGACCGATGTTGGACTCAAGTTCCATGCGATCGAGTTGGGTCGCGCGGCTCGGGGGAATTGCGCGGGTATCAGGTTTCAGCGACAAAGTCCAGCTTGGACAAGATGGTTTAATCTCTGAGTCTCGAGCTGTGGTGGCAGAGGTGTCAGTATTACCGATCGGGGAAGAGGGGGCGCTGAGGGCGGTGGAGGTGATCCATCTTCGCGGCGCTGTCCTGGACAAGTACGAAGACGGGGTGTGGAATTCGACGACCGATGCCAGCAATATCATGGACTCCCGGGAAATTTCTCGCGGAAAAACCGAGCCGCTTGGTGGCAGGCGCGATTCGGCGTCGGCTGCGCGTGCTCTGCGGCTTCGAATCACGATGCGCGATGTTGACAGTCCCGTTCCGGCATTTGCTCCCTGGTGGCCGGCTGCGATTGAATTCAACAGCGATGGTCGACTGTGGAAAGACCCCAATACGCTCATACTTCAACGCATGGGCAAGGAGGGCGTGCTCACATACACCGTGGATAGCTTCGTCGGGGCATCTATTGATCCGGCGGTTTCGCAGGCGCGACTGCCAACAGATCGCCCAAATGTCAGTTTCCCAAACGCAGTAGTAAAGGCGCTCGCACAGGACATACTTAAGAGGTCAAGCATTGAGCCTGATCCGGCGTTACGTCTGCCATCGGAAGATGGTCGAGCAGCGCGCGCGATCGAGGGCTATCTGCGGCGGGAGTACGCATACACACTTGAGATGCGTGCTGCGCCGATCGGACAGGACCCGATTGAGTGGTTTTTGACGGTATCAAAGCAGGGGCACTGCGAGTATTTTGCATCGGCGATGGCGGCAATGTGCAGAAGCGTTGGTATTCCTGCGCGGCTGGTGACGGGATATGTCGCCGCGGAAGTGTCAAACGCAGGGATGTTTGTGGTGCGTGAGAGCAACGCGCACGCGTGGGTGGAAGCGGCGGTGGATGGATTTCCAGCGGTCGCCAAACCCGGAGAGCCAACAGACCCAATGACATGGCATGCCTGGCGGACTTTTGATCCGACCCCACCGGCTGATTTCGCGAGAATTCATCAACCCGAACCATCGATGAGTCTCAAGCTTGGGAAGTTTCTCAGCTCGCTGGAGAACACGTGGGCGTCAAGCATACTGCGTTTTGACGATCATCGGCAGAAGAGAATACTTTCAGCTCAGGGAATCTCCACCAATTGGCTGGAAACAAAACTGACGCAACTTTCACTCTTTCTGGGCGGAAATGAAGACTCTTTCAAAGTCCGGACAATCCGTTGGGGCGGATTTGCAGTTCTGTTCGTGGTATGCGGCAGCTTGCTTGGATGGCTTGTCAATTCAATTGTGCTGCGCCGACGGCGAAACAAGCGGCTCGCAGAGAAGGCGACGCTTGAGAATAAAGTGCGGCCGGAATTGGCGGCATTGCGAGACCAGTATGTTGTGCTGCTTGCGAAGCGGAACCTGGCGCGAGCACGGCAGGAGCCGCTGCTGAAGCATTTGGCGCGAGTGCAGGTTCAACTCGCATCGATCAATCCGGAATTGCCCGGAGAGATAGTGAAGTTCATTGACTATCTGTATCTTGGTCAGTTTGGACCTGGATTGAGTGACTCACAATTGCAGAACACGCGGGCTCAGTATGGACGGATTGCGTCGATACTTAGGTCCGAGAAACAGGGCTGAAGCGACTGGTGGCGGGTTATATAGAAGCAGCAAAGCCAACTGAGGCATCAAGTCGTGCCAGATGTGAATGTCGGAAAGCATGGTGCCGATCTAGGTGCATGGGTATTTGCGGCGAGTTTACGCCGCGTAATTGCTACTTTGGGAGACTCTCACGTGCCTGCAAATCGCTCAAGAACCGACCGTTGGCGCCAAGTGCTTCAACAGATTCACGATCGCAACGGCGGTCTTGAATTTACAATTGACCAGGGACAGACGGAAGGCTCGCAGGGATCCGCACCGGATCTTGTCTGGCGTGTGCGGATTACGCAGATTACCGATGATGCGATTTTTATTGAGCCGCCGGCCGCCGTTGGTCGCACGATGCAACTTGCGCACGGCACTCCCGTAGTGTGTGTGATGGCGGTGGGGCAGAATCGCTGGATGTTCAAGTCGAAGATTGTGGCACAGGGTGCAGCTGCAACGCCGTCTTCTCCAGCCCATCGCGTATTGAAGATTGAAATGCCCACGGAGGTTGAGCGGTGCATTCGCCGCAATTTCTATCGCGTGACTGCTGCGGAAATTAATTTGCCCAAAGTGCAGGTGTATCCGCTGCGAGATATCACTTCGGCGGTGCCGGCAGAGCATGCCAACGCGGTCCTGATCAAGGGACTACAGCAGGGCATTGCTGGCAGCATTCCTGGGGAAGATTCGCTCCTTCGCCAGCTTCCGGATGTCGGCACGCCGTTCACGGCTCGGCTTATGAATGTCGGCGGCGGCGGCGTTGGTCTTATCATTGATCGTGCCGACGCATCTGCTTTGGAGCAGGCTCGCGTGTTCTGGCTGCAGCTTGATTTACAGCCGCAGATCCCCGCGCCGATTGGATTGACAGCGCGTCTGGCTCATACACACATCGACAGCGAGCAGAATACATATGCTGGAATGGCATTTGAATTCGCGCACCATCCGCAGCACCGCGAATTTGTAGTGCACCAATTTACGAAGTATGTGGAATCAGTTCAAGACACACTCAAGCATCGAAAGGCGGCTTGAGGTTTACTCTGCCGAACCGATTCGGATCTTGATGTCGCCCTTGCCAGCGCGTGTAGTTACTTGGTGAGTTGCTGCATTGACATTGCCAGTCCAGCTCATGTGTTTTTCAACGACGTTCATGACGGTTGAGTTACGCGCTGAGACCTGCACTACACCATTGCCGGTGCTCGCATCGACTTTTACATCTGCTGTTGGCAGCATGTAGAGATCGATGTCGCCTTCGTTGGTTGACAGCAGAATCGGAGCGGTGATTGGGAATGGCGAAGTACAGGTGATATTGCCGTGGCCCAGAGAAGTGGTTGCGTTCTGGATGTCGAGGCCGCCGTGGGCGTTCTGAACGAGCACGTGGCCGCCGGAATTGCGAATTTTGACGTGGCCGAGCGAGCGGACATAGACGATGATTCGCACCCATTCGCCAGCGCTTGCGACATCGCCGGCGGTGCTGTTGATAGTGATGTTTCCGGCTCCATCGGTTTCGCTGAAGACAGCGTTAGAATATTGTTCGGGATTTCTTCCAGGCCCAGCCATGACGCCTTCGACCCGGGGCCTTGAGCGTTTGACTTCGATGAAGGGGGCTTCGAGATCTGATTTAGTAAGGACGTGAACGGTGCCGCTGGCGTTGGTGATGTTGACGTTGTAAACGCCAATCGTGCTGAAATCTGCTGGGGCTCCGGTGAGGGGGAGTTGGTGTTTTGCCTGCCGCGCACAACCTGCGCTGAGAAGGATGGCTGAGGCGAGCGACATGGTGGCGAAACGAACGAATCGGTTCATAAGGGTACAACTCCGCTGAAAGGTGACCGGACCAAAATAGCGTATCGGTTATCAGGGCCCGAATCGAATAGGCGGCAAGTTTCCCGAGGTTCGGAGAGAGCCCTGTAGCAACCCTTGAGCCTATTGTTCAGAATCGATTCGGATGAATCGGGGTGTTTCCTTGGGATATTCCGCGGAGAGGTTAGCAATTGAAGTTCGCGCTCTCCGCGTTTGACTGGTCTTGCTGGAGTTATTTGTGAACGAGATCGATTGGCAACTTGTTTGCGTGATCAACGTTGGGCATTTCCATGCTCGGCGTTGGCGATGCCGTTCATAAAACCTCCTGGCCAGCGTCCTTAGGGTAATTATCCTCGAAGTCCGCATCGTTGCCTTGTAGAAAGGGCAACCATGTTGGGTGCTGTTCAATATTCTCCGGTGCTGGCAGAAATCAATGCCACACTTTTCTGGGGCGTCGCCGCTGGGGCGTTACTGGTTGGCCTTGTCATTGGTGTTTTTGCCGTGCGAGTTATCACGGGGCGAACACTTCAGCAGGCGAAGGACCAGGCAAGGACGATCCAGAGTCAGGCTGAGACTGATGGTCGCAATGCGTCCGAGAAACTGCGGCTTGAGGGTGAGCGGCAGATCATCGAACGAAAAGAACGAGCGGAGAAAGAGCTGGAGGCAGCTCGCAATGAAATTCGCGAAACCGAACGGCGACTTGCCAAACGCGAAGATCTGGTAGATCGCAAGGAAGAGGCCGCGACTCAGAAGGAGCAGTTGCTCCGGAATCAATCCGAGTCTTTCAAGGCGCGGGAAGAGAATATTTCGAAGCGGGACGCGGAGTCAGAGAAGCTTGTAAATGAGCAGCGCGAGCGGCTTATTCGAGTTGCCAACCTGAGCGTTGAAGATGCTCGGAAGGAATTGCTCATTCGCGTGGAGCAGGATTCGCGGCACGAGGTTGCCAAGGTTGTGCGCAAGATTGTGGATGAAGCGGAGCACGAGGCCAAAGACAAAGCTCGTGAAATCACGCTGATGGCTGTGCAGCGGTACGCCAATGAGATCACCAGCGAGTCGACGGTTCGTACCGTGGCGATTCCGTCTGATGATGTGAAGGGGCGGATCATCGGGCGCGAAGGTCGCAATATTCGCGCGATTGAAAAAGCGACGGGCGCAGACATTATCGTTGACGACACTCCGGGCGTGATTGTGGTTTCCTGTTTCGACAAGGTTCGGCAGGCGATCGCAGTGGAGTCGCTGGAGCGACTGATTGCTGACGGTCGCATGCATCCATCTCGCATTGAAGAAGTTGTGGAGCGGGTTCGTTCAGAAACCGCCGAACGAATCATGCAGCGCGGTAAGGATGCCACGCTTGAAGTCAATCTTCGCGGCCTGCATCCCAAAGTTGTTGAGGCGATGGGCAAACTCAGCTATCGCACCAGTTACGGCCAGAATGTTCTGCGACACTCAATTGAAGTGGCGTTCTTCTGCCAGATTATCGCAGAGCAGCTCAAGCTGGATGGAGCGATCGCACGCCGCTGTGGATTCCTGCACGACATCGGCAAGGCGATGGATCACGAGATGGAAGGCGGACACCCCAAGATCGGCATGGACTTCGCACGCCAGTTTGGCGAACGCGATCCGGTCTTGAACGCGATCGGTGGTCACCACGCGGATATTCCATCGACGAGTTTTTACACACCGATCGTTATGGCAGCAGATGCGATTTCTTCAGCTCGACCCGGCGCACGCCGCGAAAGCATGGAGAAGTACATTCAGCGGCTGACTGAATTGCAGGATATTGCCATGGGATTCAAGGGAGTCAACGAGGCGTATGCGATTCAGGCTGGGCGTGAAGTTCGCGTGATGGTTGATGCGGCACGAGTGAACGACGATGAGGCATTCCTTATCGCGCACGACATTGCGAAAAAGGTCAGCGAGGAAATGACGTTCCCCGGTGAAATCCGTGTGACTGTCCTTCGCGAGACTCGCGCGATCGAATTCGCCCGCTAAGATTCAGTTGCCGCTGCGGTGTTCCCACGACCAGCGAAGATCTGGATCGAGGACGTTTACGCCCGCGATTTCCAGGAGCTGGTTGGCCTTTCGTTCCATAGCCATCCGTTCATTGACATCGCGCACATCAGCCTCGATGTTTGAGTCGCTGGCGGTGGGCGCTAGACCTGGCAAGATTTCTTCCAGCACGAATACGGCGAAATTGCGATCCAGGGCGATCACCGGGCTTACTTCGCCTGGCCTCAACTTGGCGATCACGGCGCGCAGGCCCGATGGATATGTCGGGTCGGCGGCGCTGATTGGTTCGACCATTCCCGCCGGGTAGACGCGAGCGGTTTCTGCTGATGCCGCGGCGAGAGACGTAATAGTTGATTTTGGATCGGCTGAGGCAGCAATCTGGGCGCGAGCTGCGGCGGCCTCGCGTTCACTTCTGGTGAGGAGGACACGGCCCCTGAATTTGGGACCGTGGCGGACTGCGAGGGCCTGCTCGAGCTGTGCTGGTGTCACTGTTATTTCGCTGGCGACCATTTTTCGCAGCATCGCATTTCGCTGGAGCAGAGCCTGATACCGCCGCGGTCCAAGACCACGACTATTGCGTACACGGTCCAGGAGTTCTGAGCTTGCCGCAGAATCTGCGTTTGCAGCGATTGCAAGGCGGTCGACGAGGCGGCGTTCTTCTAATGTAATATCTGTGTTGGAGATGGTGATGCCTGCCTGAGTACATTGAATCTTCAGGATGTGATCAAGGGCAATTTCTTCGAGCACCAGGCCAGCTGTCTCGGCGAGCAGCGGCTGAATCTGCGACCACACAATGGCATCCTGACCAATAAGCATCGCGATAGATTCCCGCGCGGAACCGGGCGACTTGGTCTCTGGCGGCGATTTTATGGATTCTTCGGCCCGCTCAAGGCCGGCGATATCTGAAGAAGGTTTTGAGGCGGAGCAACCGGTCATTGCGACCAGGATTGTGATTGCCAGAGCGGTGCGGGAGAAGCTTTTCATGCCAAAGTAGTAGGGGGGCAAACTGGATTTGTCTCAACCCGGATTTACCAAGCGAGGTATACGTTCATACAATTGTTCAGGAGTTTCATATGAGCACCGGGTTTGCGGGTGCAACGACAACCCTTCCTGAGATATGCCCATACTGCGGTAGTGACGCGATTTCTGGCACGCGGTGCCTTCAATGCCGCGGCCTGGTTGATCCACTGTCGTTGCAGGCATCTCAAAACGAGATGGGGCCATGGACTATTCGAACGGAGAAGGGGCAGTTTCTCCCTGGCTGCTCGTATCAGGTGATTGTGCAACAGATATCCAGGGGTCGAATTAATTTGAACACTGTGTTGCGGGGGCCAACTACACGGCAATTCTGGATGAAGGCCGCGCGAGTTCCCGGAGTTGCTCAGTTGCTGGGAATTTGCCACAGTTGCAACTCTGGAGTGACGCCGGGAAGCAAATCCTGTTCAAACTGCCATGTTGCCTTTGTTGTTGAGTCATCGAGACAGATGTTGGGCCTTGGGCCAGTGCTTCTGGTGCCAGGTCAACAATTGGATCGAGAAGTGGTTGTGGCAGGACAACGGCTGCCTTCGGTTCTTGCGGATAGCGTCGATCTTGAACCTGTTTTCATGGAGGACGAGACTCCGTTCATGCCACTGCCTCGTACTGGAACGTCTGCCGCACAGGCACCAGCGGCGCCGAGACAGAGCCGAATTCATATTGTGTTAGTTATCTGGGCCATCCTGGCGACAGGAATCGCGGCGGCAATTGCAGCGGATTCCTGGCTTGAGCTTGGATGGGGGCTATCCAAGAGCGGCCAGCCAGGGCAGTAGATTGAACATGAAACTCTGTTGAGAATCGATTCTCGTTAGTGGTCAGCAGGTGAACTTCGATTTGACACGGTGGTCAAATTTGTGTATGTTGGTCGATGTCAGTAGGCACAGGCTTGTGCGAGAAACGGCACATTCGTGACCGCGACATTGAGCCTGAAACGAGGAGGTATTTTGATGCTTGCTCAGTTTCGTCATCGAACGAACCGTGTTTCCGCTTTTACGCTCATTGAGTTGCTGGTCGTCATTGCGATCATCGCGTTGTTGATCAGCATTCTGCTTCCTGCCATTTCTGAAGCGCGAAAGACTGCTCGTATCACGGTCTGCGGCAGTAATTTGCGGCAAATCGGGACCGCATCGCAAAGCTATACAGCGGACTATAAAGACAAGATCGCTTCATTTTCATGGCAAGCGGGTATGAGACCAGTTGCGGACAATCCATTCATCGATCTCGCGCCGGCTCGGTTCGGCACTGATGATGTCGCCGCGGCAGCTGGGCAAGCTGTCTGGATTATTCGCCGTCGCGCCGATGAACAGAATCCCGCTAACTGGGGTACCAATCTTGTCGGCGGTTGGATTCCGCATATCTACTACTCGCACCTGATTCTGCAGGATTACCTTGCATCGCGCCTGCCGGAGCGCATGGTTGTGTGTCCTGAAGATTACAATCGACTGCAGTGGCAGACTGATCCAAAGGGAGCTTTCCGCCAGAATCGTTTGCAGCCTCAGCCAGACGGATCTGACCCAAACAACTGGCGGTGGCCGTATTCATCTTCATATGAAGTTTCGGTCAGCACGTTCTCTCCCGACAATCAACCGCGTCACTCCGGTGTGTATCAAACGTTCCGCCAGGAACATAACTTATTTTACAATAATGCAAATCGCACGCTTGGTCGCCGGTTGATTCCCGAAGTTCAGTTCCCATCTGAAAAGGTTTATTATTTTGAGAACGGAAGTCGGCACACTTCAAAAATTCAGACTCATACATTCTTTTCGGATGCAAAATCGATGATGTTGTTCTTCGACAATTCTGTGCGCCTGATGAAGTCTGAAAATTCGAACAAGGGCTTTATACCTAACCAGCCGCGATCTGCTCAGGCGATGGAATTAATCTACAACGTTCAGAATTTTGAACCTGCCTATAACAGGTATGCCGGCCTGAACGCGGTTTTTAATGCTCGATTCCGCTGGACTCGCGGCGGACTGTCGGGCGTGGATTACGGCGGCGAAGAGATCAATACGGCTGACTGGTAGGGGCCAGCGAGGCAGCCAGACCGGCAAAAAGCGCACAATTTTGAAATACCCACTTGAACTTCGCAAGGAGGGCCTTCGGGCCCTTCTTTTCGTTTGTGGGTGTGGGTTTGGTCTCACGGCATGTTATTGAGATTAAGTTCTCAATAAAGGGTGGATTGCTGCTGATGTTTGGAGAAAATTTGCTGATTGACCCTAAACTCGCTCGACACCCGGCCCATATTGTGGTATCTTCTAAACGGTTCTCGATAAGGGGTTTGGGCGCCTGCTGTTTTTTCCGGCACATTCGTGTCCGCAGCGTGTGCTCTATAGGAGGCCTTTCAATGCTTGGCCAGTTACGCCGTCGCTCGACGCGCACTTCGGCATTCACGCTCATTGAGCTGCTCGTAGTGATTGCAATCATTGCGTTGCTCATCAGCATTTTGCTTCCCGCAATTGGCGAGGCACGCAAGACCGCGCGAATTACGGTCTGCGGCAGCAATTTACGTCAGCTCGGCACAGGCTCGCAAAGCTACACCGCTGACTACAAAGACAAAATCGCTTCATTCACCTGGACACCAGCGATGCGGCCAGTCGCTGACAATCCGTTTATCGATCTGACTCCAGCTCGTTTCGGCGACGACGTTGCGGCCGCAGCTGGACAGGCGGTTTGGATTATCCGTCGCCGCGCTGATGAGCAGAACCCTGCCAACTGGGGCACCGGTCTTGTTGGCGGCTGGATTCCTCACATTCTGTACTCACACTTGATTCTCCAGGACTACTTGGCGTCTCGCCTTCCTGAGAAGATGGTTGTATGTCCCGATGATCGCGTTCGTCTGGGCTGGCAGGTTGATCCGAAGGGAGCATTCCGCCAGAACCGCCTCACGCCTCAGCCCGATGGCTCTGATCCGAACAACTGGCGCTGGCCATACTCGTCTTCGTACGAGGTTTCGATTTCTACCTTCAGCCCTGACAATTACCGCCAGGATAACGGCGTGTATCAGGACAACGGCCAGAACCACAATGAATTCTGGGGTGCAACCCGCCAGAACGTGCTTGGGCGTCGCTTGATTCCGCAGGTTCAGTTCCCGTCGAACAAGGTGTACTACTACGAGAACGGCAGCCGCCACACTTCAAAGATTGAGACTCACGCGTTTGAGGCGAGCTCAAAAGTTCTGACGCTGTTCTTTGATAATTCAGTTCGCATGATGCAGACCCGCGACTCCAAACTGGGCATGACAGTTCGTACCCCTGCGGGCGGGCCTTGCCTCTTGAATTACAACTATCAGTCGTGGGACCCGGGCTACAGCCGAATCAACGGAACTACCGTGAGCATCTACGGTCGATTCCGCTGGACCCGCGCTGGACTCTCCGGCATTGACTACGGTGGCGAAGAAGTTTCAACAATGAACTGGTAAGCTCCGGTTCGAACGAATCTACTTTGAAGGGGACACTCCGGTGTCCCCTTTTCTTTTTTCAGGCAAATGGTCGAATATTGAGGTGGCATTTCTGGTATCATCGCAATCGTTCGGATAACGAGATGTTCAGGCGCAGTCAACTGGGGTAACTATGAGAACTTCTGTCGGTCGGATTGGCCGCACCGCATACGCATTTACGCTCATTGAGTTGCTTGTCGTCATTGCGATCATCGCGCTGCTTATCAGCATCCTGCTCCCTGCGATCAGTGAGGCTCGCAAGACGGCAAGGTCCACAATTTGTGGCAGCAATCTGCGACAACTGGGCACTGCATCACAGACGTACGCCGCGGACTTTAAAGATAAGATCGCGTCGTTCAGCTGGACTGTGGGTATGAAGCCGATCGCGGACAATATTTACCTCGATCTCTACCCCAGTGGGTTTACTGATGATGTGAATGCTGCAGCAGCGCAGGCGATCTGGGTCATGCGCCGGCGAGGGGATGATCCGCCGCCATTTGGATCGGCGTTCCTGCGAGGATGGATTCCACATATTCTCTATACGCATCTTGTCCTGCAGGACTATCTGGCGTCGAGGCTTCCAGAAAAAATGGTTGTGTGTCCTGAAGATCGCAACAGATTGAACTGGCAGGACAAGTCGATGTTCCGCCAGAATCGGATGCAGCCACAGCCAGATGGAGGCGATCCTGGAAACTGGCGTGTCTCGTATTCATCAACGTATGAAGTCTCTATTTCGACGTTCAGCCCGGACAATCAACGGCGAGATTCCGGGGTTTACCAGACGCTCAGGCAGGAACACAATTATTTCTACAACAACGGCAGCCGCGTCCTGGGTCGCAGGCTTATTCCCGAGGTGACGTTCCCGTCGAACAAGGTCTACTACTTTGAGAACGGAAGCCGGCACGCCTCAAAGATCCAGACACATGCCTTTTTCTCAGATGCCAAAGTGCACCAGCTGTTTTTTGATAACTCGGTTCGAATGATGAAATCGGGAAATTCAAACAGAGGTTTTCAGCCCAACGTTCCATCGTCGCCGACGAACATGGAACTCATCTACAACGTGTCGGAGTGGGAGCCCGGTTACAACCAGTACACCGGACTGAATGCAGTTTTTAACGGTCGGTTCAGATGGACGCGCGGCGGCCTTTCTGGCACCGACTTTGGCGGGGATGAAGTGAACACAAGTTCGTGGTAGCTTTAGAATTGTGGCCCTTTTAGTGTCGGCCTTTCATGAAAGCTGAAAAATGACTCAACATCTCAAAGTAAGAACGGGCTTGAGCAGAGGCTTTACGCTCATAGAGTTGCTTGTTGTCATTGCGATTATCGCGCTGCTGATAAGCATCCTTCTCCCTGCAATCTCCGAAGCACGCAAGACCGCGCGTATCACTATCTGCGGCAGTAACATGCGCCAGCTGGGCACGGCGTCGCAGACCTATACCGCGGATTTCAAGGACAAGATCGCATCGTTCTCGTGGCACGTTGGAATGAAGCCTGTCGCAGACAATCCTTTCCCGGACCTGGCGCCGGGCCGCTATGGAGATGATCTGGCGGCGGCAGCGGGTCAGGCCATCTGGATCATTCGTCGACGTGGGGATGAACAGAATCCACCCACATGGGGCGCCGGGTTGATTGGTGGCTGGATACCTCACATTCTCTATTCGCATCTGGTGCTTCAGGATTACCTCGCCTCGCGATTGCCGGAAAAAATGGTGGTCTGTCCGGAAGACCGTAATCGGAATCAATGGCAAAGCGATCCAAAGGTTGCGTTCCGGCAGAACCGTTTGCAGCCGCAGCCAACTGGAACGGACCCCAACAACTGGCGGTGGCCATATTCATCTTCCTATGAGGTGTCTGTTTCAACGTTCAGCCCTGACAATCAGCCGCGCGACACTGGTGTCTACCAGACGTTCCGCCAGCAGCACAACTTCTTCTATAACTCCGCCAGCAACCGGCTTGGAAAGCGATATATTCCGGAGGTGTTGTTCCCCTCCGGAAAGGTGTATTACTACGAGAATGGCAGCCGGCATAAAGGGAAAACGCAGACTCACTCATTCTTCTCCGACGCGACTTGCATGCAGCTCTTCTTTGACAATTCGGTGCGAATGATGAAAACCGAAGATTCCAACAGGGGCTTTCAGCCCAATGCGCCCCGTTCAGCGCAATCCATGGAACTTACGTATAACGCACAAGCCTGGGACCCTGGGTTCGCCAGGTACAACGGTACGAACGCGATCTTCAATGGTCGTTTCCGCTGGACTCGCGGCGGACTAAAGGGCACAGATTTCGGCGGTCAGGAAATCAACACTTCGACCTGGTGATCGGCGCGGCAAAACTAAAACGAGAAAAGGCATCCGGGATTCCGGATGCCTTTTTGTATGAAGACTGAAACGCTATCAAACTCACTGCGGAATGAATGTGCTCTTGACATGCACATCTTTGAGCTGATCATCAGTCGCCTTGCTGGGCGCTGATGTCATGAGATCCTGTCCGGTCTGGGTCTTGGGGAACGCGATTACGTCGCGAATGTTGGATGTCCCCACGAAGTTCATGACGAGCCGGTCAAGCCCGAACGCGATACCTGCGTGCGGCGGTGCGCCGTAGGAGAGCGCCTCGAGCAGGAAGCTGAACTTTTCTTTGGCCTGCTCGGGAGTAAGACCGAGCAACTGGAACACCTTTGACTGCACCGAGCGATCGTGAATTCGCACTGATCCGCCAGCGATTTCCTGTCCGTTGAGGACGATGTCATAGCCCGCCGACACGATGCTTTCGATCGTGACTTCGTCATCGACATCGGCCGCGACAAAGGCCTTGGCCTGGTCATCGTTGGGAGCGGTGAATGGATGGTGCATGGCCACCCACTTGCCTGTTTCTTTGTTCTTTTCGAACATGGGGAAGTCAACCACGACCAGGAAGTTCCACGGTCCGCCCTCAGAGCCGGGCTTCGGAATGATCCCGAGGTCCTTGGCGACCTTCTGGCGAAGTTCGCCCAGTGACTTGGTGGCAACGTTATAGAGGTCCGACACAAAGAGGACCGTGTCGCCGGGCTGGAGTTCCAACGCGGCAAACAGTTCTGCCTTGACGGGCTCGAGGAATTTGGCGATACCAGTTTCAAACGCGCCTTGTGCGTTCACCTTGGTGACTGCGCAGCCGCCAGCACCGAATCCGCGAACGAATTCGTTGTATCCATCGGTCATCTTACGCGTCAGTTTCTCGGCGCCACCGGGTACGCGAATGGCTTTCACCACGCCGCGGAGTGAGTTGAATTTGGGGCGATCTTGCCCCTTTGCGAGTACATCCTTGAAGAACGCGACATCGGTCTTCGCGGCGATCTCGGAAATGTCTTTCAGCTCAAGGCCGTAGCGATTGTCAGGGCGGTCAATGCCAAAACGTTCCATCGCTTCGCGATAGCTCATGCGTGTGATGGGTGGCACATCGTAATTGCACATGTCTTTCCAAAGACGGCGCACGAATCCTTCCATCATTTCGATGACATGGTCGCGACGGACGAAAGACATTTCCAAGTCGATCTGTGTGAATTCAGCCTGACGGTCCGCGCGAGGATCTTCGTCGCGGAAACAGCGGCAGATCTGCATATAGCGATCGCAGCCCGCAATCATCAGGATCTGCTTGAAGAGCTGTGGCGATTGAGGAAGTGCGTACCAGGAACCGGGCACGTTGCGGCTGGGAACCAGGAACTCGCGGGCGCCTTCTGGTGTCGACTTGTAGAGAATCGGAGTCTCGATTTCGAGGAACCCGTTTTCATCGAAGTACTTGCGCGTGCTCTGATAGACGCGGTGGCGAATGCCAAGAATCTTCTGCATAGCCGGACGGCGCAAATCGATGTAGCGGTGCTTGCCGCGGATATCTTCGTTGGCGAGTTTGCCGCCGATACCGGAGTCATCGGGAACAAATGGAAGCGCATCGGTCTTATTGAGCAATTCAAATTTGGTGACAACAACTTCGACCTTGCCAGTGGACAGCTTGGGATTCTCGCCGCCGCCGCGTACGCGAACAAGTCCTTCGATTGCGATGACGTCTTCATTGCGAAGGTGGTCAGCGGTTTCCATGATTTCTTTGGAGAGATCGGTGCCATCAAAGACGACCTGTGTGACGCCGAAGCGGTCGCGCATGTCGATGAAAACGAGCGACGTTCCGTGGCCGCGGTAGGCGTTGACCCAACCGTTCAGGCGGACAGTTTGCCCGATATGAGATTCGCGAAGTTCACCACATGTATTAGTACGAGCGAGCATGGAGGCCTTTCAGAGTCGGAAAGTGCTGGCGTTTGGGTATCGTTCGCACAATCTGATAATTGGGCCGAGTATAGGTTTGCTCCGGCGGCTCCGAGTTTTAGGGGTTATTCCGAGTCGAGAATCGGCTAATGCCCGCAATTTCGACATCGCTGCATCGTTCAGCGATTGGCACATCGACAATACTGAAGAAGTCGACGGGTCCAAAGGAGTTTCTGATGCTTCGTGTGTTCATCGCAAGTCTGGTTATCTGTGCGGGTGCGGCGGCAGTTGTTCGAGCCGATGATCCGGCTCCGTTGTCGGGTCCAAAAGTTACGGATACGGGAATTCCGGGAGAGAGCAAGTCGTTCGGTGCTACCGGCGCGAAACTCAAGGGCGAAGTGCGGTCGATTGACGACCGGATTCTGCTGCAGGCAATTGGCACGCTCCGCGGCGAAAAGGTGGAGGAGTCGTTGCGTCTGACAGCTGAGCAGGAGACTGCGATTCGCGAGGCAACGCAGAAATCGATCGTCGCTCGACGCGAGTTTTACAAAGCACATGAAGCGGAGATTCGATCCATCATGACGGACCTGGGAGTGGATACCAAAGATCTGCGCGGCGAGCGCGACATACGTGCTGCTTTTGAGAAGGCCAAAGCCACGCGAGATGGGTCCAAGAAGGTCCGCAAGGACGCTCAGGGAGCCAACGGTGAGGGAGAGATGACTGATGAGGCGTCGCAGAAACGCGATGTGGCTCGTCAGAAATTGATGGAGATTCGTGCGCAGATGCCCAAGCCGGATAACGCCCACAGCGCGATCTGGGCCGCGCTGACTCAGCCGCAGAAAGATGTTGTTCAGGCGAAAATCAAAGAGCTTTCGGATGAGCAGATGGTCAAGCGGCAGTTGCCTGCCGAGACCAAAAAGGTCCAGCGTAAGCTACAAAACAAGAAAGATGACGCCGAGAAGGGCGTTGTTCGACCGAAGAAAAAAGACAAGTGATTGCGTTGGTCATGGCAATAGAACCCTGAGAGCTTTGGGCACAATCGAACACGTGAGTTCGCCGGTGGCCGCCTGAAACGGCTCGCCATCAATCTGTGATGGAAGATCTCCCGCATCGAGTCTGATGCTGGTGCCGCGGCAATTCACCACTTGGTTACTCGCAGCGAAGCGGAAGCGAGCATTCAGCAGGTGCCTGGCCACATCAATTCCATTGGAAGCTGGGGCGAAATAAAGGTCGAGCATGCCATCCGTAAGCGACGCACGCGCAGCTGGGTCGATTCTGCCGCCGTATTGCGAGCTATTCGCGATGACACATATCCCACGCTGAGCATCTACTACCTGTTTGCCATCTACCCAGATAGAGAGCGGGCGCAGCGCGGGCGAGACAAATTCGGCTATCACTGGTGATATATAGCTCGCGTGCGTGATTGGTCCGGTGCGTGCATCCTGAACTCGCTGGATAACACTTGCATCGGGACCGAGCGAGACCATCAAAGCGAACGGCCTCTTTCCTGCCATCCCGACATCAATCAATTCGGTTCGGTTTCCATCAACCGCGCGAACGACGACATCTGGATCGTTTGTCATATTCCAGTCACGAGAAAACAAATTCTCCGTTCCCAGCGGCACGTGATACATCGACACCGATGAATTCATCAAGTGCGGCAACGCATGATGTACTGATCCGTCGCCCCCCAACACACAGACTACTTCGGCGTTTGCAACCGCATCGCGTGTCGCGTCCACAGCCGTAGAGACGTCAAAGAATGCGACCTCATGTCCACGCACGGCTAACGCGCGAGAGAGAACCTCCGCCAGTGGACCGGCCTTTCCTCTTCCGCTTTTAGTGTTAAAAAGCAGGCTTACTCGCATCTGTTACCAGGGCCATTCGCTGCCGTCGAAGTTGAGGAACTGGCCGCTGTTCTTGGTTGAAAGGCCATCGATAGTTTTCAGCAATGAGCTCACGGCCTGCGCTGGCAGAATTGGCGCCTTGGGGCCACCCATGTCGGTTTGGACCCATCCCGGGTGCATTGCGATGCAGGTGAAGCCATCCGGGGCAAGTTCGTGCGACATTGATCGATTAATCTGGTTGAGCGCCGTTTTGCTCGCTCGGTATCCGTAACTTGAGCCGCCGGTGTTGTTGGCGATGCTTCCGAGCTGACTGGAAATGTTCACAATCCGTTTCAGCTTTCCGGCCTGGAGATTTGGCAGCAGTGCCTTCGTAACCAGAAGGGGACTGATCGTGTTGACAGTCAATACCTCCAGCATCGCAGCTTTCGTCACGGCCGCAAGCGTGTTTGTGGTCGACGAAACACCGGCGTTGTTAACAAGCACATCGATCGCCGTTCCGCGCAACGTCTCAGCGAGTTGATGGCACGAGTCTTCATCGATGACGTTGAGTTTCACAACGCGAACGCCGACCTTGCCCAAGTCGCCCGCTTTTTGCGGATCACGGCACGCGGCGATCACAGTCTCGCCGCGAGCGGCAAGTTGCTTTGCATATTCAAGACCGATTCCGCGGTTTGCGCCGGTGATAAGCCATGTGTGAGTCATGCGGTATTATTGCGTGCTCAGATGGCGGCACGGAGTTCAGACTTCGATTACCATGGCAACGGAATTGCCGCCGCCGAGGCAGAGAGCTGCCACGCCGCGCTTGCCGCCAGTTCGCTTGAGCTGGTGAATCAGTGTCACCAGAATGCGAGCGCCGGATGCGCCGATGGGGTGGCCGAGGGCTACGCCGCCGCCGCAAATGTTGAGTTTTTCTTCCGGAATGCCAAGGGTCTTGATGTTGCAAAGGACCTGTGCGGCGAAGGCCTCGTTGATCTCAAAGAGATCGATATCGCGGACGGTGAGTCCTGCTTTCTTCAAGACTCCTTCAACGCCGGTGATCGGGGCAGCGAAGATGTCCTTTGGGGCGACGCCTGAAGTGTGATAGGCGACGATCTTTGCCATCGGCTTGATGCCAAGTTGTTCGGCCTTTGAGTGACTGGCAACACAGAGAGCCGCAGCACCATCGGAAATCTGGCTTGCGTTGGCGGCGGTGACTGTTCCATCTTTCACAAATGCGGGCCGTAACTTTCCGACGCCTTCGATCGTTGTGTCAGCGCGAATGCCTTCATCGGCGGTGACGCCAGGCGACTTTTTATCCAGGCACTGTTCGCCAGTGAGGGCGACGGTTTCGAGTTTGAAATGGCCGGCCTTGGTTGCTTCTGCTGCACGCACGTGCGACTGCACTGCGAAGCGATCTTGTTCTGCGCGAGAGATCTCGTATTTCCTGGCGATGTGATCTGCGGAATCGCCCATCGCGCAGGCTTCGAATGCGCAGCGGAGTCCGTCGTAGGCCATGTGATCTTCGGTGGTGGTGGGGCCGTATTTCACACCTTCGCGAATGCGCGAGAAGTGGGGGGCCATGGTCATGTTTTCCATGCCACCGGCGATCACCAGATTGTTATCGCCCGCTTTGATCGACTGAGCTGCGAGCATGACGGCCTCGAGTCCTGACCCGCAGACTTTGTTGATCGTCTTGGCGCTCAGGGTGTCGGGCAGGCCTGCTTTTAGTCCCGCCTGACGAGCCGGATTCTGGCCTACGCCAGCTTGCAGCACACAACCCATGATGCACTCATCAACTGCGGCTTTGATCGCCGCCTGATCAGCGAATAGGGCTGAAATCGCATAGCTTCCCAAGACCGGTGATGGGACTTTGGAGAGCCCACCGAAAAAACGGCCGATTGGTGTGCGTTTGGCTGCGAGAATGACTGGCTGCTGCATAAGAAACTCCTGATTGGGTTGAGATGATAGGGCGGTCTTTGTTGCTTTTGGATGATTCCAAGCGACCCAAGATCCGCATTTGACTTGAAAGCGGACGACAAATCTGCGACACTGTCACTTCAGCCTCGGTGGAAAAAAGGGGATTCTCTCAATGCGATCAGCTCTTGCAGCACTTGTTGTCGGTTTGGCTATCAGTTCCGCCGCGTACTCCCAGGTTGTTCCAACCTCTACTGTCGACTACACCGGGCACAAGCTGGTCCGAGTCGAAGCCCTGAAAGTTAGAGACTTTCAGGCTCTCAATCAACTCGCGGTCTCGCTCTGGAATTGCAACCAGGGGCCGGGCATCAACGACGCTCAGATTTCACCCGACAAGTGGCAGGCGTTTCTCGATCTCAATCTTCCGTACACCGTCATGATGGAAGATGTGGAAGCCAAACTGCGCGAAGAGCGCAATCAGATCGCGCTCGCCCATATGCAGCGCGATGCGGCGTGGTTTACCACCTATCACAATCTGGATGAGATCAACCTGAAGCTCGATGCCGATCTCGCCGCGAATCCAACGCTTACGCGCAGCCTCACGATTGGCAGCTCGCTTCAAAACCGCACAATTCGCGGCATAGCAATATCTGCCCCAGACCTTCCCGGCAATCCGCGCAGCAGTCGACCGCAGATCGTTCTTAATGGCTGTCAGCACGCGCGTGAGTGGATCAGTCCTGCGACGATCATGTACTTTTCCGAGCAGCTTGCCGCGCAGTATTCCACCAACGCCCGCGTGACAGACATATTGAACAAAGTCGAGATCATGCTGGTTCCGGTTGTCAATCCCGATGGATATGTATGGACGTGGACAAACGTTCGCCTGTGGCGCAAGAACCGTCGCGACAATGGCGATGGCACCATAGGGGTCGATACTAATCGCAATTGGGGATACCAGTGGGGCGGCGAAGGTGCAAGTCCGGACACGAACAACGACACCTATCGCGGCACCGGTCCATTTTCAGAGCCAGAGACTCAGGCACTTTCAAATTTCATTCTCGCCAATCCGCGCGTCAAGGCCCACATCGATTTCCATAGTTATTCCCAGCTCATTTTGTCACCATGGGCGTACTCCGCGACGTTGCCCGCAGATGCAATTGCATTTGACACGCTGAACGCAAAGTTCGCCGCGGCGGTGCGTGCGCCATTCAACATGACATACACAGCTGGACCAACTTACACCACCATTTATCCAGCATCGGGGGCATCAGGCGACTGGGCCTACGGGGCGGCCAATGCACTTGGATATGGGTGGGAACTCCGCGATACGGGTCAGAATGGTTTCATCCTTCCAGCCGATCAGATCATTCCCACCGGAATTGAGAATCTGGCGGCGGTCCTCGAACTGGGAGACTGGATAGCAAACCCCATTAACTTCATGTTCCCTGATGGGCTTCCAACTCAGGCGTTCACAGGCACAGCGAGTACTTTCCGCGTCGGCATTACGCGCGGCGGTTCGGACCCCAGTACCACGCCTCCAACACTTTTTACACGAACGGGCAGCGGATCGTGGACCTCAACTGCTCTGACGGCCACGGCAACCCCCAACATCTACAACGCCACGATTCCGGCCTCATCCTGCGGTGACAACATCGAGTTCTATTTCGAAGCGACTGCTGCCAGTTCCGCTGTGGTGCAATCGCCGATTGGTGGCGCAATTGCGCCAAACGTACGAACGACAACGCCCGCTCCGGTACTCTCCGACAACTTTGAGACCAACACAGGTTGGTCGTTTGCCGCCGCATCTGACACGGCAACTCTGGGACGCTGGGAGCGCGCTGTTCCGCAAGCAACCGCAGCGCAGCCAGGCACCGACAATCCGCTGGGAACCGGAACGTTCTGTGCAATTACTGATTCTCGCGCTGGTACAGGTGTTGGCAGCTTCGACATCGATGGCGGCACAACCACACTTACTTCACCTATGTTCGATGCGCGGCCGTCGAGCGGCACCGCCGCCAATGCCATGAAACTCTCCTATGCCCGGTGGTATTCCAACAACATGGGCGGCGCACCCAACGCGGACTCGATGCCAATCGAACTTTCCAACGATGGCGGCACAACCTGGACCCAGATAGAACTCGTCACAGAAAACGCGAACGCGTGGGTCACGCGCACCTGGACGCTTAATTCAATCCTTCCTCTGACAGCAAACATGAAAGTCCGATTCGTCGCACGAGATCTTGCAACTGGCTCAGTTGTTGAAGCTGGTGTCGATGATTTCAGAGTCTACTCCGATACCTGTCCCTGCCCCGCAGATTTCAACGGCGATGCCATCGTCGACTTCTTTGATTACCTGGACTTCGTTGATTCATTCAGCGCGAACTCGGCCGAAGCAGATTTCAATGGCGACTCGGTCATTGACTTCTTCGATTATCTCGATTTCGTCGATGCGTTCAGCGTTGGTTGCTGATTTTCAAGATTGGAAGTCGTAGATGTTGCCAAGCGAGAGAATGCGTGACAGCTCATCCAGCGCTGCGCGCGAGCGGTGCATCAATCCAGGGTCCTTGATCGAATCGGGAGTCAGCGTCTCTGGGTAGTGCTTCGTCACCCACGATTCAAGCGTCCGCAACCTCGCTTCATCCATGATGCATGCGGGGTTGACCGCTTTGAGTTCTTCCGGTGTCAGTGGCACGCGCAGACGGAGGCAGGCGGGTCCGCCGCCATTTCGCATGGATTCACGTAGATTCTTGTAGATCACGCGCGAAATCGGGTTTGCTGTGTCAGCAATGACACGTTCAACCGTTGCTTTTACCGCCGGATTCTCTTCTGATTCGGTCGGGGCGACGAGTGCATACGTGCCGTCCGACAACGTCACTAGTTGGGAGTTAAACAGGTATGTCCTGACGGCTACGTCCAGCGGCACATCTTTCGCATGCACGCGCACCGGAGTGAACTTGGGCCCAACAACAGCCTGCAATGTGCTCACCAAACCTGCCGCATTAACAAACGCGTGCTCGTGATAGAAGAGCACTCTCCCATTTCCAACGCTCACAACATCGTTGTGGAATGCTCCCGCATCAATCGCATTCGGATTCTGCTGCCAGAAGACACATTGTTCGGCCTTCAGTTCGTGCAGACGAGCCACGGCTTGCGATGCCTCCAGACTTTGGCGAGCGGGAAATTTCGCAGGCCGGGTGCCGGAGCGGTTCGCGTGGTGTACTCCGTAGATAAAAAGGTGGACACCGCGAGAACCCGCGACCGTGTCATCGTACAACCGCGTGTGATTTGCCGCGCCTTCATCGCCAAACGCATCTGCCGCGGGCAGCGGCTCATGAACTGCAAACTTCGTGCGATCCGGAAAAATCGCTCGCAGCATTTTTGCAGTCTGCGATCCTTCTATGTATCGATGTACCATGGACCGAAGATTGGCGGAAGTCAGATGCACCTTGCCATCGGCGGTGTCCGCACTCGGCGCCACAGTTGCCGCATTCGCCGTCCACATGCACGACGCCGAACTCATCTGCGCCAGCAGAATCGGATCCTCTTTCGCAACCCGCTCCACAATCTGGTGATCGCTTCCAGTAAACCCAAGTGCCCGCAATCCCGGCAAAAACGGCCTTTCCTGCGGCGGGATCACGCCCTGCACCAACCCCAACTCCATCAACTCCCGCATCTTGGCCAGCCCCTGCAACGCAGCATCTCGCGGCCGCGAAATCGCGCCGAGGTTTGACTCTGATGCGACATTGCCAAACGAAAGCCCGGCGTAGTTGTGCGTCGGACCGACGAGACCATCGAAGTTGACTTCAATCAGTGGAGGCATGTGTATCTCTGCCCATTTTAGGTCGTGCTCGGCGCGGTCTCTTTCGTTGCGTCAATCTTCGCGCGATCGAAGTCCAAACCGCATTCGGGACAACGCGTTCCCGTAACTTCGCGCAACCCGTAGTCGCAACGTACACAGTTGTGCTCAATTCGCCGCAGAATCCATTTGGTGAGTGCTCCCCCGCCTCGGATAAGGTAAATCCCGAATGCAAGTTTCAAGACATACGGAAATATACTCACAAGTGCAGCAAAGAGGATGGAGCCGGGGTTCGGATACTGACCGCCTAGGTAGGGCAGTTGTTGAATGGCCCAACTCACGTAATAAAGAGACTCGCTGACTGCTGTCGCCAGGAAGTAGAGCCCCATGCAGAACAGCAATATACGAAACCAACGGAAGTCGGTCATGTCGATTTCTCACTAAAAATTGGACGAAGCACCTTGGGTACTGGTGAACGCATGAAAACAACAATCGCGGCAATCGCGACAATTGACAAAACGGGCTTAGCTTGCTCCAATGCGCCCCCACTAACCGTCTCCCGGATTCCGACACCAACTGCGTCAAATATGCCACCAGTCGTGCCTTCTACGGGCCCCAAATTGTTAACAACTGATCGCGCCAGACTGAGTAAATACCTCAACACCTGTGTCCCGCACATCCCGATCACCCAGATCGAAATCAACGCCTTATACAGCCCAACATGTGCCCGCGGCGGAATCATGTCGCCACTCTAGCAGAAACTCTGCCAACCCCGCCGCCCACCCGCCCACTTTCCTATCCTTGCCCACGACCCACCGGCTGCACGGAAGCCCGGTGGTCGCACCTTGGATGTCCTATTTAGGTCCCTCAGTATGACTATGAGAGCTTCAGAAATTCGCAAGACCTTCATCGACTTCTTCGCGAGTAAGCCTCGCGCTGGCGATGGTCACACATTTGTCCCTTCATCTCCCAGCGTGCCGCACGATGACCCGACGCTGCTTTTCACCAATGCCGGCATGAATCAGTTCAAGCCGATCTTCCTGGGCCAGGCTGATCCAAGCACGCCGCTGGGCAAGCTCAAGCGGGCGGCTAATAGCCAGAAATGCATCCGTGCTGGTGGCAAGCATAACGATCTTGAAGATGTTGGCAAAGACACCTATCACCATACCTTCTTTGAAATGCTCGGCAACTGGTCATTCGGCGATTATTTCAAAGAAGAGTCGATCAGCTGGGGGTGGGAACTTTTGACCAAGGTCTATGGCGTCAAGCCTGATCGTCTGTACGCGACATACTTCCAGGGCAACCCTGCGCAAGGTCTCGAGCCCGACATCGAGGCGCGCGATATCTGGCGCAGATTCCTCCCCGACACGCACATTCTCCCCGGCAACATGAAGGACAATTTCTGGGAAATGGGTGACACCGGTCCCTGCGGTCCCTGCTCAGAAATTCACTATGACCGGATCGGGGATCGCGATGCATCTTCGCTTGTGAATAAGAGCGATCCGGATGTTCTTGAAATCTGGAATCACGTTTTTATTCAGTTCAACCGCGAGGCTGATGGCTCACTGCGTCCGCTGCCCGCCAAGCACGTTGACACGGGTATGGGCTTTGAACGACTCACTTCGGTCCTGCAAAACGTCCGCAGCAATTACGATACCGATATCTTCGCGCCGATCTTCATGGAGATCGAACATCTCACAGGCGCTCGCGCGTATTCGGGTCGCCTCGGCGCTGCCGACAAAGACCAAGTCGACATGGCCTATCGCGTGATTGCCGATCACATCCGCACACTCACGATCGCGGTGACCGATGGCGCTCTTCCCAGCAACGTTGGGCGCGGCTATGTACTCCGCCGCATCCTCCGCCGCGGCGTGCGCTACGGCCGCCAGATGCTCAATGCACGCACCGGCTTCTTCAGCCAGCTCGTTCCCGTCGTCGTCAACACGATGGGCGATGCTTTCCCAGAACTGAAGAAAAACCCGCAGAAAGTCATCGATATCTTAAAGGATGAGGAAGAGTCTTTCGGCCGCACGCTCGACCGCGGCATTAAGCTCTTTGCCGAAGTCGCCGGCACCGCGAAACAACAAACCATTTCCGGCACCGATGCTTTCAAGCTTTACGACACATTCGGCTTTCCCATCGATCTCACCGCCCTCATGGCCGAAGAACGCGGCATGAAGGTCGATATGGATGGTTACGAAGCTGAGCGCAAAAAAGCCGAAGAACTCTCCCGCACCGGCGGCAAGACCTCCGAAACCAAGGAACTCACGCTCAATGGCGAAGCCGTTGACAAGCTTAAAAAGATGCACATTGCGACGACGCACGATGACGAAAAATTCCTCAATCGTGATCTGAGCGCCCGCGTCCTGGCCATCTGGAACGGCGACAACTTTGACAACTACGTACGTGCCTCCGGCGCGATCGGCCATCCTGTCGGCATCATCCTCGACCGCACCAACATGTACGCCGAAATGGGCGGCCAGGAAGCAGATCACGGCAAGATCATTTCCATTAACGAACACACTCACCCTGGCGAATTCAAAGTCGAAGGTGTGAAAGCGTTCGCGGGCTACGTCATGCATATTGGCCGCGTAAGTCACGGCGAAATCAAGGTTGGCGAAAAGATCCAATGCAAGGTCGATCACAATCGCCGCGGTCCGATTCAAGCGAACCACACCGCAACGCACATCATGAACTTCGGACTCCGCAAAGTGCTCGGCGATCATGTTGATCAAAAGGGCTCGCTCGTCGCCATCGATCGCCTTCGTTTCGACTTCGTCCACAATCAACCTGTCGCACCCGCTGAACTTGCCAAAGTTGAAGAAGAAGTAAGGCACCAGATCGCGCAAGACCTCACGGTCTTTACGCAGGTTGCTCCACTTGCGCCAGCCAAATCCATCAAGGGGCTTCGCGCAGTATTCGGCGAGCATTACCCCGATCCAGTCCGTGTCGTGTCCATTGGGCAGCCAGTGGGGGAACTGCTCGAATCTCCTGACAGCGATATGTGGGCTGAGCTTTCCATCGAGTTCTGCGGCGGCACCCACGTTTCAACCACCAAAGAAATCGCCAGCTTCGCGATCCTGGGCGAAGAGGCCGTTGCAAAAGGCATCCGCCGCGTAGTTGCGGTAACCGGCACGCTTGCCAACGCTGCGATTCTGGCCGCCGATCAGATGGCAGCGCGTCTTCACACAGCAGCCGGTTTCGACGATACCAGGCTCGCCGCCGAACTTCCCGAACTCATTTCTGCACTCGACCAGATCACCATGCCTGCAAGTCGCCGCGCAGCCTTGCGTGCTGAACTTGCCGGATTGCAGGAACGAATAAAGGCAGCCCAGAAGAAGGCCTCGGATGCAACTGCAGGCGAAGCAACAAAGATCGCCCGCGCCATCGCAGAGTCAGCCAAGACCAGCATGGAGCAAGTCATCGCATCGTCTATTGATGTCGGGGAAGATCGCAATGCGCTCAACGCCGCACTCAAGACCATTCGTGATATTTGTCCAAAGTCAGCGGTGCTGCTTTTGAGCTCAGATGCCGCCGCTGGGAAAGTTTCAATCGTGTGTGCTGTCCCTCCAGAGATGATCGCGCGCGGTCTGAAGGCGGGGGACTGGCTTAAGGAAGTCGCAGCAGTGGTGGGTGGGAAGGGTGGCGGCAAGCCCGACTCAGCTCAAGGTGGCGGCACCGATACGTCCAAGGTCAAAGAAGCACTAGCCACGGCTCGGACGACTGCAATCAAACTTCTCAAGTAATCGGTAACTGTGGTTCTCTGTGCTACCACAATGCTAACAGATTGCAGGGACATCCGGCGGGTTAGCTTTGCAAAGGTGACAGGAGCCCAATGACTGATGGCCAAAAATCGAGTGGTAAGGACAACGCCGAGGACTCACGCCCCAAAGGCGGCCAGTTTTTGCCCCCACCGGAGATGCCCGAAGTGCTGCGAGCGGGTCCTCGGCCTGCTGAGAAGCCTCGTTCAAAGCCCATTGGGGCGGCATTGGGTGATATCGCTCGGCCGCTGGCAATCGGAATTGATTTCTTAGCCACCATTGGTGCAGCGGGCCTTATCGGTTGGGGCCTAGACCGTTGGCTGGGATGGAACCCTTATGGAATTGTGGTTGGAATCACACTGGGTTTCGTAGCAGGGACAGTCCGACTCATTCAGCGATTAGGGCGCGATGACCCGCCGCGTAAATGAGCTGACGAGGCGAACTTAACTACTTGCGGCTGTCGGTCCTCGCCTGTGAGGGGCTGGTGGAGTATCATTCCGCCCTTTACGGGACGAACCCGTACGGATTCCTATCTGGCGGTGTTGGAGCAACCTTGTTGGCAGAACCTAGTTACAAAATCCCGCGGGGTCTGTACGCAGCGATCATGGTCTGCGGCGTTGCTCTGTCCGTGATTTTGGGTGTCGCGATCGCGGCACAACAGGAAGGTGCTGCAGGGACCCTGCTTTCAATTGGAATCGCCCTCGGTTTGTGCGGTTCGATTGCATTGGTTGCCTTGGTCGGCCCGCCGCTGGTAACGACAGAACGTTTTGGACTGGTAGTACTTGGTAGCACCGCGGCCAGGACAATGGTTTCGGTCCTATTGATCCTGGTACTAACGCAGGTGCAAGGGCTCGCAAAGCGGCCAGTTGCATATGGAGTGATGTCGGGCACGTTTGTGTTGCTGATTATTGAAGCCGCCGCGGCGGTTTGGCTTCTGGCGCGAATCGATCGTGCACGGGTCTTGCGCGTTGAATTGCATTCAAATCAAAACGGTAAACCTCCGGCGACAGTCGTGGGTGTTTCGGATGGGAGTAGAGCGTAATGGCGAATCTAGCAGGTGTACTCGCGTTTGCAAATCCCGCTGAACACGTGTACAACCACGTGTACCTCAAGAGTGCTGATGGAACGTGGCTCTGGTCCGGCAATCAGGGCAACCTGGTGCTAAGCGCGTTGATTCTAATCGGCGTCGGAGCGTGGGCCGCAAAGAAGATCGGCACGGGGCCGGCTTCCGAGGGGACAAGTCGTTACGTCACCAGCAATAAGTTCGCACACATGATCGAAGTCATCTGTGTGTACATGCGAGATGAAGTTGCCCAGCCGCTCCTGGGCAGCCGCACAGCCAAGCTGATGCCGTTTCTCTGGACGATTTTCTTCTTTATTCTTGTGAATAACTTGCTGGGCCTGGTGCCGATTCTGGACGTCATTCACCTGTTTTCGCCCAGCCTCAAGGCGAGCCATGCAACACCAATTGGTGGTACCGCCACGCAGAATATCTGGGTGACCGGAGTCCTCGCGCTGATTGCCGCAGTGTTCTTTAATGTGGTTGCAGTTCGCAGGCTTGGAATCGGGGGATATCTCAAGCACTTGACCGCTGGTGCGCCGTTCCCGGCTTCGGTACTTCTGTTTGTACTCGAACTCGCCAGTCAACTTGTCATCAAGCCATTTGCGTTGGCGATGCGTTTGTTTGCAAACATGACAGCTGGTCACATTCTTCTCGCAACGCTGATCGGTTTTGCGGGATCAGTGGTGAAGGAGAGCCTGGTTGTCCAGGGCCCGGTGACGCTCATTGCAATCATCGGCGGGTTTGGAATTATGCTGCTTGAGCTCTTCGTAGCGTTCATGCAGGCCTTTGTATTCACATTTCTTACAACTGTGTTCATCGCGTTGATGGACCATCATGAAGAGCATGGCCATGAGCACGAGCATGGGCATGCCAACGGTCACGAGCACGCACACTGATGCGTTGCAGACGGTCCGAGCTTTTCCTGCCTTCGGGCTTGAAGGGTGTCACTACTAGTGCGAGTTTGTGTTTCTCTGGAAAGAGGTATCTATGAAGAGTCTCATCACGTTCGTGGCATCCGCCGCTATGCTCGCTCTCCCAGCTGTTGCCCAGGCCGCCGATGGCGTTGCGACCGGTGCATCAACTGGTAAGGGCCTGGCCGTTATCGGTGGTGGTCTCGCCGTTCTTGGCGCTGGCGTCGGCATCGGCTTGATCGGCAAGGGTGCAACTGAGTCAATCGCTCGTCAGCCTGAAGTGGCCGGCAAGGTTCAGACCGCCGCCATCATTCTCGCAGTGTTCATCGAAGGCGCAACTCTGTTCGCAGTCGTTGCGGGCTTCCTCGCTGCCTGATATTCCAGTTTTCGCAGGCCCCGGCGGAAACGCCGCGGCACTGCATTTGAACCCTTTCCAGACCGGAGATTGAAATGAAAACATTCAACACGTCTTTCGCCCTTGCTGTCACACTCGCTGCTGCTTCCACCTCCCTTGCAGCCGAGGAGGTCGGTGCAATTCCGAGTCAGGCACAGGGAATCGCCACAGGTGTTACCGCACTCGTGGTGTTCGCAATCGTTGCCGTCTTCCTGCAAGTAGTGGTGTGGCCCAAGATCTCCAAGGGGCTCTCCGACCGCGAGAACAAGATCCGCGAGGAAATTGAAAGCGCTGAGATGGCGCGCAGTCAGGCCAAGGATGCACTCGAGCAGTACAGCAAGTCACTCGCTGACGCCCGCGCTGAAGCACAGAAAATGATCGACACCACCAAGGCGGCTCAGTCCGCCCTCGCCGCCGAATTGCGTGCGAAGGCTGATGTTGAACTTTCTGCTCTTCGCGATCGCGCCATGAAAGACATCGATGCCGCCCGCAAAGCCGCCGTCGCCGAAATCTACAACGAGACTGCGATGCTCGCTTCCAACGTCGCCGCCAAGATTCTCAAGCGTGAAATCAACGCAGGCGATCAGAACCGCCTCGTCGAGGAATCGCTGGGCGAAATGCAAGCGCTTCGGAACTAAGTCAACCCGCACTCTTAACCGCCACCGGAGACTCACTTATGTCAAGCACAGATAGCCAAGCCGATGCAGGGGCCCTGATCTACGCCAAGGCGCTCTTTTCACTCGCTGAAAAAAGTGGTGGTAAAGAAGCGATCGATCAGACCAACAGCGAGATCGAAGCAATCATCGAAATCGCACGCGCGGACAAGATGTTCAATGAGTTTCTGTCCAGCCGCGTGTTCCCAGCCAAGCGCCGCGCTGTCAGCCTCAAGAAGATTTTTGAAGGTAAGGTCTCTGATCTCACCTTGCGTTTCCTTCAGGTTCTCAATCGCAAAAATCGCCTGGGATATCTCGGTTCCATCGCAGCCGCCTTTGACCAGCTTGTGCAGGAGTCGTTCGGCCGCGTCGAGGCCGATGTCTACACCGCACAAGTTGCCAGCCCCGCTGAATTGAAACTCATCAATGAACGATTGAACTCCGCGATGAAGAAGGAAGTGGTTCTTCATCCCTACACCGATCCATCCATGATTGGCGGCGTAAAAGTTCAAATCGGCGATCAACTCATCGATGCCTCCGTGGCAACCCAGCTCCGCCGCATGCGTGAAAAACTCATGCTCGAAGGCGCTTCCAAGCTTCGTTCAAAAATCGATTCCATCCTCACCGCCTGAGCCAGGGCCTCACTCAAATTTGACTTTCCGGGGAACACACCATGCCTAAGAAAAACATCGCCTCTGTTGATGTCGCTGGCAAGAAGGTCTTCATTCGCGTGGACTTCAACGTCCCGCTTGATGGCTCCAAGATTTCCGATGACCGTCGCATTAAGGCCGCGCTTCCCACTATCAAGAGTGTGATCGATCGCGGCGGTAAAGCAATTCTTACCAGCCATCTGGGCCGTCCCGAGGGCACTGGCTTCGAAAAAGAATTCAGCCTCGCTCCAGTCGCCAAACGCCTCGGCGATCTGCTCGCTAAGCCCGTCGGATTTCCATCCAACGACTGCATCGATGACAAGGCTGTCGCCGCTGTCAACGCGATGAAGTCCGGCGATGTTGTCCTCCTCGAAAACGTCCGCTTCCACAAGGGTGAGAAGAAGGGCGACGCCGCGTTCGCCGCCAAGCTCGCCCACGGCGCAGATGTTTACTGCAACGATGCCTTCGGCACCTGCCACCGCCCTGAAGCCAGCATGGTCGCGGTTCCCAAGAGCCTCGGCGCCAAGCCCAAGGTTGTCGGCTTCCTGGTCGAGAAGGAAATCAAGTTCCTCTCTGCCACGCTCGACAATCCCGCTGAACCCTTCATTGTCATTCTCGGCGGCAGCAAAGTCTCTGACAAAATGGCCGCGATTGAAAACCTGCTCCCCAAGGCCGATGCTGTCATCGTCGGTGGCGCTATGGCCTACACCTTCCTGCGTGCACTCGGTCGTCAGACCGGCGCGAGCAAGGTTGAAGAAGATCGCGTGACCGAAGCCAAGAAGACTCTCGAGCTTGCCAGCAAGCTCAAGACCCAGCTCTACCTGCCAGTCGATCACATCTGCTCGACCCAGTTCTCAGAGCACACCACCGAAATCCGCACCTTCGAGGACAACATTCCCGCAGGCTACATGGGCCTGGACATCGGTCTCAAAACCCAGATGCAGTACGCCACGATTTTGTCCAAAGCCAAGACCGTGATCTGGAACGGTCCCATGGGCGTCTTCGAGTGGCAGCAGTTCCGTGCAGGAACTCACGCAGTTGCGAAGGCAGTTGCGGAAGCAACCCAGCGCATCGGCTGCGTCAGCGTCGTTGGTGGCGGCGACACCGCATCGGCCGTCGAACTCCTCAACATGGCCGACCGCTTCAAGCACGTCTCAACCGGCGGCGGCGCATCCCTCGAAATGCTCGAAGGCAAGAAGTTCGAGAGCGTCGAACTCCTCGACAACGCCTGATCTGAATTTGGTTCTCTGC
This sequence comes from uncultured Phycisphaeraceae bacterium, assembly GCA_964484185.1. Taxonomy (GTDB): domain Bacteria; phylum Planctomycetota; class Phycisphaerae; order Phycisphaerales; family UBA1924; genus F1-120-MAGs238. Next base: position 53,430 of record CAZAEQ010000022.1, read on the forward strand.
CTTTGACCTTGAAATCTGAGATTTGAGATCTACTCGGTTCTCTGCCCCTTCTTAAAGGATTTCCCTATGTCGTCCGCCGCCGCAGCAGCCGCCTCAGCCAATCTCGCCAAGGGTCTCGAAGGTGTGATCGCAGGCGAAACCGCCGTCTGTTCCATCGAGCAAGGCGGCCTCTGGTACCGCGGCTACGAAATCCACGATCTCTCTCAGAACGCGACATTCGAAGAAGTCGCTCACTTGCTGCTCGTAGGCCATAAGCCATCCGCCGCCGAACTGGCGAAGTTCAAAGCTGAAATCATCGCGGAGCGTCCGCTCCACCCATCGGTGACTTCATTCATCGAGTCCATGGGCGGCTACCTCGCATCGGGCCGTGCAGTCCCGATGGATGTCCTCCGCTCCGCGGTCAGCATCCTGGGCCACACCGATCCCGATGCACAAAGCGTCGCCGCTGATGCCAATCTTCGCAAGGCCAAGCGCCTCCTGGCCAAGATTCCCACCATCATCGGACACATGCAGAACGTCATCGATGGCAAGGCCATCATCGGTCGCGAACTTGGTGGTGACCCAACGCTCGGTCACGCAGCCAACCTCATGTACCTCATGAACGGCACCAAGCCCAGCCCCGATTACGCCCGCGTGATCGATATCTCGCTCATCCTCTACGCTGAACACGATTACAACGCCAGCACCTTCGCCAGCCGCGTCATCGCCGGCACGCTCAGCGACATGCATGGCGCAGTCAGCGGCGGCATCGCTGCCCTGAAAGGCCCGCTCCACGGCGGCGCGAATGAAATGGCCATGGAAATGCTCAAGGAAATGATGAGCGACATGGGCCCCGAAGCAATCGGCACCAGCAAGGTCGATGAGTGGATGCAGAAGGCATTCGATACCAAGCGCAAGCTCATGGGCTTCGGCCACCGCGTCTATAAGAACGGCGATCACCGTGCTCCGATCCTCCACAAGCTCGGCCGCAATATTGCGGAAAAAGATACTAAGAATCCCGGCGGCCAGGCCGCGATCAAGTGGTTCGAACTCGGTGAACAGGTCCAGAAGATCATGCTGGCCAAGAAGAACATTCACCCCAATGTCGACTTCCCCTGCGGCATGACGTATTTCACGATGGGTATCCCCGTCCCGCAATACACGCCAATCTTTGTCGCTAGCCGCATCACAGGTTGGGCTTCACACATCATGGAACAACACGCCAACAACCGGATTATCCGCCCGTTGAGCCTGTATTCTGGTCCAGCATATCGCAAGTGGAATTCCTGATCTGAACTGGCTCGGTTCATGGATCAGTCGAAAAGCCCGGAGTCGGATTCGAACCGACGAACAACGGATTTGCAATCCGCCCCATTAGGCCACTTTGGTATCCGGGCAAGGGCAGAACACTAACGTGGCAAACCGCCAAGGTCAACCGCGAATTGTGTCCCCATAACACCTGCTGTATTGGTTCGCCGCACGCCGATACACTGTGGTATGCCGCTCTTCTCCACAATTTGCCTTCTTGCATCGGTGGTTGCTCTTGATGAGCCAGTTCAACCACGTCGCGCCGATCCCATCGAAATCCGCTCAACCACGGCAAGCGCGCCTCTTGCGCCAACCCTCTTCCCCGAGGGGGCTTTCCTCTCGGAACGTCCTGGTTCGATTTTTAAGACCGCCGCAGGCAATCTAGTCTTTGTCGCAGACGCCGATCCCAATAGCCCTCTCGCCGCTGTCTCTGGACCGATCGCCTTTCTGCCTTGTGATGCTCTTGGAAAGTTAGAAGCGCTCGCGGGGATTGGAATTGGCTCCTCGTCTGCTCCATCCTCAACCGTCTCAACGGACTCCAAAACGCCGCCACCTCTCGAACTCGTCAAAAAGATGACAGTCAGCGGCCAGCTCTTTCACTTTCACAAACAGAATTATTTGCTCCTCAGTATCGTTCCCGGTGAAGTTGCAAAGGTGGCAAACTCAGCTTCGCCAGTTGACAAGCCAGCGGATGTAACAACGTCAGCGCCTGGAAAAACTGCCCAGGACCTGATCGCTGATCTCGAGTCTCGCCGCACGACTCCGCGGGCGCTCGAGACTGCCGCAATCGCGGTTGCTCCAAAGGATGCCCAACAGGAAACCAAAGAGAACGCCGGCGAGCGGGCTCAATCAGCAAAACGCAGAGAAGGCGACCTCATTGCTTCGCGTCAGGGCCGCATCGTCCGCCACGATGCATGGCTGGTCTTTACACCAGATTCTGGAACCGGCGCTGAAGGCAAACTCGAATCCGATCCGCCCGTCGTTCTCCTGGCGTGCAAGCAACTCGAACGTCTTGAGTGGCTCGCCAAACAGCAAGGCGATTCAGCCCGCTATCGCGTCAGTGGCAAAATCACCACATATCGCGGCCGCAATTACCTCCTCCCGCTCATGGTGCAAGTCATGCCACCATCCGATCTCACCCCTCGCCACTAATCGCGATGCAACTCCCCGTAGTCAGCTCTTGGTCCAGACCTCCAGAAGAATGGACTGATTCCCAGCGCACACAAATCGCCCGCGAATTGGCGGCAAGCATCGAGGGCGAAGTCCGCTTCGGTCTTCACGACCGGATGCTCTATTCGACTGACGCCTCTCTCTATCAAGTCGAGCCGCTGGGCGTAGTGATTCCCGCATCGATTCAAGATGCAGTCCGGGCCATCGAGTTCTGCGCAAAACACCACGTTCCAATTCTCCCCCGCGGCGGCGGCACAAGCCTGGCCGGCCAATGCACCAATCGTGCAGTGGTCCTGGATTTCTCCGCAAACTGCCGCAAGCTGCTCGAAGTCGATGTTGCCAATCGTCGCGTCAGCACCGAAGTCGGCACGACCATCGATGACCTCAATGATGCCCTCGCATCAACTGGACTTTTCTTCGCCCCCGATCCAGCAACCAGCAAACACGCCAATATCGGCGGCGCAATCGGCAACAACGCCGCCGGCGGCAGAAGCGTCCGCTACGGCCGCACCAGCGAAAGCCTGATCAGTGCAACCGTGGCTCTTGCAGACGGTAGTGTCTTGAAACTCGAAAAAGGTGGCGCACTCAAGAACTCGCGACTCGGCGAACTGACCGAGCAGGTGGCACGAGTAGTTCAGCGAAACGCCACACTAATCAAGGAACGCTTTCCAAAGACCGTCCGCCGAAACGCCGGTTACGGGTTGGACATGATCCTCGCCCAGCTCGAGCAACCTTGGACCACATCGCCGCTTGAAAACGTAAACCTCGCCCACCTTGTCTGCGGCTCAGAAGGAACACTCGCGGTCACGCTCGAAGCTGAACTCGCCCTGCATCCAAAACCCAAGGCCCGGGGCATAGCTGTGATCAGCTTTGTCACACTCGAAGACGCCATCGCCGCCGTAAAGCCGATTCTTGATGCCGGTCTTCCGCTCGGCCTGACAGCAATCGAGATGCTCGACGATGTCGTGCTTGACGCTGCACGCGGCAATCTTGAATATCGCGCGTATGTCGAGATGCTGCCCGGCGCAAATGCTTTGCTGAGAGAACCCAAGGCCGTTCTCTATGTCGAATACTTCGGCTTCACGGGGGTGCAGGATGTCCAGCATTCCTTCGATCAACTCGAGAAACTGGTCAAGAACCTGCATGGTGTGATGCCTAATGGGTTCGCGAGGCACACCGACCCTGCCTCGATGCTCAAGGCTTGGAAGCTTCGCAAGGCTGGTGAACCGCTGTTGCACGGACTCGCAGGGAACCGCAAACCGTTGACCTTTGTTGAAGACAACGCGGTCCCAGTAGAGAATCTCGGTGAGTTTGTAAGGCGATTCAAAGAGATCGTCGCGCGGCACGGAACCATCGCCGCGTACTGGGCTCATGCCAGCGTCGGCGTTTTGCACATCCGCCCCATGATTAACCTGCACGATCCTGCAGATCGCCAGATCATGCAGTCAATCGCAGTCGAAGCGGCAGACCTGGCCAAATCTCTCGGCGGTGTTATGAGCGGCGAGCACGGAGATGGTCGCGTTCGCGGGCCGCTGCTGGAGCGTTATTTTGGCCCCGAACTCATGAACGCGATGCGCGAGATCAAAGCGATCTTTGATCCCGAAAACCGTCTGAACCCCGGCAACATTGTTGAACCACGCCCGATCTCATCCATCAACGAACACCTGCGTATTGAACCGACCGGCACGCCGGTTCACGTTCCCAGCGTCGAAACATATTTCGACTACGCTGGTCAAGATGGCTTCGGTCACGCGGTCGAACAATGCAACGGCGCAGGCGTCTGCCGCAAAAAGACCGGCGGCACAATGTGCCCCAGTTACATGGCAACCCTCGATGAACGCCACTCCACCCGCGGACGCGGCAACGCGTTGCGCCTGGCCATCACCGGCCAATTGAGTGCATCGGGCACTGCATCATGGGATGATCCTGAAACGCTGGAGACTTTGAACCTCTGTCTCTCATGCAAGGCCTGCAAAAGCGAGTGCCCAAGCAACGTCGACATCGCCAAACTCAAAGCCGAGTACACGGCACAGAAATACAGGCAACACGGCGTGCCGCTCAAAGCCCTGGCGTTCGGCAACGTCCGGTTCCTGAACCGCATCGGATCGCTCACTGCTCCAATCGCCAATGCCATGAACCGCAGCGGCTTGGGCAAGTTCATGGCCAGGATGTTCATGAACATTGATCCACGCCGAACGATTCCATCATTTGCACGATCGCTGGCATCGCAGTGGGGGATTTCTTCCACGCAGAAACAGAAGGTTGCACTCTTCGGCGACTGCTTCGTGATGTACAACGAACCCGGCATCGGTCTCGCAAGTAAACGCGTGCTCGAAGCGTGCGGCTATGAAGTAGTCTTGGCAGATGCAGGCTGCTGCGGCCGCGCCAAGATATCAACGGGTCTGCTTGAGCAGGCGATCGAGGAAATCGATGCAACGCTCGAGCGTCTGCGGCCATTGATCGAAGACGAATCGATCAAGGCGATCGTGGTCGCCGAGCCGTCATGCCTGTCTGCCATGACCGATGACTGGTTGACGCTCAAACTTCGTACACCCATGACTCTGCGAAACGTACTGAAATCCAAGGCATTTCTGGTAGAAGACTTCATCGAAAAGAAGTGGGAAAATCACCCGCAAACGCCGCGGTTTGTGGATGGTCCAGCACCGGTACTGCATGGCCATTGCCATCAAAAAGCGCTATGGGGAAGCGAAACCAGCGCTGCCCTGCTGCGCAGAGTTGCGAGCACCGTCGATGTGCTCGATACCGGCTGCTGCGGCATGGCGGGGAGTTTCGGATATACCGAAGACCGATACGACTTGTCTATGGACATTGGTGAGTTGGTTCTCTTCCCGGCGGTCAGGAAGTCAGAAGGCAAACCAATCTGTGCGCCTGGTACAAGCTGTCGGCATCAGGTTCACGACGGCACAGGTGCAACGGCCGTCCACCCAATTGAACTGGTCGCATCGCGACTCGCTTAGGACTTCGAATCGTCTTTGACTGTGATTGTCAGGTCAGAATGATCTGCAGGGCGTCTGGGCGGTCTGCTAAAGAACAGCGGGATAGACCCCACACCGCAAATCAGCGCTAATGCAACTGCCATAGTAACTACAAAGATGGAATCACCAGTCCGCCAAGCCCAGATCAGCATACCGATGCAGCCAAGTGCTATCACACCAATCGCGGCGATGATCTTCTTGTTCATGGAGCTTTCTCAATCACTCGCCCGGGATGTACGAGATCACACCTTCCCACGGGCTGCTCGCGCTTGCGTACAACTTCTTGGGAATGCGGCCCGCGAGATAGCTCTGGCGGCCGGCGATGCAGGCGTGTTTCATTGCGTGGGCCATCATGACCGGGTCTTTAGCGTGCGCGATTGCTGTGTTGAGCAGGACGCCATCTGCGCCAAGTTCCATGGCGATAGCGACATCTGAGGCGGAGCCGACGCCGGCGTCGACGATGACGGGAAAGTTGGGGTCGCCTTGTTTCAAGAGTTCGAGGCAGAGGATGATGTTGTTGGGATTGAGAATTCCCTGGCCGGAACCGATCGGTGATCCCGCGGGCATGACGCTGGTTGCGCCTGCTTCTTTCAATCGAATGGCCGCAATCGGATCATCGCTTGAATACGCGAGGACATGGAAGCCATCCTTCACAAGTTCTTTGGTCGCCTCAACTGTGCCAGCCGGATCTGGAAGGAGCGTCTTCTTGTCACCCAGCACTTCGATCTTCACCCAGCTCGCGCCCGGGTTGCCGAGCTGTTCGAGGATTTCTCGGCCCAGTCTGGCGACGCGCACCGCATCTTCCGCGCTGAAGCAGCCAGCCGTGTTGGGAAGAATCGTGAGGCGGTCGAGATCGAGAAACTCAAGGAGCGACTTGCCCTGCTGGTTGTAGAGGCGTTCGCGGCGGACTGCGACTGTCGTGACTTCGCATTCTGACGCCGCGAGGGCGCGTTTCATGACGTCGTAGTCGGCGTATTTGCCGGTGCCGGTGATGAGCCGGCTCGCTAAATTGCGGCCGCCGATGGTGAGCAGGTGGGGTGCGTGGAGTGCTTGCTGAGCCATGGCCTTAGGGTATGTTGGAAGGTGCCAGGTTTCGCGAAAATTGCAGATTTGACCAGCGTGTTGCCGTTGCCGCAAAGGAGAAACAGGGCTATGAAGCTCGCCATTTGCGAGAAAGCAGCACACGTTCACATTCGGCGGCGGCGGGGGCAAGTTCGCGATCGCTGCGTTTGATGATTGCAAGCTGGCGAGAAAGCTTGCTTTCGCGGCATGTCAGACCCTCATCTTCATTGAGTGCGAAGCGAGAGACGAAACCAATTCCGATGCCGGCTTTAACCATGTGTTTAATGGATTCAATCGAGCGAAGTTCCATGACAGTGTTGAGCTTGATCCCAGCGTCAGACACGGCATGATCAATCACCGCCCGAACCGCAGAGCCGCCTTCAAAGCCAACCATGGACGCGCCGGAAATATCCTGCCATTTGAAACTGCGCTTGCCAGAAAGTGCATGATCAGGCGGCACGATCAGGCGAAGCTCATCGGCGACCAGCGGCACACGCACAAGGTCATCACTGCCGGGGAGTTCGACTGGCAGGGTCACGATGCCCAAATCGAGTTCGCCAGAGAGCACCGATTGTGCAACTGCGCGGGAGGCAGCCTCACGAACATAAAAACGAAGGCCCGGATGTTTGCGACGAATTTCTGAAACCACTGGCGGAAGCAAGTACGTAATGGCAGTAGCGCCGCCACCAACGGAAATGAGTCCATGTTCAAGACCCATAAGTTGACGTACCGAGCGGACGGCGTTGTCACTCGATCGAATCGCATCTTCGGCGTGCGAGAGAAAGACGCGGCCTGCATCGGTCAATTCGATGCCGCGACCAGCGCGGTGGACCAGCGGCGTCCCGACTTCCTGTTCGAGTTTCTTGAGCATGGCAGAGAGCGCGGGTTGCGTGACCCCTAGCTGCGACGCGGCTTTGGTCATGTGTCGCATATGTGCGAGAACCCGAAAGTAACGGAGTGGTGTGAGTTCCATGCAATTAATCGGCGTGATGAGATTTCGCTGCGGCAAGCACATTGTTGCCTTGCCCTTCATCGGGGTCGGGCCATATATAGAAATCACCGGCATCAATCGTGCCCTGGTAGCGGATCATGAAACCGCCTCGAATTCCCTTGTCGCGAGTTTCACCACGATACTCGACCTTGTGATAGTAATAGATTTTGACGAGCGACACTGCGCCGCTGGACAAGTCATAAGTTCCGTGGATATCACATTCTCCGCCTTTGTCATTCGCGGTACCGTCTATCTTGCCATCGCTGAAATTCAGAATGAGGTCCTGCCAGCCGCGGATTCCCCATTGAATGTAGTAGCCCTTCCAGCGTCCTGATGGGAACCGTGGATCGACTTCTGGCGCTGAATCAGATGCCTCAGAATGTGCGTCAGTTTCGCCCATGGCAGATCATATCTGGGTGAGTGATCGCGGTGCAGTTGGATAGAATGTGATTCAGGAACCTGCACTTGATCATTGCCGGGCGTCCCGTTTTGTGTACACATTGTGGAGGTCGGGAATGTCGAGCCAGTCGATGTCGATTCAATCAGCGATGGAGCAGTGCTTTCAGCGGATGGCGGCGATGGAGCAATCGTTGCAGGCAGCTGCTCACAATATCACGCGACTTCGGCGTCAGGTGTATTCGTTAGAGGCCGCGGAGGCAGTGCGAAGAGACGGCCGCACCGTTGATGCGCCGATCGAATTCTCCGCGCAGTATGGTGAAGACACAATTATCTGGGACCTCCTTGGGCGATCAGTTCAAGGGTTCTTTGTTGAAGTCGGCGCGTTTGATGGGAAATCGTTCAGCGGTAGTCTCGCGCTTGAACAGATGGGCTGGCGCGGACTTCTTGTCGAGCCGATTCCAGAGCGAGCGGCCCAGTGCAAATTGAATCGACCCAACAGCAAAGTTGTTCATGCGGCGGTTGGCGGTCCGGAAGCCAAGGGAGAAACCACTTTTACCGTGACAGAGGATTACCACGGTGGAATGTTGTCGTACCGAGGTCAGCCAACCCCAGAGCATCGGCGAGAGCTCGACCATATGAAAGCGAAGGAGAAAACGCTGACCGTGCCTTTCACCAATCTCGGCAGCTTGCTCAATGGGCTCACGGAAAGAGTCGATGCGGCGATTATCGATGTTGAAGGGGGCGAAATTGACGTCATCAGGGGGATGAACCTGGAGAAATTCCTGCCGCGGGTCATGGTAATTGAGGACTTTCCGCTGGACAAAGAAACAGCCTTGGCGAAATTCATGCAAAAGACAGAGTACCTGCAGGTGGCGACTATTGGGTGCAATCGCGTATATGTTCACAAGAATGAACGCGAGATATTTGACCGAATTCCCAGAATGGGCTGAATGACGGGAGTTTCGACGCGGCGCATCATGTAGGAATCTGATAGTGTATTGGTAAAAAGGGCTTTCTATGAACCATAGCAGACGCACGTTTCTCGCGACAACACTTGCAACCGCCGGCCTGGCCGCAGTCGCCCATGCAACCATGATTCAACCCGAAGCAAAGCCAGCGCCTGGGGCGGGCGGCAGCTCCAAGAAGCTCCGGATTCTCATCCTGGGCGGCACGGGATTCCTCGGGCCAGCGTGCAGCGAGTCGGCACTATCTCGTGGACACACAGTCACGCTGTTTAATCGCGGTCGTACTGAAGCCCGACGCAAAGAAGCAGGCCGTCCATCGAATGTGCCAGACGGAACCGAGGTCATTTTCGGTAACCGCGATCCAAAGAAAACGGCAGATGATTGGAAGAACGATCCAAAGCAGAACCCCAAGAATGAACCGCTTGATCCCAAGAGTCCGCTTGGACTGTCACAGCTTGAAGAAAAGATCAAAGCAGGCACCAAGTGGGATGCGGTCATCGATACATCCGCATATTTCCCTCGCATAGCCAGAGCGAGCGCTGAACTGCTCTCACCGGCAATTGGTCAATACATCTTCATTTCGACTTTGTCTGTATACGCCAAGAACAATGTAGCTGACAAGGACGAATCTGATGGACTTGCGACGCTTAGCAGTCCTGACACTGAAGAGTTCGGCGCGCAGTTTGAGAATTACGGAGCGGGAAAAGCGGCGTGCGAGGCCGCCGCGGAAGCGGCGATGCCGGGTCGCGTGACCAGCATGCGGGCCGGGTTTATCGTCGGAGCGAGAGATAGTTCCGCGAGGTTCTTGTACTGGCCAGTTCGCGCCAGCAAGGGCGGAGAAATGATCGTCCCCGGATCTGAGACAGACCCGATACAGATTATCGACGTTCGAGATCTGGCAGATTTTGTTGTGCACTGTGCTGAACACAAGATTATGGGCATTTTCAATGCCACTGGCCCGGCCAGCACATTGACGATGAAGAGTTTCGTGGATGGCTGCATTGCCGGCACCGGTTCAAAGTCTTCGCCAGTCTTCATTCCCGCCGATTTCCTGGAGGAGCAAAAAGTCAATCCGGGCACGTTCCCGCTTTGGATTCCGCCTGCTGGCGAGGCGGCCGGATTCCATCAGCGCAACATCAAGAAAGCCCTTGCGGCAGGAATCAAATTCCGGCCCGTCTCAGAGACTGCCAGGGCCGCGATGGAATGGTACAACGGCGTGGAAGAGAAACTGCAGGCCGGATTGACTCGACAAATGGACCCTGCAAAGGAAGCCGAAGTAATCAAGGCGTTCCGCGATAAGAAGGGGTGAATCTGCTTCGACAGATTGATTCTGCCTGATGGCATCGGTGCTTTTGTACCGCTATCCTCTCCGCATGCTGCGAAGGATTGCTCCCGTACTTGCACTTACACTCGTGTCAGCCTCATCTCTGACAACGCTTGCGCAAAGCACCGAGCTCAAGCTCGACGATGCCGCCGGTTGGAAGCCCGGGCAAGCTCCTGCGCCGGGAACAGATGAGGCAATTATTCTTGAAGCTCGCACTGCAGTGGCAAGCGGTGAGCCCAAGAAAGCGATCAACCTGCTCAACGCTTGGATCGAGGAATATCAGACCTCGGACAATGTGTATCTTCCCGAAGCCTATTTGGTCCGCGGCGATGCGCTTGTAGCAATTGAAGATGAGTACGAGGCGCTGTATGACTACGAGATGATCGTAAGGGAATTTGCAGCGACGCCGGAATTTGTCTCGGCAATGGAACGCGAGTTTGAAATCGCGAAGCGTTACGTTAACGGGCTTGACCGGAAGTGGTGGTTTGGCTGGCGCATTGAAGACGCTTCGCTGCTTGGTGAAGAAATGCTCGTTCGAATCAACGAGCGCATGCCGGGCAGCAAACTCGCCGAGGCGGCCATGCTGGAACTTGCAGACTTTTATTACCGCGAACGTGACTTGGCGCTTGCCGCTGAAAGCTACGACATCTTCCTGATCAACTATCCAAACAGCCCGGACCGTTCCAAGGCCATGCAGCGGCGCGTATTTGCGAATATCGCCAAATTCAAAGGCCCGAAGTACGATGCATCGGGGTTAATCGAGGCAAAAGACCTCGTAGATCAATATTCAGGGAAGTATCCGCTCGAAGCAGAGCAGGCTGGCCTTTCTGACGCCCTGATGGCGCGACTGGATGAGTCATCGGCCGCGTCGATGCTGGACACGGCCAATTGGTATCTCGTGAAAAAAGATGATCCATCTGCTCGCCTCACGTTGCGTCGTTTGGTGCAAAAGCACCCCGGCACAATTTCCGCAGGGCGGGCGATCGATCTCATGGATGCAAAGGGATGGTTGCCCAAACCTGCTGAAGTCAAACCAGCCGAAGAGGTAGTGGTACCCACCGTGCCGGCCGAAGAGAAGCCTGCAACCGCGAAGGAGCCCGGCTGATGCGAGGCATGGCAACACTGCTGTTAACTGCACTTCTGGCGGCAGGTGGTTGTGCCACTGACCCAAAAGACGGGTATTCCTTTCAATCAACCTTCGGGGCGGATATCAAAACTGTCACCGTGCCGATCTTTGACAATTACACATACACCCCCGAATTACCAGTCGACATCACTGAGGCCGTGATCAAGGAACTGCAGCGGATGACCCCTTGGGCGGTGACCGACGCCGAGCACGCCGATGCCACCCTTTCGGGTGTGGTGAGGTCGATCGAAATGAAGAAACTCTCCGCAGACCCCGACTCAGGGCTGGTTCAGGAGATGGCGGTGACCGTTGTCATCGATTTCGACCTGCGTGATAATCGTTCGGGCAAGGTATTGGTAAGCCGCCGCCGCTTTGCGGGGGTTGACACGTTCGTGCCAACCCGCGGCACAGGTGAACGCCTCGAAGTCGGCCAGCGTGCGGCGGTGGGGCGGATGTCCCGGGATATCGTGGGTGAACTTCGAGCTGACTGGTAACGTACGACGACTGTTGGGCATCAAAGCTTGACGTTTAGCTCAGATTTCGCGGCAACGAGAGCGCAAAGATCGCCTTCGAGGGGCCTAACCTTTAGCAAGGTGAACGGTAGTTCAATGGACTTTACTGGGAACGATGAAATTCCCCGCATCCTTGGTAGCAACTTGCCGAATAATAAGGCAGGAACATCAAAAGCCATGTCTGAAACACTCGATTCGAAAAACACATTTCCTGATTCAATGCTGATGGCAGATGAGCCGCAAAGCCCAAAGGGGAACGGTTCTGGAAAGAAGCCAAATGGGCCGGTAGTGCCAGGTGCGCCGTCGCCGAGTCGTGGAATTTTTGGCGTTGTTGCAGTGATGGTTGTCGCGCTCCTGCTGGTGGCGATGTTCTCGAACGCCACCAAAGGCGAAAAGATCACGCTCAAGGAATTCGGCAATCGGTATGAGCAGAAGATGATTCTCCCCGGCTCCATCAAAGTGACCGACGAATCGGTGGTCATGAAGATCAAAGGGCCGGATGTTCCCGGCGGAGAGGGCAGTGCGTATATTCCGTTCAACGCGGCCACCAGAGAAGTGACGGTCAACACAGTCAAGGAGGTCACCGGAGGCGATTACAACTCTGAGGGGACTTCCTATCTCCTGCCGATTCTGTACTTCTTCGGGCCAGTCGTTTTGATCATGGTCATCATCTGGATGTTCGTCGCGCGCGGCCTGCGAAACGCTGGTGCTGGCGGCGGCATGCTCGGCAACTTCGGTAAGAGCCGTCACCGTACTTTCAGTAAGGAAGTCTCGGGCGTGACGTTCAGCGATGTTGCGGGTATTGAAGAAGCCAAAGACGAAGTTGGCGAAATCATTGAATTCCTGAAGAACCCAAAGAAGTTTGCCCGCCTGGGTGGCCGCATTCCACGCGGCGTGCTGCTTGGCGGCGAACCTGGCTGCGGCAAAACGCTGCTGGCCAAGGCTATCGCCGGCGAGGCGGATGTGCCATTCTTCTCGATTTCCGGTTCAGACTTTGTGGAAATGTTCGTCGGCGTGGGCGCCTCGCGCGTACGCGATCTTTTCAAGACTGCAAAAGAATCTTCTCCTTGTATCATCTTCCTCGATGAGATTGATGCGGTCGGTCGTCGCCGCGGCGGCGGGTATTCGTCGGGCGGACACGATGAACGCGAACAGACGCTCAATGCGATTCTGGTAGAAATGGACGGGTTTAACACGACTGATGGCGTGATCGTGATTGCCGCCACCAATCGTCCGGATGTGCTTGATCCTGCATTGACTCGGCCGGGTCGCTTTGATCGTCAGATCACAGTGCCGCTGCCGGATGTTAAAGGTCGTCTTGAAATCCTCAAGGTCCACGCCCGCAAAGTAAAGCTCGGCCCAGATGTGAATTTCGAGCGAGTTGCCCGCGGAACTCCCATGTTCTCAGGCGCTGATCTGGCGGCGATCATTAACGAAGCTGCGATTTCCGCGACCATGACCAACAAGGACTTTATCGAGCAGGCAGATCTTGAGGAGGCACGCGACAAAGTTCGCTTTGGACGTGCACGCAAGAGCCGCCGCCTTGATAAGGAAGAAAATCGCGCAACTGCATATCACGAAGCGGGCCATGCTGTGGTGCAGGCTCTCTTGCGTGATGCGGACCCATTGCACAAAGTGACGATCATCCCGCGCGGTCAAGCCCTGGGCGCGACGTTCTCGCTGCCGGAGAAAGATCGACTGGGATATGGCCTGAAGTGGATTCGCGCAACGATGCGAGTGCTGTGCGCTGGGCGTATTGCTGAGCAGAAAGCTACGGACGACATTACGTCGGGCGCCGCGATGGATATTCATCAGGCGACCACGATGGCCAAGCGCATGCTGCTTGACTGGGGCATGAGCGAGAAACTCGGCTTCGTGCGTTACAGCGGCCAGGATACGCGTGAGTCGTACATTCCAGACAAGGACTATTCGGACGAGACTGCGAAGATCATTGATCAAGAGGTTCGCCGCCTGGTCGATGAGGCGTATGCCGATGCAACTCAGTTACTCGATGCCAATTGGCAGGCGGTGACGGGCGTCGCTGAAGCGCTGATCAAGTACGAAACACTGTCCGGTGATGAAGTTCACAGCATTATCCGCGGCGAAGTTCTCAGTAAGCCCACGATCAGCGATCTGCTTCGCGCTGAAGCGCTGAAGAAGCCACCAACGCTTCCCAATGAGACGCGTGTGGATACAGAGCCGCCGAGCGGAGCCCTTCCTAAGCCAGCGTAATACATGCGATTTGAACTCAGGCCGCTTCGTTTGTCAGCTTGGTGACAACGGCTTTCATTTCGCGAGTCATCTTGGCGATTCGCTCACGGAACTCGCGATCCTGTTCTGCAATAAAGAGGTCCTTGTCGCGAACCAGACCTTCGAGTTCGGCGACTTTTTTCTTGCTGACTTCTTCATTGAACTGGGCGTCACGACGTGCCCGCGAAAGTTGGTCTTCAATGCGTGCCAGAGCATCGGTACGTTCTCGGAGCTGCTTCTGCGCCTCTGATGATGCGTCCTGCGCTTCACGTTCAACTGTCTCAGCTTTTCTACGCCAGAGACCCGCCGATTCCTCTGCCTGGCCACGCCGCGTCTCGGCAGATGTGATTCGGGCGAGCAGTATGCTCCGACCAATACCAAAAGCTACCGCGGCAACTGCAGCGCCGGTCGCCAGGACCGCATAGAGCGTATTCGTCGCAGTAAATTCAATGATTTGCACGCGTGCCCCTTGGTTAACCGCCACACTGAAGGTGAAGATCGGTAACTTGGGTGGTTCGTACAACCTCTTTTGGGTTAGTCTTGTGTAACAACCACACGACCTGCTTGAATAATCCGCGAATATTAAGGAACAAAGGACCGAGAATCTGGTATAATGCCAGAGCGACCATGTAAGTCGAGGCAGCGATCTGCCCGCCGGCCGATCCGGCAAAATGCCCGAGTGGTGGAAAACCAGTGGGCCACATGAAAGAAATCAAGCACGCGAGGGGCATCGAAACGATGCTTTTTGAAAGGATAGAAGATGAAGCGCAGAGTGTTTTCCGCAATGGAAGGTCTCGAAGCTCGGTCATTCATGTCAGCGGCTCCGGTCATTGACACGGTGGATATCGGCGTACACCCGATTGTCGCATACCAGCCGTTCTCATTCACAGTCGAGGCCAGCGACGATGTGGCAGTCGTAGGTGTATCACTGTTCATGGATCGTGATAATGACGGACGCTGGAATCCGCTCGTTGACCAGCCACTGGGAGATGATTTCACACGTGATGAAAACGGGAAATTCAGCTTTACGTTAACGCCCGATGGATCCTGGCCATCGATCGCCAGCCTGCTCGCCGGCGCGGTCGATGGCGAAGGGCAGTGGTCTCCCGTCCTGGGTCACCCGGTCTATCCGATTGGAATGCCGATTATCACAATGGTGAGCGCGCATAGAGGACCGTTGGTTTCAATACCGGAGGCAACGCCGGTTACAGTACGAGCAATTGTGATAGAGCCATTCCGGGGCGGCACCAGTTCGGCCGCAGGTGTGACGTTCTTCTTCGACAACAATGGCAATGGGCGATGGGATAGCGGCGTTGATTTTGACATCGGCTACTCGCAGGAAATTGATTCTGGTGGGGCGTACACGCTCACCTTTAATGGCGGGATGATTTCGGGCGGAGCGAGCATCGCCGCTGCGGCAAGGATTGCGGACAATCGCTTCGACCACACCAACGGCTTTGGGCCAGTGCGAGTGACGCCGTTCAATATCTTTGACAACGCTCCGCGGATTCGAAATGTTGTGGCCGAGAATCTCTCCGGCCGGTGGGGTGGACCAGATGGTCCGGTGTTTCAGGTCGGAGACCGCGTTCGATTCACCATCGATGTCGCAGGCGAGCGCGACTTGCAGGCGGTCACGCTCTTTTTTGACGCCAATTCTAACGGCCGCTGGGACCGTGGAATTGACACGCATCTTGGAGCTTCCTTCTTTGCGCCAGATGTATTCGGTGGGCGTGCGAGGATAGATTTCACGGTCACGCCGGAGATGAACTTCGACTATCGCGCTTTTGTTGCAGCAGCGCGATACACAGGCATGGATGGAATCTGGGACGGTGGCGATTACAACTGGGGCGCGACCACCACGCACTGGATGAAGATTGTTTCACCGGCATGGCTTGAGAACATTCAGGTGCACCCGCGCGATGTTCAGACTGAACCGGTCTATTTCTCGTTTACGGCACGCGATGACCATTCGATCAGCCGGTTCCTCGCTTTTGTTGACATTGACAACGACGGACAAATAGACGCTGGCGAGGCATCGACTAATCTGGCCAATCGAGTTTCCGGCTCGTTTACAAATGGACGCTGGCAGATGGCAATCGACGTCAGCGGAATCTCGACTGGGACATACAAACTGAAAATCTACGCAAATGACTTTGAAGGCTCCTCTGGTCTCGCACACGTCGTCGATATTCAAGTCTGACTGAATCTGAAATTGTCAACGCACAGCAGTTTCACGGAACTGTTGTGCGTTGTTTTTTCCGTTTCGCAGTTCTATACTGCGTGCGGGACAGGGAATGGAGATATCAAGTGAAAAGGCAAGTATTTGCGTGTGAATCGCTTGAAGCGAGAACCCTTTGCTCCGCAGCCCCGGTCATCAGCGATATTCAGTTTAGCCAGACATTTCTAACTCTAGATCACGCCGTGCAGGTTTCCGCGCTGGCAACTGATGATGTCGGCGTGCGTGCGGCGACCTTTTTCCTTGATCGCAACCAGAACCTGCGCTGGGATGCCGGTGTCGATCAATCGCTTGGTGATGATTTCGTTGCTGACATCAACGGTCGCTACTCCGTGACGGTCGTCCCCGATGTTTCCTGGCCGGGATATCCATGGGCCAATATCGTCGCTGATGCGGTTGACACAGAGGGTCAGTGGGCAACTACTCGAGCATTCCGTCAATCGTCGTACAACGGTGTGCCTGCGATCAATTCCGCATGGGCTTCTGTCACTGTCTACTCCGAAGGGCAGCAGACTCCCTTCCAGAGCGTGACGATGTTCGCCAAGGTAAGCGAGCCCTTTGTGTACCCCTTTGGCGGCGTAAATGCGACCTTCTTCCTGGATAAAAACTTCAACGGTTACTGGGACTCAGGCATCGATGTGGACTTTGGGATTGGCGGCACGCCCGACACCAGGGGATATGTCACCAAGTCGGCAACCGTGACGGGAACCACGCTGGGTGGCCAGATTTGTGCTGCGCCATTCCACTCGCTCAGTGCTCCTGTGAGCGAGCGGTTCGGTGAAGTCGTTATCGCTTCAATCGTGATCAACAACCAGACCACGTCTACGCCGCCCGCAATGATTTCCACACTCTACACAAACCTGAGCGACACCAACCGGGATGGTGTTGTGGTTGGGCAGCAGGTGCGGCTCTCGGTGGTGGCTGATGCCGCGCTCGACTATCTGTATCAAAATCGCCTTCGCGCAGTGACACTGTTTTACGATGCTAACGCCGACCATCTCTGGACACCCGGGATTGACACTCACATCACTGACTACTTCTTCGGTCCCGATACGCTCCGAGGCGTGACCAGCCTGCAATTTTCAACCACCAGCAACATGGGCACCGGTTACCAGCCCTTTGTTTTCGCGGCGGTCGACGCACACCAGTGGGGCCCGACCTACACAGCGTGGATCAAACTTGTAGCGCCACCCTACACCGACAGCTTTCCCCCATCAACGCCGACATTCTCGCATGACGGCACTGTCTCAGTCGATTTCTTCTCACATGACGATCTGTCAACACGCTCTGTCTTCGTCTGGCTTGACAAAGATGGCAACGGCCTCTTTGACTCTGGCGAGGGCTACCAGCAGGCTGCCACCAGACTTTCTGGCATCGGAACAACCTCGCGGTGGCGTGCCCAGATCAATCTCTCGCTCCTGAACTACGTTGCGGGAACATACAACCTCATGACAATCGCCGATGACTATCAGGCCGCTCGCAGCGCGGCGTTGTCAGGAGTAAGCATCACTCTGACGTAGGCGCGACCATCAAGGATCAAGCAGGGTTGGTTCAGCACTTGCAGTTAATGCTGGGCGGACAGGTGCCGATTGCTGTGGCCGCACCGAAACCTCAGGTATCTCAGGCAGTTCTTTCGCTGACTTAGCCCCCGCATCTTCAAACTTTCGCAGAGTCGGCATCAGTCGTGTTTCGACCGATCGCACTGCTTTGTTGTACGATTCAACCGTCTTATTGAGCCCATCGCCGACCTTTGCAAGATGTTCCCACGCAGTCGCCGCCCGGTCATGCAGTTCGCTGCCAATCGTAAAAAGCTCTTTCGCCTGATCTTCGAGCCGCTTCTCCCGCCATCCAAGTGCAACCGTCTTCAACAAGCCAATCAGCGATGATGGAGTAGCCAGAATCACTCCAGTTTCCGCGGCGGTTTCGATCAGCGTTGGACGCCGGCGCAGAGCCGCATCAAGAAATTGATCTCCTGGAATAAACATGACGACAAAATCAGGCGAACCTTTGTACTGGGACCAGTATTGCTTTTTCGCCAGCGATTGCATCTGTTGCTCTACATGCGTCGCAAAGCGTTGAAAACACTCCTCGCGCTTGTCAGCATCGGGCGCATCAATCGCGTCCAGATACGAGCTGATGTTGGTCTTGGCATCTACCACAATTTCTCGCTGATTTGCCATAGTGACAATCAGGTCAGGTCGAAGGAGATTGCCGCCGGAATCGCGGGTGGAGTGCTGCGTATTGAAATCGGCGTAAGCGGTCATCCCAGCAAGCTCGACAAGCCGTTCCAATTGAATTTCGCCGTATCGGCCACGGATCTCTGGTCGTTTCAGCGCGCCCACCAGCTTCCCAGTCTGGTCTCGCAGTGAGTTGTTCGATTCGCTTACCCCCCGGATCTGTTCGCTCAGCTTTCCAAATGACTCTGCTCGCTCGCGTTCGATCTCGCCCAGCTTTTCTTCAGTCTTCTTGAGTGATTCCCCAATGGGTTTCACCATCACCTCAACCGCTGCCTGCCGTTTTTCCATGTCCGCCGTCGCCGCCGCGTGTTGCGCGCCCAGTTTGGCCTCCGCCATTTTCACCAGTTCAGTATTCGCATGTGCAAGCGCCTGCTGCGCTGCACTGCTGAACGCGGCTCGTGTCTGCTCGTTGAGTTCGCGAATGCGAGTCTCCAGCCGTGTCATTTCATCTTTCAGCACACGCCGTTCTGCCTCAAGCGTCTCACGCTCGCTCGCACTCCTGGCTTCGGCCTCTCGCTTCAAAGATGCAAAGCGCTGTTCGAAACCTTCCTTTTCGCTCTTGAGCTCCGCTTCAAACATCTCGCGGAGATGGCGATGTGATTGTTCCGCGGAAGCACTGACATCGCTCAATTCTGCACGGTGCACACGCGATTGGCCTTCGAGCTCAGCTTCCAGTCTGGCTCGATCCGCGCCAATCTTCATTTTTTCAGCCGAAAGCAAATCGAGTTTGGTGGTAATTTCGGCTTCGCGTGCCCTTGCATCGGCTCGCACTCTCTCTACTTCGCCGCGGGCGGTCGCAACATCTTGTTCCAGTCGCGACATCGCAGCTGTTACAGCGCCGGCCTCGACGATCAGTTTGCTTCGAGCTACGAACAACCAGACACTCATGGCGACAAGGCCAAGACAGGCAATCAAAAACCCAATTGTCACTGGTTCCATCCGCAACCCTCCATGTGCCCGAGAGTGTACCAGCACACGCCTCTGGGTCTGAGATGTAGGTGTTGTCATTCCATAACAGATGTGAGACCAACCTGCCGAATTGGCATCCAGCGACCCTTTTGTCCTGTTGAGGCAGGCCCCTTCCGGCTCAGAACCCCTTTTTTGATCGACTAGAGCAGGGTTGCTTGGCGTCCTCCTTCCGGCATCCCATTTGCCATTGTCACCTCGTGAGAGTTTCGCGGCTTCATTCTACCGATTCGGACTCTGGCCGGTATGGCCAGAACGCTGAACCGTCGGAACTTGGAGCTACCCGATTTAACCTGCTCCTTTCGTGTGCAGGTTGGCGGCCAGATCCCTGGGTTGAGCGGTTCCCAAGACTGCTTGAACCAATGGGGATTGCCTCTCACACCGCCCGCTGCGGCAAGGAAGCGTCTGCTCTCATCAAGAGCATTCCCATCCATCTCGCAGTGGTCGATCTCGCAATCCCGCTCGATGGTCGTGGCGATGCCATGACTGACGATGCCGGGATTCGGCTCCTTGAGTTGCTCGCTCGTCTGGATTCGCCGCCACCAACCGTGGTGATCAAGCGTGGTCTGGGTGGGCGGGACGATTGCCGCGAAATGACGGCAGCGCTCCGCGCTGGTGCATTCTCGGTGGTTGACAGACCCAAGGGCGTCGACGACTTGGAAATCATGCTTGAAGTCTTGCGCCGGGCGCTCGTCCGGTTCTACAAGGGCAGATGGCCAGGCGGCACAGGAGTCATTCCCCCAAACTTTGCGTGAGCAAAGGGTGGCGCAGAAAATCAGATTTTCGTGCACGCAGTGGGATCGCTCTCATTCGTGCCTTTGTGTGTCTCGTTTCCCCGGAGAGTTTTCGTATGGCAAAGTCACCTGTTAAGACGTCAATCAAGCCCTTGGGCGACAAGATCCTCATCAAGCGCGATGAGGCCAAGACCAAGACCGACATGGGCATCTATCTGCCCGAAGC
This sequence comes from uncultured Phycisphaeraceae bacterium, assembly GCA_964484185.1. Taxonomy (GTDB): domain Bacteria; phylum Planctomycetota; class Phycisphaerae; order Phycisphaerales; family UBA1924; genus F1-120-MAGs238. The sequence goes on from CAZAEQ010000022.1 coordinate 73,911, forward strand.
CGGACAGCAGAAGTCTGTCACCGGCATCGTCGAAGCGGTTGGCGATGGCCAGCTCGATATGAAGACCGGCAGTCGCATCCCCGTTGGCGTGAAAAAGGGCGACCGCGTCCTTCTCTCCAAATACGGCGGCAACGAAATCGAAATCGGCGAACTCAAGCTCTTCTTCGTTGATCCCGAGGACATCCTCGCAGTGATCGAAGGCTAAGCCGAATCGCGTTCAAACACATTCAACAGATTAATCACCCCAGGAAAGGTCTATTCACATGGCAAAGATGATCGCTTACAACACCGACGCCCGCGAGCGCATTCTCCGCGGCGTTCAGAAACTCGCCCAAGCTGTCAAAGTCACCCTCGGTCCATCCGGCCGCGTGGTTGTCCTTGAGAAAAGCTTCGGTTCGCCCACCGTCACCAAAGACGGCGTGACCGTTGCCAAGGAAGTCGAACTCGAAGATCAATACGAGAACCTCGGCGCTCAGATGGTGAAGGAAGTCGCCAGCCGCGCATCCAAAGATGCCGGCGACGGAACGACCACCGCCACAATCTACGCAGAAGCCATCTACTCAGAAGGCCTCAAGAACATCACCGCGGGTGCAAACCCCAACCTCATCAAACGCGGCATCGACGCTGCGATTGAGACCGTCGTTGACGAACTCAAGAAGATGAGCAAGAAAGTCGAAACCAGCAAGGAAATCGCCCAGGTCGGCACCTGCTCCGCCAATCACGATGAAGAAATCGGCCAGATCATCGCCGATGCCATGGAGAAGGTTGGCAAAGACGGCGTCATGACCGTCGAAGAAGGCAAGAGCCTCAAGACCGAAGTTGAACTCGTTGAAGGCATGCAGTTCGACAAGGGCTTCCTCTCTCCTCACTTCGTCACCAACGCCGCGACCATGGAGTGCGTGCTCGATCAGCCGTACATCCTGATCAGCGAAAAGAAAGTCAACAGCGCCAAAGACCTGCTCCCCATTCTCGGCAAGATCGCTGAGTCGGGCGCCAGCCTCCTCATCATCGCTGAAGACATCGAAGGTGAAGCTCTCGCCACTCTCGTCGTCAACAAGCTCCGCGGCGTCCTCAAGATCTGTGCAGTCAAGGCTCCAGGCTTCGGCGATCGCCGCAAGGCCATGCTCGATGACATCGCAGTTCTCACTGG
>CAZAEQ010000023.1:0-21962 GCA_964484185.1 uncultured Phycisphaeraceae bacterium
CCACGCCAGCGCAGTACCCATGACGATTTTGGCCACAATTCCGCTGGGGCGGCGGCACGAAAGATTTCAGCTGGCGACTCTCAGCAGGCTATGAGGATCTTGAAACATCTCAGGATGCATTGAGCAACGAGACATTTACCTCTCAGGACTTTCAGCGTGGGACCAAGTTCGATGGCGAGGGCGTCTATGGAATTGATTCGGATACAAAGCTGAGATTTGGCTTTGCTCAATCACATCAGGAACGCGGTCCAAATGAGTTCGTGGGATACATGCCCACGCGCGATGGCCGCTACGACACCGAAAGGATGTTTGCACGACTGGAACATACGTTCAGCCCGGACATGGCCGGACACATTCAGTGGTACACCAACCTGACTGCTTATGAAAATCCAGCCTTGATCAGATCTTCCCTTGCTGAGCACGACATCGAAGGTCAGCTCAACTTCAAGGCGGGCGACAATCACCAGATTTCGATTGGCGGAAATGTCCGTTTCACACATATCGATGTGACCGGCAACGATCCGCAGCAAGTCACCCTGGTCGGCGACCCGTTCAGCGAAGCCTGGGGCGGGGTGTTTGTAACAGACCGCTGGCAGATCGCACAGAGATTCGCGCTTGAAGGCCAGCTTCGTGGCGACACCTATTCGGGTACAGGTAACGACTGGTCAGGTCGCTTTACCTCTCTTTACAGTCTTGATGCTGATGCGCACCATACCTTGCGAGCGGGTGTTGCTAAAGCCTTCCGCGCACCCTCTATCGGACTTCGAAATCTATCCTCGTCGTACCCGCCTCCGCCGGGATATCCGCCATTTATTACCTCACTCGATACCACCGGAAATCAGAACGCTCATAACGAACAGATGTATTCGTTTGAAATGGGCTACACCGGAGAGCTCGGCGACGGCTGGGTGTTTCGCGCTGATGCGTATTATCAGATACTGCGAGATGTTGCAGGATTCAGTGACGTCATTGCACCACCAGCCGCTGTGTCGTACTACGACAACACCGGAAGCGCTGAAGCATACGGTGCGGAGCTTGAGCTCTCGTATTATCACGATCGCGACAAAGCATCGGCCTATGTCGCATGGAACGGCTTCGACACAGAGTATTCCGGACAGGAAACTCGGTCGTATTACCCGGCACAACTCAAAGTCGGGGTTCTTGGGCGAACCGCAATCGGTGAGGACTGGACGCTGAACGCGAACTATGGATTTACCAGTACGACCCATCGAGAATCTCCCGACAATCGCATTCCTGTGATTCACAGTCTTGACCTTTCGGTCTCATACAAAGTCTGCAAGAACACTGAGCTTCAGCTCGGAATGAATGATGTATTCGATCGAACGGGCACTGCGGTCGTTCCCCTCGGTGCGTTCACTACTCACGAAACTCCAGGCCGCACACTCTTTACCACTGTCCGCGTTCAGTTCTAGGTCTTTCTCTCGCTGCACAGCCATGACGTTACGATGCGTTCAATCACTGCCTCGACTTGCAAACCTCCAGGTGGGGATTGCGCTTGTAGCCCTTGCCGCGTGCAGCGGGAATGCTTCAAGTCTGGCAGACGTAACAGACACCGGTGCGACTCGCGTTATCATCGTGAGGTCTAAAGAAGTAGAGCCATTCAAGCTGGCAGAAGCATCATTTATTTCGTCGCTACCCGGAGGCATTCAGTCGCAGACCTTGGCGCTCGCTGATGCCACAGCAGATGTTCTTTCAAAGGCGGCGGGCGATCCCTCCACTGGGTTCTTTGCCATTGGCAGCGAAGCAGCAGCGAGTGTGAAGGCCGCGATTCCAGCTGCAAACATGCTGACGTGCGCGATGGTTTCCGACCCAACGGCAGCCGGCGTCTTTGATTCGCGGACAACGACAGTCATCAGCATGGACTGTCCGCACGCAGCCCAGGTCGCATTTATCTCAAGCGCGCTTCCCAAAGTCCGCCGTCTTGGAGTGCTCTATCGCAGCGATACCGCCCGTGGAAAGAAGGCTGTGGACGGAATGCGTGCAGCGCTTCCCTCAGGATGGACGATTGAGGCAATCGCGGTGGACAAAGAAGCCAGTATTTCCGACGCGATCACCCGGATGTTTGACTTGAAGATCGATCTCGTGTGGACCTATCCCGACTCGTCGCTCTATGACGTGGCCACTATCAAAACGCTGCTGCTTGAAAGTCTGCGCCAAACGGTGCCAGTGTTTGGATTCTCTCCCGCGTTTGTCCGTGCTGGCGCGATCATCGGGGTTGGAACAACTCCAACGGATCAGGGACGGCAGGCTGCGGCAACATTCAGGCCTGCTCCCGGAAATGGTGGCGATGGTGATGATCGCGTCATACCCCCCGACATGCGTACATACGTCAATACGGTGGTGGCTGAACGGTTGGACATCGTGTTACCGCCAACGGTGGTAGGTTCCGCCGCAACTGTCTTCAAGGGAGAGTAACAGCGTTGCTTTTTCGCGGCATTTCAAGCTGGAGTATCCGTTCCAAGACGCTGCTTGCGTTCGTGGGCATTGCCGTTGCCGTTCTTTCGTCCACAAGTCTATTGATCATCCGCGAGACCAAGACATACCTGACTGCTCAGCACGCAAGTGTGGCTATGAGAATGGCAGAGAGCCTCGCCATGGCCACTAATCTTGCAACCATGACCGGCGACAAGAAAGAACTGAGTCGTCTGGCGTCAGCGTGGCAACATCGAGATGGAGTGCTCTATGTGCGAATCGAAACTCCGAAGGGAAAATTGCTCGCCGAAGCGGGACACTCACCGGCGCAGACTCTTGTCCTGCCTGACACAGTAACATCAATGGTGTTTGCTGGCTATTCGCTGGGTGCTGCAATGATCAAGCCAGTCACAGCCACAGAAAACAGTGACTTAAGCGGCACGGATCTTGAGTTTGTTCCTGCTGAAACGAATCAGGATGTTTCTGCTCCGATCGGGCGTGTGCTTATTGCTACCTCCACAGATCAGCTCAACGCTGAGATCAACCGCAAGGGAATGATGATCGTCGGAGTTCTTTCTGGCGCGGGCATTTCGAGTTTTTTCCTGACGCTGCTGGGAATCAACAGTCTGACCAGACGACTGTCGCGACTGAGCGCTGCGAGCGAGCGGATCTCGGGGGGCGATCTCTCCGAACCGCTGCTTGACTCAAGCGGTGATGAGCTTGGCCGCCTCGCGCTCGCCTTTGAATCCATGCGGACAAGCCTTCAGGCGCGTGAAACTGAAATGCAGGAACTCAATAACACCTTGCTTGATAAGGTACGCATTCGCACTGCGGACCTGGAAAACGCGATGCACGCCGCCGAGGCAGCGAGCCGCGCAAAGAGTGACTTCCTCGCAAACATGAGCCACGAAATCCGCACACCCATGGCGGCCATTATTGGAAACGCAGAACTGCTTAGCGAACCCGACCAGACCAATGAACAACAAGTCCAGCGAATCGGGACGATCCAGCGCTCGGGCGAACACCTTCTTTCTCTTATTAACGATATTCTGGACATCTCGAAAATCGAAGCGGGCAAAATGTCGGTGGAGCAACTGCCTTGCTCGCCACGGGAGTTGCTGCAGGATGTACACGCGCTCATGCTGCCGCGTGCAACATCCAAAAACCTCCGGTTGGAAATCGAATACGAAACTCCGCTTCCGGAAACGATCAACAGTGACCCTATGCGTTTACGTCAGATTCTCCTGAATCTGGTTTCAAATGCGCTAAAGTTCACCCCGGAAGGCTCGGTCACGATTCGGGCCTCGGCACGCGTCACCGATTCCGATGGCGAACTTATCATCAAGGTAATCGATACCGGAATTGGAATGTCCGCTGACTCAGTAAACAAGCTTTTCCGCGCCTTTGAACAGGCCGACAACACGATGAGCCGGCGGTTTGGCGGCACCGGATTGGGGCTGGTCATCGCTCGCCGGTTAGCAAACCTTCTTCGCGGCGACGTTCTCGTCACCAGCGTTCCAGGTGCGGGGAGCACCTTCACGCTCGTCGTGAGCACAGGCTCGCTCAACGGAGTGAAATTCCACAAAGAATGCGGGCCAAGATCCGCGCCGATGCCAATCACCACAAAGACTGACACAACGAATCTTGTTGGCAGCAGGATTCTGCTGGTTGAGGATGGACTTGACAACCAGCGGCTGATCATCCACCATCTGACGAAAGCGGGCGCAAAAGTTCAACTTGCCGAGAATGGGAAGCTGGGGCTTGAGGCCTACGAGGCATCGGTTCGATCGGCGATGCCATTTCAACTGGTCCTCATGGACATGCAGATGCCGGAGATGGATGGATATGCGGCGACTGCCGAGCTGCGAAAGCGTGGCTCGCTGGTGCCCATTGTTGCACTGACGGCTCACGCACTCACCGGAGATCGAGAACGCTGTCTGGCCGCGGGCTGCGATGATTATGCAACAAAGCCGGTAAATCAATCAACGTTGCTGAGAATGTGCGACCAATGGATCAGTTCGGGCTCATCTCGCAAGGCGGCCTGATCGGTTGTGAACGTTCACACAAACATGGGTTCAGTTCTCCGGCTTCCACGTCCAGGCTGGCCCGCGTGTTTTCTCGTAATTAACCCAGAGTTCAAGCCAATAACTCAAGAATTTCCATTGGCCCATTGGCTCAAAATGTCCGCGCACCTGACGCGCGATACTCGCACTGCTGCCTGTGAAGCCGAGAACACTTTTGCCATGCCGCACCGCTTCAGTATCGCATGGAAGCCTTCCATATCGACCGAGCAACTGCATGATGTTGGCGGCGGCATATGGCCCGATTCCCGGGAGTTCAATCAGGTATTCGTGCAGTTCATCGTCTGTGGTAGCTGGATCAGTCATCCAGCACTCATTGACCGCGCCGCGTTGCCACAGCTTTGCCAGTTGCACCACGCGCTCATCGCGATACCCAAGACGACAGCGCGTCCGCAAGTACGCAGCTCGACACGCGGCAATGCGCGAGGGCTCGGGAAACGTCTTGTCTTCGCCAGCGCCTTCGCCAAGAACCTCACACATGCGGCGACTCATACCAACCGTTCCCTGCCAGGTCACATTACAACTCATGACAGTCTTGAGCACATCCTCAAAGAGCGTGGGAGATCGCATGAGCCTTGCCCTCCCGCTTTTCTTCCAGCGTGGGTCCGCCTTGTGAAACTGTTTGACCATTTCGGTCGTCATATCCAGCCGAAGCATTCTTGAAACCTGGCTCACAAGCTCGGCCCGTTCGCGCGCTTTCAAGGTGCGAGAAAGTTCCACAACCAGCTGCTTTCGCGGCTGGGTGATGCACACCAAACAGTGTCGGTCGTTTAAAAGGAATGGCCGCGACAATGCCTGATTTTGCACATCCCAGCGATTGGGCGCAAGCAGAAAATACCCGTAGCTGCACAGATCGCGGGCGAGCAGGAAATCTTCCGGAACTTCCAGTTTGAAGGAAGGCATTCAGGCAGACAGTAGCTGACGATTCGGGAAGCAGTATGTTGCAACGTTCAATGCGAGCCGATCGGCAACGCGGGCGAAGTTGGCATAGTTGGCATCGGTCTGCTGCGAGATTGCGGCAGCGCTAGTACCAAGTTTGGGAAACCACGCGCTCGACATATTCCACATCGTGTCAAGGAGTGGGCGATCGCACTCGGGGTGAAAGAGGAATCCGTAGGTGCGGATGCCGACCTTGAACGCGACGTGCTTGGTGTTCTTGCTGGTCATCAGCAGCGTCGCGCCTGGAGGAAGCGTACGAACCTCCTGCTCACAGCTGAACGGCTGCTGGTGATTCCATGGAATACCTGCGAGAATGGTCTCAGTCTGCGCGGGGATTGTCAGCGAGACCGGGACGAATCCCAGCTCGGGATTCCCTTCCTTGTACGCAACCTGCCCGCCAAGAGCGTGTGCAATCAGCTGCGCGCCCAGGCAGAGACCGATGACGGGAAGTCCCTTCTCGTGAGCCTTTTTCAGAAACTCTGCTTCGGCCTGCATCCAGGGATAGGTTCCAATGTCGGTCACGTTCTGCGAGCCACCCAGCACAAGCACTCCGCCCACATTATCGAGGTCAGAAGGCACAGGCGATCCGCCTTCGGTGGATGCGAGATGAGGCTTACGAATATCGAGCTTGAATCCCAGATCGCGCAGGGTTACACCGAAGCGGCCAGGACCCATGACTCCATGCTGAAAAACGGTAATAGTTGCCATGAGTTTTCCTTTTGAATCGCGATCAGACGCGAACCATCTCCGCATATTCCTTGTACCGCGCATCGATTTCAGCGCGAGAGAGACTCTTGAATCGATTGAGACTGAATTCTTCGATTGTGAAACTTGCGGTCACTGTTCCGTACGCAAGCGCCTGCCGCAGTGTTGGCATTGAAAGCTGGAGCTTGTCTCCGCGGGAAACACTTTGGGATTTAAGACTTGCAAGATAGCCCATGAAGCCACCGGCAAAGGTATCGCCCGCGCCAGTTGGATCAATGACTTTCTCAGTTGGGAATGCAGGCAGCGCAGCGATCGAATCTGTAGACCCATCGCGGCAGGCAATCATGCATCCATGTTCGCCCTTCTTGACCACCACAAATCGCGGACCCATTGCCAAAAGCTTGCGAGCGGCGGCAACGCTGTTCTTGGTTCCAGTCAGCAGCTCGGCTTCATCAAAGTTCAGCACCAATCCATCGACCGCTCTGAGCAGCTCTTCAAGATCTGACCGTGCGACGTTGATCCAGAGATCCATCGTGTCCGCGACTACAAGCATGCGGTTGGGAAAGCTTCGCATCAGTTTGAGCTGGTTGCCGGGGTGCATGTTGGCGAGAAACACAAAACGGGAATCGCGGTAACTCTCCGGAATTGGCGGCAGGTCTTCCGCAAGCACGCCCAGTTCCGTTGTCAACGTCTCGCGGCTGTTCATGTCCTCGGAATATTTCGCTGCCCAATAGAATGTCTTGCCGCCCTTTCGCACTTCCAGGCCGGACGAGTCCACATTGCGAAGCGAGCGAATGAAGTTGAGGTTTTTCTCCTCAAAATCGTCCCCTACCACTGCTACAAATCGGACGGGGGTGTACAAAGCCGCCGCGGCGGCGAAGTAGACACCAGAGCCGCCCAGCACGCGATCGGCGTGGCCGGTTGGCAGGAAAACAGAATCAGTTCCGACGGTTCCAGTGACGACAAGACTCATGCCGCCAGAGTAGGACGGCATGATGCCACTTGGAAGTTATGAAACTCAGCGACGACGACGTGTCGCGAGCAGTCCGGAAAGCCCAAGAAGTGCGGCAGCACCCGGAGCTGGAACGCGAACAACTGTCAGGCGGTAGGTGTTCTGCTGTGTGAATTGAGCAACAAAACCGTAGTTGGAAGTATTCAGGCCGTTGATGATTGCAAAGCCCTGGCCGGAGCGTTCCGCGAATCTCATGACATCAAACTGTTGACCCAGGACTGCCTGGAATCCGGGAAGCAGTTCGAGGTTGAATGTGCCAGCAAACGCGCCCGAGCCGAAATTGACGGCTTGAGTGATATTCAGCACATCGTATTCGCCAGTGAGTCCAGATCCTGAAAGTTCGCACTCGTAGATGGAATCTTGCGTGACTTCCAGATTTCCGTCGATCGTGAGAATACCAGGTGAAGCGCCGGGGGCGATTGCACCAAATGAAATGACATCGGCTTGAACCGTGCCGCTGCCCCGCAGACCACCGCGCTGCACCAGGCCGCCGGTAATGACAATGCTTCCGTTTACGACATCGAGAATGCTGCCAACCTGGTAGTCAGTCAAGCCAGTAACGGTGACGGTTGAGCTATTCCCAACACCAGCGCGACCGATGTTGAGCCTCCCGCCTGTGGCGATTGTGAGGGCAGTTGGCCCGCTCGAGAATGTGTAGTTGACACCGACAGTTTCAAAAGTTCCGCCAGAGCCAATCGTATTGAACCCAGCAAGGAGATTGTTGTTCAGGCCATCGACATACTGCCCGCCAGTTCGCAATGTGAGCTTTGAACCTGCGAGGGTGGTCACTGCCGGGCCATCAACGATGAACTTGCCAGCAAGGTCAAGCGTGCTTCCGACACCAGACGTAATAGTCCCGCCGGTTGCGATCTTGAATTCTGAAGCGGTTCCGACTGTGAGTGTGCCGTTATTTGTGAACGAGCCCGTAGTATTGAAGACCCGGCAACCTGTGACGGTGAGTTTGCCGCCGAGGGAGTTCTCGCTCAGACCGTTGATCTGAGTAAACGTCGAACTGACGCCATCAAGCGTGACGTCTGCACCGTTCTTAGTAATCGTCTGGGTCAGGAAGTCAAGCGTTGCGTTGTTCGAAACACTCCACTTCCCGCCCGTGAGTTTCTGATTTGGAAGGTCATACTGAGCCGTATCCGCCACCCGGAATGTGCCGGTCTGAACTTCAATGGTCCCAGTGTTATCGAGTTCGACGCCATCAATGAATGTCACACCCGTGCCGCCGTTCTTGCGGGTGATGCCACGGTTTTCGAATGTGCCAAGCGGCGTCAATGTTGCCATCATGGTGCCATCACCGGTAATGGTGAAAGTTGAAGGAACGCCGTTGATGAGACGCGCACCGATAGCCCCGTCGTCGAGGGTAATTGTTCCGTTATCGTTCCACGTCATGATCGCGCCTTCATGGTCGATCTCGGTGTCACAGATGTCATTATTGCCGGACCCTTCGAAGATCAGGGTTCCGTGGCTCACCATTCGCGTCTCATGAAAGTGGGCGTTGTTCAGTCGGGCGGTGCCAGTGACATCTAACTGTCCGGCGCGAGCTGTGGATTGCACGCGAGAGTTAGTGATTGTGAAATCGCGATTGATTGTCAGCAGATTAGATTGCAATTCCAGCCGTGCATCCGCGGAGTTCTGTGTCAGGTCCTTGATAGTTGGAGTAATATCGAGCGTGACAACATAAGGGCCTCCCACCGCGCCAATCGTTACGAGGAAGTTATCAACACCGTTGTCAGGAATCGTGCCCGCCGACCATGCCGAGGTAACACTCCAGTTGTTTGAGGTCGCAGCAAGCCACGATGTTGGAACATCCGCCGCGTTCGCCGCGTGAAGTGCGCACACACTCATCGCCGCGCCAGCGATCAACGCAAGCGTGCGCGAACTACCACGAAGCCCCAGAACTGCAACGCAACCCATACAAGCTCTCTTTCTCTCCGGCGCGATGTTCACCACATACACCGATCGCCGATCTCTCCGCTGCATCCGCCGCTGGTGAACGCCATAGCGTACCTTGTTTGCTTCGTAAAAACAAGACTAATTTGACTGGTTCTCGGACCATTTCAGCCGCCAACCTGCAGTTTTCCGAGCTTTTCGCGTGCCCTGGCGAGTGATTCCCTCACCAACTTAACATCATCAGGCCTTACTTCAAGCTTGGCATCGCTCTGTTTGGAATAGGTTTCCAGAGCCTTTTCATACATAGAAACAGATTTGGTGAGGTCAGCGATTCGCTGCGCCTGGCTGCGCGTCGTCCGATCGGATGAAAGCTCCAGTATCTCGCCGCGTTTGTATTGTCCTACCGCCAGATCTTTGAGATGCTGATCGGTCGGGTCACTCTTGTTGAGATCCTCTCGCAACGCCAATGAACGCTCAAAGACAATCGCGGCTTCGTCGATTCGATTGAGGCTGCGAAGCGGGTTCCCCACCTTGTTCAACGCCAATCCAACATCGTGAAGAGCTTCCAGGTTGGAATCATCAGCGCTGGCAAGTCGATCCGCAATTTCAAGAGCTTCTCTGAACTTCGCAAGCGCCAGTTCGTTGATTGCATCCGCATCTTGAGCTTCAACCGGCAGCAACTTCTTCTCAGCAGCATCAGAGACCAGCTCTGCGAGGCGCATATTGGCATCGCCTACGTTGTACACAGCAATGTACTGATCGCGCTTCAGCTGACGATTCGCGGGCTGCTCGACCGTCAACCTCGCGAAGTCGGCACTTGCCGCCTCGGCCAGGTCGCGGGCTGTTTCAAATGCAGTTTTCGCTCGTGCCGCAAGCACCTTCGCGTCATCGGGTTTGTCGGCCTTGATGGCCGCGGCCATCGCTGCCATTAGACTGCGACCAAGCGCCACCTGCGTCTGAGCTTTCTTGTCACGCACCACTCCAAGTGCGCGAGCCGCTTTCTCATCCGCAGGATTGAGCTTCAAACGGTCGCTCCAATAACTCTCTACTTCGCTGTAGACAGTCATCGCTTCCGCAGTCATTGCTGGCGATTTCTCTGCATCACGCAATTCTGCCGCGCGAACCTTTGCCAGATCGGCGAGGTCTGTGCGTGCTGTAAGTTTCTTCTCCGCGAGTTCAAGCGCGAACTCACTGGTTCCCGCGGCGGTAATCGCCTTGTTCAGATCTGCCAGCGCGTTGTCAAACTCCGCCTTTGCTTCGTCAAACTTGCGCTGACGCTGTAAACCCTGAGCAGTGTGCCGCCGGCTTGCAGCCATGGCCGCGAGCAATTGTGGATCATTGGGAGCTTTTGCCAGGAGCGCTTCGCGAATCGAGCGGGCCTGGGCATAACTGGTCACGCTCGCGGCGACAGTGCCGACGCGCGGAAGATACAGCCCGCCTTCGATCGCGCCAACTCGTGCCCACGCATCTGATAGCTCCTTCTGAAGCTGGGCATCTTCGGATGCTCCCGGTTCGGCCGCAAGTCGAGCCAACGAGTCCTTTGCAGTTCGTAAAACACCTTCGCGTGTTTTTGTGGCTCCGCGCAGATTCTCAAGTTTGTCCGCAACATCGAGCATAAACGACAGTGCGAGCGTGCGCACCTCTTTGGCGTTACGTTCAGCCCGTTGGCGCTCCTGATCCGCAATCGCCTTGGCCGCGATCGTTGCTTTGTTTGCGGTCTTTTCGTTGGCATACAGAACGCTGAAAACCACTCCCGACGCGGCCAGAATTGCGACAATTGTGCCAATCGCAACGACCGCGCCTTTGTGCTTTCTCAGGTTCTTTCTAATGACATACAACCCGCTTTCGCGCTTGGCTTCGATCGGTTCGCCGGTGAGATACCGCACGATGTCCCGCCCGACATCGCCTGCCGACTGATAGCGGCGTTCCCGCTCTTTCTGCAGACATTTCAGCACGATGGTTTCAACTTCATCGTTGATCTGGCGACGCACAGTACTTGGCTTTGCCGGCTCGGCACGCATGATGTTGTCGAGCACATCGCGCATGTTCCCAAGCACTTCGTAGGGGAACTTTCCGACCGTGAGCATCTGATAGAGAATCACGCCCAGTGAATAAACATCGGTGCGAATATCAATCGTGCTGGGATTACCCAGAGCCTGTTCCGGGCTGGCCCAGTAGAGCGAACCGACAAACTGACCGGTGGCAGTCATCTGCTGGCCGCCAGTGTGCTCATCGAGGGCGAGCTTGGCGAGACCAAAGTCCAGAATGTGCGGCGTTCCCTCGGCATCAATTCGAATGTTGCCGGGCTTCAAATCGCGGTGAATGACACCCTTGAGATGCGCCGCGTTCACCGCTTCGCAAATCGTTGTGAAAAGCTTGAGCGTCTGCTCAATCGCATGCGGCCCCGACCGGATATACGAATCCAGGCTGTGCCCGGAGATGTAATCCATCACAAAGTAATATGCGCCCTGCACCTCGCCGGAGTCATGCACCTTGACGATGTTGGGGTGGCTGAGGTTCGCGAGAATGCGCACTTCGCGCTCGATGCGTGCGCGATCAGTAGCTGATGCAAACACGCCGCCGTGCATGACCTTGATAGCAACTTTTTTCTGGGTCGAGCGTTGCAGCGCCTGATAGACAACACCCTGTCCGCCGCGATGGATCTCGCGCGTGATCTCGTACCCCGGTATCGCATCTTTGGCCAGGCTCGGCGGCCTGGGTGTAAAACTAAATTTAGCGCCACCCATCTGCTTGAGTGCGCCCTCAATCAATCCGCGCTCGCGACTCGGTGGCTTGGCGCCACTTCCAAGACCGCTCCCTGGCGCGCCGCTGGGTGTGCCACTTGGCGGGATCGCCCCGCCACTTCCAGGCGCGCTGCCATCGCCACTAGCGGGCAAAGGACTCGGATTGTCGGGGGTCTCATCTGCCACGGTTGCTCCAACCTACTAAACGCAAAAACAGCGCAAAACTCACGCGCACTCGGTCCTTGCCGCACGAATGCCTTACTTGACTGAGAAATACCGAGATTCGCGGCCCAGAAGGTCTTTCAACTGCTCATGTGCCCTCGCCCGCAACATATAGATCGCACCCTGAGAGCGACCAAGTTCGGCTGAAATCTCCTCGATCGACTTCCCTTCAAGGTCATAAAGCTTCACCACGCGGCAGTAAACCTCAGGCAGCTGCTCCACCAGTTTCAGCAAATAACTCCCAGCTTCGCCTTTGGCTGCATTCACGCTCGGAGTCGTAAACGTCACGCCCAGCATCGTGACCAGCGAAGTTGCCGAGTCGCTCGCACTTGCACGACGTGTTACCCGCTTTGATGGATCGGGCCGTTTCGCGGCCTCCAGCGCTCGAACGCCATCAATGAGATTGTTCTCAGCAAGCCGCGAAATCCACGACACAAAGTCTTTTGCAGAGCCCGAAGTGAACTTGTCAAACCGCGTCACAGCCTCGAGGTATGTCGTCTGCATGACATCATCCTCATCAAGAATCGCCCGCCACTGCGGCGAAACCTTGTGCGCAATCCGCCGTCGCACTTCCTGGCCGACATCATCCAGGAGTTCAACCAATGCGGGCAAATCTCCGGCGCGAGCACGAACGAGCAGTGCTTCATGTTCCGGCGTAGTGTCCATACCTAATGATATCCGATTCCTAAGACTGTTGCAGGCCCATCAAGGAACCACGCTGAAACGAGCGCGACTTTGGCCCGAATCCGATTGCTCCCGATCCGATCCAATGGAGTTGCAAGTTCCTACCGTTGGCCATGAACTGGTACTCCCCCGCTCAAGAACTCATGGCCGAACGTCGTATTGATGGCTGGCTCATCTACGACTTTCGCAACAACAACCCGGTCCTGGCCCAGCTTTTAGGCGGCAAACAACGCGGACTCTCGCGACGTGTCTGCCTCTACATTCCGCGAGTTGGCAAGCCGACCCTGCTGACCAGTTTCATCGATTCGAACATGTTCGGAGATGTGACCGGCTGCGATCACAAGGTGTATATCACCTGGCAGGAGTTCTTTGCGAATCTGAAGGCGATGGTCGGGGCTGGGCCGCGGATTGCGATGGAATATGTGCCCGGCGCGCTGCTTCCAGTCATGCAGTTGGTCGATGCGGGCACCATCGAACTGGTGCGTTCTTTCGGTTTGGAAGTTGTTTCAAGCGCTGACCTGGTGCAAATGTGCATTGCGCGCTGGAGTCCCGAGGCTCGTGCAGTCCATGCCCAGTCAGCGAAGTTAGTCCATCAGGCCAAGGACGATGCGTTTGATTTGATTCGAACTGCACATCGTGCGGGCAAAGAGATCAACGAATACCAAGTGCAGCAGTTCATCGTTGATCGATTCAATCAGCACGGATTGCAGTACCCAGACCCACCGATCGTCGGTGTCAACGCCCACGGTGGTGATCCACACTTTGAAGTCTCCGCCAAAAACCCTTCGCCAATCAAGCCGGGAGACTGGGTACTCATTGACCTCTGGGCTCGTATTCCAGGCGACCACAACATTTATTCAGACATCACTTGGACCGGGTTCTGCGGCAAAGAAGTCCCCGCGCGCCACAACGAAGTTTTCCGCGCAGTCCTCGCAGGCCGCGATGCGGCGATTGATTTCTGCAAAGCAGCGTGGGCTCGCAAAGAGACCATTCAGGGCTGGCAGATTGATCAGGCATGTATCGATGCAATCAATGCGCGCAACCTGGGACAGTTCATTCGCCACCGCACCGGCCATTCGCTCTCGCCTGGGTCGCGCGTGCACGGAATCGGCGTGAACATCGATAACCTCGAAACACACGACACACGCACTGTGCTTCCCGGAGTTGGGTTTACTATCGAGCCGGGCTTGTATTTGCCAGAGTTTGGCGTTCGAAGTGAGATCAATATGTGGATCAATCCGCAGACCGGCCCAGAACTGACCAGCGAAATTCAACGTGATCCGATCCTGATCGCCTGATAACTGTTTTTTGTGCTAAAAAACGCGGTTTTGCTTTCAAATTATCCGACTTGATCCGCACAAAACCCCGTCATAGTATCTGTTCGCAACTTGATTGGTGCAAGAGTTATCTTGCCCGGTTGCGTTCAAGGAATCGCGCATCACAGCGCAGACTCCCATCAAACCGCACGGAGGTTTTAGTATGAAGCTCGCACTTTCAATCGTCGCCATCGCTGGTCTCGCCGCTGTCTCAATCGCTGAGCCCCCCAAGGACACTCCGAAAACCGCACCCACTACAACAAAGACAACCGCAACTCAGCCCGCCACCACCACAACAACCACCACGCCAACTCCAGAAGACATGTGGGCGGAGATGGCCAAAACTGGTCCAGAGCACAAAGAACTTGGCAAGCTCATCGGCGAATGGGACATGAGCATCAAGTCCACTGATCACACCGATCCAACCAAGATGTCAACTTCCAATGGAACCGAAAAAGTTGAATGGCTCATCGAGGGTCGCTTCACCAAGTCCACCACTGTCGCAGACTTTGGCGGCATGCCTTTCACTGGATTTGGCATCAACGGCTATAACACCATCACCAAGAAGTTCGAGACCACCTGGGTCGACAGCATGGGCACGGGCCAGATGTTGTACACCGGAACCACAGACGCCAGCCACACTCTCACCATGACCTGTCAGTACGACGATCCGATGACAAAGAGCAAGAAGACCAGCAAGTTTGTCGCTGCGTGGACTGATGCCAACACTCGCACATTTAAGATGTACGAAGTTGATGGCAGCAGCGAAACCCTTCTGATGGATGCCACATACACCCGCAAGGGCACTACCACGGGCGCTGCCAAGTCGCTGACTGACACCGCTAAGACAACGATCGACACTGTCAAGAAGGCGCTGCCTACCAAGTAATTTATTAGTGTTTACAAAATAAGAGGGAGCCGACATCGGCTCCCTCTTTCTTTTTGTAGTTGGTTTCGTTCAGGTGCCGCTGTCGCGGAATCGCGGATCCATCAGATTCCACAGCACGCCAGAGGCGCTCGCCGTAGCCGCAACCCACATTCCAGTCTGTGTATCGCGTCTGGAATATTCGGCAATTCCTGCAATCGAGCCTGATCCGGATGCCCCGATGACCGAGATCGAATAGGTCCGGAACTCCGTTCCACTATTGATCTTCGCCATCACCGCACCGATCTCGTGGGTATTGAACGTCGCAAATCCAAGTGCCGCGGGCGACAGGGGCGACGAATCAATCGTCACACCGTCGCTGAAGTGATATCGCAGACTCACGCTGAATGGCCCGTCATTCGCCCCGGAAACAAACGGGTTGTAGACCCGAATTGATTCAATCAGGCTTGAACCTGCACGCGATGGATCACTCAATCCAGCCAGAGCAATGAACGCCGTGTCGCCGACAACGCTGGTCGCCATGGCGCTCGCGCCATCAGTGACAACCGCGCCGGGCTGGTATCTTGCGGTCGTGTCAATCGAGGTGTACTGCACATGCATCGCAATCGGGCTGGTCCAGCGAGCAGCAATGTGTTCGCCCGCAGTGATGCCAAGTGAGGCAACATCGATATCAGTGCGGATACCAGCACCAACGTTGTAACCGTTGGTCACAACTGATCCATCGCTGCGAGTGAAGTTGAATGTAATGACGCCGCTGACGTTCGTGGGATTCAATACGCTGAGGAACGACACAATACTGCCGCTGGGCACAAGCACGTCCGCGGCGACGCCGTCACCAGCGCCGTAGTTTGGCGAACCAGTAACGTTCCACCCCGGAGTAGCTCCGGCAACTTGTGGTCCTGTTGTCGCGACATCAAAGTCAGACAAGCTCGCGGTAATCGGGACTGTGCTGGTGATCACTGCGCTGTACAGGCCTTCAACCAGGCCAAGGCCGTGAACTTCCAGCCCGCCGCGGCGATAGGCATTCAGGTCGACATTGAACGGTGTTCCGAACGCGCCGGATGCGTCATAGAACTGAACGCTCACGGTCCCGGGCGACGATGACAGGCTGACCCAGGAAAGGAACTCACGCGAATTTTCATTGCGTTCAATGCGCGGGAACGTCCACTGCATGTACGGAGCCTGCGCTCCCACAGAAAAACCATGAAGTGCCGACGCAAAGCCGGCCTCAGAAGTATCTACTCCAAAGTCATGGCGATTGAACGCGGCCTCTACACCGCGTGGTGCGCTCACCGTCGCAGCAATGCTCGACTGCACAACCAGCGAATATGGCACGCCTTGGCGAACCAGATTCAAATTCCCGTTGTTGAAATCAGAAATGGGAATGTTCAAACTCGCATTGGCATTGAGCACGCCCGAAGAAATAATCTGTTCGCGTGCGCCATCTTCGTATCGCGCCAAAACTTGATACCACGCGATGCCGTCGTTGCGGTTAACCAGGCCAAGTGTTTCGATGCTCGATGCGGTACGCTGGCCATCGCTGAACGCGACCTGATATTGCAGATAGCCGTTACCACCTGCGGTCTTTACAACCTCGGCGTTCACGATATAGATCAGGTTGCTCGCACCCAGATCAGAAGCTCTGGTGAGGAATTGAACCGGAACTTCGCTCATTGAACTGCGGCTGTCAATTCCGCCCAATGGTGGCGCGAAGAACTCCGCATTGGTCAGGTTGTACCGGGTCAGCGCATGAATCGCAGTAACAACATCCCAACCCTGAATCACGCGACCGAACACCGCATAGCCATCGCTATTTGCGCCCGGGTCCAGGAACGCATTCGTTGTCATGTTGAAGAAGAACTGACCGGTTGCGGAATTGCGCGAATTCGTACGCGCCATCGCGATCGTGCGCTCAACATTCGTTCGACCGGTGTTCTCAAGAATGATCGGATTGTCGTTGGTAATCTGCGCGAGTCGATAGACGCCATCGCCATCAGCATCGACGCTGAACCCGCCGCCCTGGACCGCAAACGGGCCGCCACTCGGACGCGCCTGTCCCGGTGCAACGTTCGTTCCCTGCGGCTCCTGCTGCGCTGAACGATGGAAGAACGTCTCATCGTACTTTCCACCATTGACATAATTCAGGAAGTTCGCAGTCGTAATCGGTGCCTGAGTGCTGAACAACTCAATATCAACATCACCAAGCGAAGTCTCAAACCGCACCACTGCGTTGTTCGGATTCTCAAGCATCGCCAAGGTCGGAAGCGCAGTATTTGCAAAGAGCTGTCTGCTCTCAAGGATGCCAAAAAAGTCCGGATTGCCAGTCGCCACTTTGCCAGCCCGACGCTCCTTGACGCCCGTGGCTGACAACCTCGACCATGCACCCTGCAATGACTTCAAAATAGTCCTGTCCGACATGCTCATAAGCTCCATAGTTGGGCACAAGATGCACAGCATCTTCTATTCGTACACAACGCTGCTTCGGTTCGGCCCTCTTCGTCCTGCCACAGTTCCTTCGCGGCGGACTTACACGGCACTTTCTGTGCCCGGGCTACTCCAGTAGCATACCCGACTGCTACCGGTTCAGCAAGGCGAATATTTACTCATTCAGAGCCACTATTCCAAACATACACCTTACTCATAGCGTCCGACGAGCAACGTAACGTTGTGCCCGCCAAAGCCAAAAGTGTTATTCATCGCATACCGAATCCGCCGCTCGCGGGCCGAATTAGCGACAAAATCTATATCGAACTCAGGCTCAGGATTCTGGAGGTTAATCGTCGGAGCAATGATGCCATCGCGAACCGCGTGAATGCAGGCGATCAATTCAACCGCGCCCGATGCACCCAGGCAGTGCCCATGCATGCTCTTGGTGGAACTCATCATCAATCGACCACCAGCACTCTTGCGAGCCAGGTCGCCAAACACACTGGTTACAGCCTGTACTTCCGCCTTATCACCCAGCGGCGTGCTCGTTCCATGTGCGTTGATGTATTCGATATCGCTGGTATTCAACCCCGAACCCTTGAGTGCGATTCGCATCGACCGCGCCGCACCCGACCCTTCAGGGTCTGGAGCGGTAATGTGGTTGCCGTCAGTCGAAATCCCGCCACCCAACATCTCTGCGTAAATTGTCGCCCCGCGCTTCAACGCATGCTCTTCTGTTTCCAGGATGAACATCGCCGCGCCTTCTGCCAGGACAAATCCATCGCGATCTTTGTCAAACGGGCGGCTCGCCTGTTGCGGGGCATCATTTCTGGTGGATAGCGCCCTCATCGTCATGAATGCGCCGATGCACAGCGGCGTGACCGCAGCTTCTGCGCCCCCCACCACCATGACATCCGCCTCGCCACGACGCATCGTGTGAATCGCATCCACAATCGCATGACCGCTCGAGGCACATGCGGTCGCGTGTGTACTCGATGGTCCACGCAGCGCGAATCGAATCGAAATATTGCCCGCAGTCGCATTTGCCATCAACCGCGGCACCGTAAACGGGCTCAATCGGTCTGGGCCGCGATCCAAAAGTGTCATCATCCCCTCTTCGATCGTGCGAATCCCGCCGATCCCTGAGCCAATGATGATGCCGCAACGAGTTGGATCTTCTTTAGAAAAATCAATTCCAGAGTGATTCACCGCTTCGGCCGCGGCTTCCATTCCCAGCACCGTCACACGATCAAGCCGCTTTGCTTCGCGATGCTCGACCATTGATGGCGTCCAGTTTTTGACCTGGCCGCCAAATCGAACAGTGTATTTTTCAGCAAATGGGATGAATTCTGCGCCTTCGATCGCTGAGATACCACTGCGACCAGAGCGCATACCTTCCCACGTTGCCGCAGCGTTGTGACCGAGATTGGTCACTGCGCCAAGGCCGGTGAGTACCACACGGGTTGAGCGAGCACTAGACATGCTGTAATTCCAGGCTCATGCTGGCGGACTTCACTCGCCGCCGCGGTTGGCCATGATAAAGGTAATTGCATCGCCAACAGATTTGATCTTTTCTGCCTGATCATCAGGAATCGAAGTCTCGAACTCGTCTTCAAATTCCATGACCAGTTCGACCTGATCAAGTGAATCCGCGTTCAGATCCTCTACGAAGCGAGTGCCGCGGCTGATCTTGGTCTTATCCGTGCCCATCTGCTCGGCCACGATTTCGATCACTTTCGCTTCAATCTGTTGCTCTGTCACGACGGACCTCCCGAACAAAGTTAAACCTGCAACCATCCCACCCAGTCAACTCTGAGTATGGGATCCAAACACGTCAGCTCAGGCCTGAAGCCCAGCCTCTGGCAGCGGCGATTATACCCGATCCGAAGCCCCGGTCGATTATCGCCCTCTACTTTGGCAAACGCTTCTCGGTCCACCCCTAACCCGCAAATTGCGCCATTTCTTCCCTAGAGACCCACCAGTACCGCAATACTGGCCCTTGACAACACCGGAATCGAAACCTCAGGCTCGTTCCATGCGCATCGTTTTCCGATAGGGCAAAGCGGCAGGATGCCCAGTGGCTGGATTCGAGTTGTTTGAATCCGCCCGCCAGCAGTGCAGTTATTCGCACCGCTGAAACTTTAGAGGGGTCGCACGAAACGTGGTGGAACAGGCTTCGTGTGCGCTGGCTTGCCCGGGGGTGTTGTTATGGCCCGTGTACCGAAGGATCCCAATACGTTCACTGATTTCGTCGCAAGCCTCATTCGCAAAATGCAGCCCCGATTCGAAGTCGAAGTCCTGGGCACACGCGAACTGCTCGTCAACGGCCGCCGACTCGATCTCGAAAACCTCTACCGCATGGTCTCCCACGAGCCAGTCCGCGGCAAGCAAATCGTCGATCACTATCTCGATCAGCTCTTTTCCGGCGAAGCGATGCAACTCCTGGCGATGACGCTCGAGTTTGCCCGTCCCAGAATCATGCCGCGGATTCAGCCTGATTCAATCTTTGAACATCTCAACCGCGAACAGGTTGCCCACGTCTCATACGTCAACGGCACCAGTATTGTTTTCGTCACCGATCTTCCCAACATGACCGTCTCGATTACCACCGAGCAGGCTATTCGCTGGGGACTCTCAATCGATGATCTCGACGAGATCGCCCGCGGCAACCTCGGCCATTACGCCACCGATCTCGATGTGCAATTCATTGAAAGCAAAGAAGGCGGCCGCGCCGCAATCCTGGGCAACCACGATGGCTACGACGCTGCACGGATACTGCTGGGCGACCTGCATGATCGCCTGAGCGACCAGCTCGGCTGCTCGTTCTACGTTGCCACACCAGCCCGCGACATGTTCGTCGCGCTTTCAACCGACCCGGATCCATTTGTCGCACGCCTGCACAATCGCGTTGAGCAGGACTATCGCCGCCTTCCATACCCCATCACCAGCGATTTCTTCCTGGTCACCCGCGATGGCGTTGCCGGCACTCGCAACATGGCTGAGGTCGATCCCTTCTAATTCATTTACGTACC
Organism: uncultured Phycisphaeraceae bacterium; assembly: GCA_964484185.1. Taxonomy (GTDB): domain Bacteria; phylum Planctomycetota; class Phycisphaerae; order Phycisphaerales; family UBA1924; genus F1-120-MAGs238. Next base: position 20,381 of record CAZAEQ010000023.1, read on the forward strand.
AATTAACCCGAGACAGTCCCATGAAGCCCGCTCCGCAAGAGCGGGTTTTTCCTGTATATTCAACGTTCGGCGAAATTATTAGCTCTTCAATTTCCCGTTCTCGCTTCTCTCCCGGAGCCTTCCCGTGGCCCTTGCTCCAGGAGTTTTAATATGAAATCGTCTATACCCGCCGCTGCTGTTTCCCTCATGCTTTCTGCCGCCGCGTTCGCACAATGTAACGTCCACCGCATTGGTGTCCCCGACTTTGATCAACGCCGCTTTGGCCTTGATGAGAACAACGGCTCCATGCACTGTGTTCCCACCTCGTCCCTCAACTGGATGGGCTACCTGGCAAATCACGGATTTTCCGCTGCAATGGGATACAGCAGTTCCAACTGGGCCTCAAGCTCCAACTACAACCACGTCACCAATCGCGTCGATGTCATGGGCGACCTCAGCGACACGAACTATCTCCTCTCAACTGGCACCTCACTCGGCGATGCAGTCGAGGGAATCGTCGACTATCTCGATGATTACAACGTTGGCCTCTACGCAATCGTCCTCGGCTACAAAGCTGACGACAGCTGGGCACCGTCTCCCAAGATGATGTACAACCAGATGAAAGCTGGATACCTCGTCAACTTCTGCTACGGCCGCTACGACCTCGATGGATCTGAGTGGGAACGCGATGGCGGCCACTGCATGACACTTGTCGCGGTTGAAGATGCTTGCAGCAACAACCCCAAGATCAAGTTCCACAATCCCAATACAAGTCCAAGCAGCGAATCAATCTACTCGCAATCGAGCTTCTCCACCGACTCCTGGACCACCTCCAAATTTACCGCTAACTTTGACGGCGATGTCCGAGGCCAATGGCAGAAAGTCGGCTCATCGGGAACTACTGGCCGCAAGTTCATCGACAAAGTGATCTCGATTCTCCCCAACTTCGGACTTTCTCTTCCACCCGCCCGCGCCAACGGCATTCAGCTTCACCGCCTCTCCTTCCTTACCAACGAGCCGCAGCAGGATCAGGAAACCATCCTCACGCCAGACAACGCCCCCGTCATCACCGCGTTTCCTTTCGCTCGCGACCCCGGCGCATTTGTCATTACCCGCGGCGTGGATCGCGAACATCCTTCCAAGCTCTATTTCTACGACATGGTCGAACGGACGTGGAATCCGCTTGAGACTTTTGCAACTGATCCGCTGAGCGCAATTCAAGATCGCTTCGGTAACCTTTATATCAACTTTGGCGACAGTGTTCACAAGTACCTCGTCGGAGACGGGTCTGTGCGGCCAGTCTCTTCGGTCACGCCGCGATATCCAATCGACGCGATGGCGCTCAACGATGCGACGGACGAACTTCATCTGCTCTCATCTGATGCCGGGCACATTCTGACATATCCACTGGGAAATCTGGGCGGCGATCCGCTGGACCGGCGCCTGCCTCCGGGCGTTGAACTCCCAGGTGCTCCACTTCTCTGCTACCACCCCAAACTCCAGCGCATGTACATCACCAGCGGCGATGCGCGGAGCATCTGGGGAATCAACCCAGGTGCGGCATCGCCGGACTGGGTCGTCAGTGACGTCATGGCGGTTCCCG
>CAZAEQ010000023.1:21972-73575 GCA_964484185.1 uncultured Phycisphaeraceae bacterium
CTCTATGCACTTCACCGACAAGGGAATCATCGCAATTCACTCGCGGAATGGGTATGAAGAATTCGATCGCGAGCCGACTGCCGGTCGACTTATTCCCACATCAACGCCGCTCTTCCGCGGCCGCCAGATTAACGGTTTCCTGAACATGCTTCGCTCGCAGCACGACTTTGATCCTCGCACCGAGACTGTTCGCCAGTGGCGCAACCTGGACGACCCAGAAGTTGATGCAGATTCACAGGTAGAGTGCCGCGGCGACTTCAACTTTGATGGCGTTGTCGATTTCTTTGATTACCTCGACTTTGTCCAGGTCTTCTCTGAAGGCAACATGAACGCCGACTTTGATTATGACGGCACCGTTGACTTCTTTGATTATCTTGAATTCCTTGAAGCTTTCAACGAACGCTGCTGAGTCGAATTCACCACGCTGACTCAAACTTTCCAGCCCCAAACCCAAAGATGTGCGATGGACTTCAAAATCTGTCGCACATCTTTTCATTTGCCGCCGGTTCAAGGATCAAGCACTTTTCCTACATATTAAAATACGTTTCCAGCGCGAGTCTCTTTCTACAGTGAAGCAACCCAGGAGTGGAGCGCCCGCATGACCATGAAAAAGAAAAGCAAGTCGAATTCCAGGAGCCACGCCGTGGCACACGCCAACATCGTTTCGCGCAAGGAGCTGATACGACTTCTGAACGAAGACCTCGCACGTGAATACCAGGCCATTATCGCCTATGTGGTGTATTCGCAGGTTCTGAAGGGCGCGGAGTACATGAACATCGCCAAGGAACTTGAGGTGCATGCGGGCGAGGAACTTCAGCATGCGATCATCCTTTCAAAGCAGATCGACTATCTTGGCGGCATGCCGATCGTTACTCCCAAGCCTGTCAGAACTTCGGAAAAAGCCACTGACATGTTGCGCTTTGATCTCGAAAACGAAACGGACACAATCAAGCACTATCGCACGCGCGTGCGACAATGTGAAGCGCTTGGCGAGTTTGCGATGGCCGAGCAGATCCGCGACATCCTGATGCAGGAGCAGGAACACCAGATTGATCTTGCAACAGCGCTTGGAGTAAAGGTGCCAGACATGAGCGATCCAGAGTAATGCACTAGACAGTTCATGCAACCTGATTGACTTTGCCAGACGCTAATTGACCGAACACCATTCGAAAGGACGACCATGCTTTACCAGATTCTCGGCATCATCCATCTGATTCTCTTTATCATCGCGGCGGTCGAGATTCTCATGTCGAGCAAAGACCTGCTGAAGAAGATCCTTTGGCTGCTTTTGATCTTCCTGCTGCCATTGATTGGCCTGATCATCTACTTCGTGGCAGGACGCGGGAAGTAGATTCCGGAGCTTGCTCCATCGCTACCCAATTGAAGGTCGCGCGCCCAACACAGCGAGGACCGTAGCTTTTGCTATGGTGCAGGTGCGCCACGCATGCCAGTCCAGACCAGCCGCAAAGCATCGCCAGCGCCGACAAGGCTCTCACCAGCGATGATCCCTGCGCACACTGTGATCAGGAATCGCTCTGTCCATTTGGGGACATACTTCGCGAGACCCAGCGCGATGCAGCCGCCCATGAACATGGAAATACTGTTGTTGGCGGGAATGACAAACGCCAGGCCGAGCGCTGCTGAACTTGGGATGAATGGCTTTGCTTTAGGAAAGAGCTTTTCGACAATGGGCAAGACAACCCCCACCACTGCGGCAATGGCTATCGCCGTCATTGCCCCTTGTGGAAGGCTGTCGATGCCGTTCTTGAAGACCTCAGCAACGGCCTTCCACTGCGCAACGGCCGGTGCGGGCCATTCATCAGTGAGAAGCATGGTCTTGGGATCGGGAACGAGGACGAGGTAGAAATAACCGGCAACTGCCGCACCCGCGACGGAACCGAGGATCTGCCCGATCACCTGCTTGCGCGCGATTGCGCCGAGCAAGTATCCACACTTCAGGTCGTGCATGAGATCGGAGCACTGGCTGGCTGCACCGGCGGTGACGCTGGCGGTCATGAGGTTGGCCGCGGGGCTTGCGGGTACGAGGCCAGCAAACACAAGCTGTGTCACTTTGCCCATCGCGCCGACAGGGTTGACGTTGGTTTCGCCCGAGACGCGAGTTGAAACTACTGCGAGTGCGAAGGAGAGAAGTACTGCGATCGCGGCGGCCCACCAGGCGATGCCGAAGAACCAGGTCTGGAGGATGACGGCGATGACCAGGGCGAGCGTGAGCGAGAAGAGGAACCAGTTACGCGTCACTTCGCCGGTGTCGGCCTTTGGTGCAGCTGTTTCATCTTCAGGCTGGCGACGGAATGAGCGAACGATTGCGGGAATGGAGAACGAGAAAGAGACAAGCGATGAGACGACCATCAGCGTCACGCCGGGCCAGAGCAGCCAATCGCCGATTGGGCCGCGGGTTGCGGGCACAATACCACTGTTGACGAGGTTTACAGCGATCACCCCCCATGCCAGGATTGCACCCAGCATGATCGACCAAGCCGCGCGGAAGCCGATCAGTCCGCCGATAGCGACCATTAACAGTGTTGGATCAAGACCAAACGAATAGGTCGCGGCGGGTGAGCCATTGAGGCTCGCGCCAAATGCAGTGCGCTTCACCCAGCCCACGATCTCGAACACCTTCATCAATCCACCAGTGAGCGCGCCAAGGCCCAGCATACCGACGCGGCTGAGCGCTTCGCTGCCGGTGTTGTAGACTTCTTTGAGAGTTTCAGCGCAGGACAAGCCTCCGGGAAAGGGAAGTTTGTCGCGCATGATGAGCTGGCGGCGCAGCCCCATTGCGACCGAAATGCCGACGAAGCAGACAGTGCTGATCCAGAGGAAGAGCTGCCACCATTGGAATGTCATTCCTTCGAGCAGCGTGAGCGCGGGTATCGCCGAGATCAGCCCCGCACTGCTCACCGCGCCCGCGGCGGAAATCGAAGCCTGACTGACGTTGTTTTCGAGCTTGTTGATGTTCTTGACTTTGCCGCCCCATAGACCACTGATGCGGCTGATGACAGACCAGAATGCGAAGGCGAGGAGGATGCCCGTGATGGACATGTTGAGGCCCCATCCAATTTTGAGGCCGGTGTACACATTGCAGATGCAGAGCACGCCACCGAGGACCATGCCGGTGAGCGCGGATTTGAAGGTGAGTTGAGGGGTGATGAAGTCGACCGGTACTTCGGGGAGTTCGGTGGGAGCGGTTGTTGATGTAGGTTGATCGCGATTGTCTGCCACAGGCTCTCCTTGTTTCAACGGGGTGTCTGCCGCGATGGGCGCGCGGGGGGAGGGTAGCGAATAAAGATCGGGTCGAATGTGTCGCTCGGGGCGATGCAGACACACTTGGCATTATGTATCACGGAAGGCGAGAACGGGCGACGGTGTCATTTAACGCAGAGGGGTAAGAGGTCTTTATGAGGTCGCGGAGGAAGGCGAAGGATTTTGTTTACGCAGAATCGAAAGGGGCTCAACGAAAAATTCAAAGGGACTCATGAGTCCCTGATCCCCTTTGGTTTTTAGCGTGAAAACGGGGGTGGGCCGGCCAGAGAATCGAGCAGTGGAACAGTTGAGCAGTAGAGATTGGAAGGAGTGGTCATGGGATGGTCCTTGGGTTTCGGTTGATAGGTGCCGGGTACGCAACGCAGAGGAGAAGGCAGGGAAAGGGAAGAAGTTGAGAGTTGGGAGTTCAGAGCCAAGGCAAAAGAGAATCAACATGGATGTATATGGATAGACAGGATGGGAAGAAAAAAGGCACGGGGTCATTAGAGTCTGGGGGTTTCAAACATCGGAGTCGCCGCTGTCTGGGTTGAGAAAGACATCATCGGTGGTGAGAGCTCGATGTGGGAGGGACCAGGCCCAGAAGCGGGATTTGTCGGAGGAGAGGTGGAGTGTGGACACGATGTTGAGGCTGGCTTTGGCGCGCTTGAGGGTTGAGCGGGAGATGCCAAGTTCGCGGCCGCGTTTGAAGAGGTCATCGGCCGGGTATGCGCCGGAAGTGAGTTCGGTGAGGAGGAAGTGGCGGGCTTCATCGCGTTCGGACTGAGCAGCCTGTTCGCGCTTTGCACGTTCGCCGGATTGTTCGCGGGCGGCCTGATTGCTGGAATCGCGGCGTTCGAGCTGAAAGCGGGATTTTTCGAAGAGAGCGAGGGCGTGACGGAGGTTGGTTGCGGCGCGGTGGTCGAGGGTGTTGGATTGGAGGAGTTGATTGAAATGCTGGATCAGGTTGGCCTGCTGGAGGAGGCATTGGGTGGCCGCGTATTTGGAGAAGTCTGGGGCGGATGCGGGTGGGGATTGCGTGTTGGCGAGGGTTTGTTCCAGGGTTGCGATGAGCTGCTGGAAGTGGAGAGTGTGGGTTGGGATTGAGACCTCGGGGGAAGTCTCAGACGATGGGGATGGGGTTTGTGTATTCATGCTTGGAGATTAAAGACCTTACGTGTACCTGTCAAGTGTTGCGGCGTTGGTTTGTTGATATTTGCAGTTTTTGGACGGTAGTGGTCCTGCAATATGTGCGATTTTGTGTCATAAACGCGGTTTTTTGGTGTACCGGACGCTTTGAGGATTTTTTTGTTCCGGTTAGGGTTTTTGCGGATTGGGGGTGGGGATATTCGACAATTGGAGTCATTTCTACATGGATGTATCGGGAGACTCTCACATGGCCATTCCACGATGCCAGGCATCCCAACTACTTGAGCAAGCAGAGCGATGGTCTGACACCGCACGCATATCTGCCTGCACCGATTTGTGCGAGCTGTTAGACTGCGGCTTCATGACTAGCGCATTGGTGATTCCGTGCCATATCCGCACGAGGTGGGACCTGAAATGCCTACTTCGGCTGCTCGACAGCGTGCGTGACCAGTCGACGCCATTCGCTCACATTTACGTTGTGGATGACGCGAGCCCGCTGAAGTACTCACTGGCCGACCGAGATGTGGAGCACATTATCTTGGAGACAAATGGCGGGCCTGCACGGGCGCGGAACATCGCCGTTGCCAAGGCGCTAGCCGCCAGACATGAACTTATCTTCTTCACAGACCATGACTGCATTCTCGACATTGATTGGCACGGTCAAATGGCCCGCTTCCTGTCGGTCACCAACTTTGCCGCCGTGGGAGGCATGACCTACTCGTGGGGCTCAACGCTCTTGGACCGTTACCACGAGGTCAACGGCACATTGGCCGGCAAGTGGCTGCTCCCGGACCGGAAGGAACTCTGGTACATGCCGTCTCTCAACTTCGGTATGAAGGCGTGGGCAGCGCAGGAATTTCCGTTCGATGAGCGGTTTCCGCACGCGGCCGGTGAGGACGTGGACCTGTGCCTCCGTCTGCGAAGCAAATGTCGCATCGGCTTTTGCGCCGATGCCAAGTTATGGCACGACTTCGGGTACTCAAGCACAATCACGGGTTTCTGGCGCTTCATCAAGTTGTTCATGAAGTACAAGAGTTCCAGCGCGACGCTATACGAGGGGCACACGGTCCTGATGTGGGATGCGTCCGAGTCCATCTTTGAGGGCAACAAGAATGAGCCTGATTTACGACTTGAGAATGAAGGGACCGGGCATCGGACGGGCGGTGCGGGATTACCTCGGCGAGATGGGACACTTCGCCCGAAGGGTGGAGAACCCGGTCCTTCGAGTGCCGCTGGTGGCGCTGAAGTCCATCGAGTGGTCCATCTATCGGTGGTACAAGACACCTCTCCGTCGCTTCTACGGTGTGAAGGGCAACGAGTTGATCTACATGATCACGAACGCCTGCAACGACCGGTGCCCGAAGTGTGCGATCTGGGAACATCCCGAACCCAAGAACCAGCATCTTGACGTTTCCCACTTTCTGCGATGCCTCGAACGGCTGCACCACAACCTGTACCAGGTCACATTGACAGGAGGCGAGCCACTTCTGTTTAAGCGTGACATTGTGAAGATCGCCGACGAGTCGCACAGACTGGGCGTGCCGATGGTGATGGTGACGAACGGGCGCGGGCTAGATGAAGCGTTCCTGACGCGCTACCAGCAGCAAGGGCATGTGCTCGTGGTCTCTGTTGACTCGGTCAACCGCGAGAAGTGGAACGAGTTCAGAGGTACGCAGACCTTTGACATCGTGATGCCCAAAATTGAACTTGCCCGTCGCATTCTGGGGGATCAACTCCGCATCCAATCAGTCTTGTCACGGGAGTCTCAGGAAGAGGTGCCGAAGGTCGCCGCGTGGTGCAAAGCGCGCGGAATTCGGCACAACGTACAGCTCTATCAGGACTTCGGAGCGAACAACTGGACATACGCAGTCGAACCCGCACAGATGGCTGCGGACAGCACCCCGTGCGCTGCACGCAAGAACATCTGTATCTACCCGAATGGCGATGTGGTGAAGTGCTTTGATCACCGGAGAATCCCAATCGCAAAAGAACCACTCGGCAACATAGCAAAGCAGGACATTCTGGAGATTCTGTGCACGAGACGTTCAACGGAAGTCTCAAGACTTATGCGCGATTGCAATTTTTCGTGCAAGCAGATGTCGTGCAACAAGCCTCAGGCGGCGCTGTTCAATTGAGTTCATCTCCCCCTGATCTGATTCTCCTCAAGGGCGCTCCTGGAGTCGGCAAGTCCACCGCTGCAAAGCTCCTCGCCTGCCATTTCTCGACTGGCGTGCGAATCGAGGTGGACACCCTTCGCAGAATGGTGACCAACGTGAAGTGGACAGACCAGGCGGAACATCGAAAGCTGCTGACGCTCTCGGCGCATCTTGCCGCTGGCTTCCTGCGCTCGGGCTTCACTCCCGTCATCTTGATTGACACCTTCAGCGGTGACAAGGTGGAAGATTTTCTTGCCGTGTTTCAATCCGAATTTCGGCAGAGCCGGATTCTCGTCGCCGTTCTGTACGCAGCCGATGATGTTCTACGGCAAAGGCTGCTCAACCGGGAATCGGAGGCTTTTCGCGACACCTCGATTGCGAGTCAAATCAATCAGGAATCGGTGCATCGAGCCCAGGCTTTCGAGACACTGATCGACACGAGTAACCTTCTCCCGAACGAAGTCACGAGTGCAATTCTGAATGCCATGTAGGAACGCTGTGCTGTTGTGGTAACGGTACTTGCTGCCCCACCCCCGACCCCTCCCCGCTGCGGGGAGGGGAGCATGAGGACACTTGCTTTCCGGTGGTTGCGCTCGCGAAGCGCGAGCTTCACCACCGGCTACAGCCTTGTCGCCCCGCTTTGGGGGCAAAGGAGGAACGGGAAAAGCGGAAAGCGGTTTTCAGATTTGAAATTTGGGAGAGTTGAGAGTTGAGAGTTGAGAAGGGAAACTGAAGTAGGACGTATAGGACTGATAGGACTCATAGGACCTATTTGAACGCGGTTGATGGAAAGTCCTATAACTGCTGAATTGAGTTTCACTTTCTGCGGCACTTTCACCAGGCGGTGAAACTGCTGTAGAAATGATCCGCAAGGACGGTCCGTTCCACTTTCCCAATTCCTAAACGCCCCGCCCTCCTCATCCTCCTACAATACTTCTCCCAGGAAGTTCTCTGTTTGTAAGGGCTTCCTTCCATACACCCAAGCACCTTGCCATCTGTCGCGGCAAACTCTTTCGAGAACGCCGTTGTCAGATTGTTTGTGGCACTTGTCTCACTCACCGAAACTTTACAGATGCTCACCATGTCAACTGAAACCGACCCCACCACCATTTCCGCCGAACCCACACCGACGCAGGCCCATATACGCAACGTCGCGATCATCGCGCACGTTGACCATGGGAAGACTTCGCTCGTCGATCAATTGCTCAAGCAGTCGGGCAACTTCCGCGATGCGGAATTGACGAAGCTTGAAGGTGGTCAGCATGGGCTGATCATGGATTCGAATCCGCTCGAGCGTGAGCGCGGCATCACGATCTTGTCAAAGAACTGCGCTGTGAACTACACAGCGCTCAATGGCGAGTCGTTCCGCATTAACATCATCGATACTCCTGGCCACGCCGACTTTGGTGGCGAAGTGGAACGCGTGCTTCGCCTGGCTGATGGATGTCTGTTGATCATCGATGCGTTTGATGGTCCTATGCCGCAGACTAAGTTTGTTTTGGGCAAGGCTCTTGAACTTGGACTGACGCCCGTTGTCGTCGTCAACAAGTGCGATCGCCCCGATGCGCGGCCTGATGAAGTTGTCAGCGAGTGTTTCGATCTCTTCGCCGCAATGGGGAACGATGAACTCGCGCTGAGCTTCAAGACCGTGTTCGCATCGGCACGCCAGGGCTGGGCCAGCGATGACTGGAAGAATCCGGGCACCGATGTTCGTGCACTCTTTGAGACGATCGTGAAGCACATTCCGCCGGCGAAGGGTGATCCGGCTGCTCCGCTGCAGATCTTGATTACATCGCTGGATTACAACGACTACGTGGGACGCATTGGCGTTGGCCGCGTATTTGCGGGAACTGCCAAGACTGGGCAGGTTGTGGCAGTTGTGAAGCGCGATGGCGAAATTGAAACTACCAAGATTCAGCAGTTGTTGCAGTTCCAGGGACTGCGCAAGGGCGAAGTAAGCGAAGTTTCCGCGGGCGATCTGTGTGCCGTTGTTGGTCTCACATCTATCGATATCGGCGACACGATCGCTGATCCGCAGAATCCTGTTGCCCTCCCCACTGTGACCGTTGATGAGCCGACGATGTCGATGCTCTTCCGCGTGAACGATTCGCCCTTTGGCGGGCAGGATGGCAGCTATGTCACCAGCCGCCAGATTCGCGAAAGACTTGATAAAGAGTTGCAGCACAACGTTGCGATGCGCGTGACCAATGGCCGCACGGCTGACGAATTCATGGTCGCGGCACGTGGCGTGCTTTCACTTGGCATTCTCATCGAGACGATGCGTCGCGAAGGGTTTGAACTCTCCGTCGGCAAGCCTGAAGTCATCATCAAGATGATCAATGGCGTTGAGCATGAGCCAATCGAAGAACTCGTGATTGATACGCCCAATGAATCACTGGGCGCGATTATGGAACTCGTGGGTAGCCGCAAGGGCGACCTGAAAAAGATGGATCCACGCGGCAACACGCACACGCATCTGGCGTTTGAAATTCCTTCACGCAGCCTGATCGGGCTCCGTGGCCGCGCTCTTACGGCCAGCCGCGGCGAAGCGATTATGCACCACTCGTTCCTGCGATTTGCAGAGAAGCAAGGCGAGATTCCGTCACGTCCCCAGGGCGTGCTGATTTCGCTTGAGACCAATCCTGTGACGCACTACGCACTTGAAATGCTCGCGGACCGCGGCATCATGTTCGTTGAGCCGGGCGAGAAGGTTTATGAAGGACAGATCATCGGCGAACATTGCCGCGATAACGACCTGGTTGTGAACATCACACGCATGAAGCACTTGACGAACATGCGTAACGCCAATAAAGAGGCGACGGTGGTGCTCAAGGCAGCTCGCAAGATGTCGCTGGAAGTTTGCATGGAATACATCGAAGAAGATGAACTCCTGGAAATTACGCCCAGCACGTGGCGCATCCGCAAGAAGATCTTGAAAGAAAGCCTTCGTAAACGCACGGAGCGTCAGAAGGAAGATAAAGAAAACGCCCAGTGAGTTTTCACCGGGCGTTGAATGTGATTTCGAGATTTTGAATACCAACGTAAGGCCCGGAAACGGGCCTTATTTATTTTTATTCAGTGGCTGCGGCGGGGACTGTTTTGTCATCGACGCGGGAGATGCGGGCACCGACTGCCGCGAGGCGGGTTTCGAGGCGGTCGTAGCCGCGGTCGAGGTGATAGATGCGGTGGATGACTGTGGTGCCTTCGGCGGCGAGACCCGCGAGGACGAGGCAGGCGGATGCGCGGAGGTCGGAAGCCATGACTGGTGCGCCGACGAGGCGGCGGACGCCGGAGATGATGACGGTTGAGCCTTGGCGGAAGAGGTTCGCGCCCATGCGGGAGAGTTCGGCGACGTGCAGGAAGCGCTCGGGGAAGATGCGTTCCGTGATGACGCTGTTGCCATCTGCCAGGCAGAGCAGGGCCATGAACTGGGCTTGCAAGTCCGTGGGGAAGCCGGGATGCGGCTGAGTGGTGAATTCGACGGGCTTGATGACGCGACCGGCGGTGACGCGAATTGTCGCACGCATCAATTCATCTTCACCGTTGACACGGCGGATGTCGACGCCGGCGGCTTCGAAGCGGTCGGTCGCGCTGAGCATGGCATCGATCGGGCAGTTTTCGATAGTGAGGTCGCCGTTGGTAATCGCTGCAGCGGCGATGAATGTGCCGGCTTCAATGCGGTCGGCGATGACGCGGTGGTCGACTGAACCCAGTTCTTTGACACCTTCGATAGTGATGCGGGGTGAGCCCTGGCCAGAGATCTTCGCGCCCATTTTGACGAGCATGTTCGCGAGGTCGACGATTTCGGGTTCGCAGGCGGCGGACTCGATGACGGTTGTGCCTTTGGCGAGAACGGCGGCGGACATGACGTTGGCAGTTCCCAGGACGGTGGAGCCGAAGCGACCGCCGAGGAAGATGGTTGTGCCGCGGAGGCCGCCGGGTGGAACGCGGGCGATGATGTCGCCGGCTTCATAGGTTATTTGGGCACCGAGCGCGGTGAGGCCGCGGAGGTGGAGGTCGACAGGGCGGTCGCCGATCGAGCAGCCGCCGGGCATGGCAATGCGGCACATGCCGCGTTTTGCGAGGATTGGGCCCAGGACGCAGATCGAAGCACGCATGGTGCGGACGATTTCGTAGCGTGCGTGGCATTCGGTCTGGTCGGTGTTATGGAAGACGTGTACGCCGTCTGCGTCGGGCGCGGATTCGTTGATGCGATGGCAGCCGAGCTCTGCGAGCAGTCGCTTCATGTTCTGGATATCAGCCAGATTGGGGATATCGCGGAGCGTGACTTTGTGGTCAGTGAGCAGTGCCGCGGCCATCAGGGGCAGAGCTGCGTTTTTGGAACCACCAACGCGAATGCGACCTTCAAGGCGACGGCCACCCTCTACAACGAATACATCCATGCCTTCCCTCTCGCCTTGCCCACCCGCCCGAGACAGCAGAAGCAATTGGGATCCATCCCTGTTCGCGACTGGTCTATTTGGATTATGGGTGCTGAGTATAGATCGGCGCAAGACCACCTTTAGGGCCAGTTTTGCAGCCTGTCGCCTGCGCTGTCGGAACAGGCGTTACAGACCCACCGGTTTTGGAGGTTTAGAGAAACTACGGGTTGCATCCTGCGAAAGGGAATTGCATATTTCAACTGAGTCCTGGGTACACAAGCCCGGGCCAACACAACACCAAGATGCGGCATGTCCCGGATCCTCTTGCACCAGCAGGAGGCCGAACCAGGACCTGCCGCATTCGTCGTTTGTGGGCAGGGGAACTTTCATGAATCGGAGCAACACCATGACCAACACGTTTAACCGCAATCAGCGCCTGCTTGTAACGGCCGGTGCGTGCCTGGCCTTGGGCGTCAGCTCGGCGGCATTTGGACAGGTTGTGAACGATGGCGGCTCGGATGCGTCAGCCGCCTCAAGCCTGGTGCTGATGGGCACTATCCGTGACTTCAAGGAACGCAGCGTTTCGAACGGTCACCAGGACTTTGAACTCAACCCTGCGGCTGGCTTTGGCCACTATGTTGGTCAGGTCTCTGACACCCTGGGCGAAAACCGCAAGCCGGTCTACGCCAGCGCCGGTTACAAAGTGACTTCTGAGTGGAAAGACGCTTCGGGCCGTAACCGCATCAACAACAAGAGCTACATCGCTTCAAAGAGCGGCGATGTGAACGGCGCCAAGAGCAGCAGCACTGGCGGCGCGATGTCGGCTGGTGCCTCGGGCTTTGCTCAGTGGTTCAGCGATGTTCCAGGCGTGAACTCCAGCAAGCCGCTCTCGATTACACTCAATAAGCCCGCGGGCTCGAACATCTATACCTTCAACGACCGGGTTGATCCGGCGTACTCAAGCCGCGGCGGGTTCTTCCCCATCAACGGCGAACTGTTCGGCAACTCGGCTGGTAACGACAAGAACTTCCACTTCACCTTTGAACTCGCCACCGAATTCATCTATAGACGTGGCACTGGCCAGGTCTTTACCTTCACCGGCGACGACGACGTGTGGGTGTTCATCGATAACAAGCTCGTCATCGACATCGGCGGCATCCACGGCGCTGTGAGCCAGACCGTTGATCTTGATCGCCTCTCCTGGCTGGTTGATGGTGGCAGCTACCGCCTGAACTTCTTCTTCGCGGAACGCCACCGTACTGAGAGTAACTGCCGAATCGATACGACTCTGCAGCTCCGCACCGTTGATGTCCCCGTCGCGTCAGCACTTTACGACTGACCCTCTGTGACGCCTGGGCACCGCGCGGACGACTTGCGGGCCAGGCTTGAAACATCCCACGCCCGGGCTGAGCTTGTGCTCACCCGGGTGTGTCTTTTTTTGAATTCCTCTCGCAACAACGGATCGCATTTCCTGATACTCTCCCTCCATGAACATCGGAATGAGTGCATCGGGAATTGCCGCTATTTCAGCTTGTGTCGCGATCGCGTTCGCGCAGCCGACCGCGCTGGTACCACCAGAAAATGGACCGCGACGGGTTGATACTGGATGGCACAGCTTGTGGAATGCGATGGTGCATGTCAAGCCTGGAGAAGTTCTCGAGCATGCGACTGTGGTGATTCGCGATGGAAAGATTGAAGCCGTGCTCAAAGGTGAAGGTGACGCAGCAGGACCAAAGCCGATGGGGCCGCGAATCTGGGACTGTACTGGGCTGCATGTGTATGCGGGGTTCATCGATCCATATGTGGAGGTAGAGGTTCCGCGGCCACCACGCGAAGAGGCGGGCGCACATTGGAACGCGCGGGTGACGCCGCAGCGCAAGGCGATTGATTCAAATGGACCTGATGAGGCGACGCGGCAGACCTTGCGATCACTTGGGTTTGTGGCGGCAGGAATCTCGCCGCGGGCGGGGATCTTTCGAGGAACCGGCGCGGTGGTGAGTTTGAGAAAACCCGCAGAAACCGCGGCGGGCTCGCCACCGGCGGTGTATGTCGGCAGCGCGTTTCACGCGTTGGGATTTGATCAACAGGATGAGAGTCGAGAACTTGAAGCGATCTGGGGCGGATATCCAAACTCACAGATGGGCGCGATTGCGGTTGTGCGGCAGACTTTGCTGGATTCGCAGTGGCAGGCAGAAGCGCGGAAGCGCGGGGAGGCGATTGCGCCAAACTGTGTGGATGTGCTGGCAAAGGGATCAGCGCCGGAGATGATGCTGTTTGATGCGCAGGATGAACTTGATGTGTTGCGCATTGCCAAGATCGCCAAAGAGTTTGACCGGAAGATGGTGGTGGTCGGCGCCGGGACGGAGTATCAGCGATATGCACCGATTGCGCAAGACGGGTTGTTCTTGATTGAACCGCTGAGGTACCCAAAGGCGCCGGAAGTTGGAACGCCGGGAGAGCAGGAGGCGATTGAACTTAAGACGATGATGGAGTGGGAGGCCGCGCCGTTTAATCTGTCGCGGCTTGAAAATGCGGGGATCAAGTGCTGTGTCACGACCGCGAGACTCAAAGATCGCAAGCAATTCGACGACGCACTTCGACTGGCAATGAAGGCGGGGATAACTGCAGATGTTGCTCTGGCGATGGTCACAACACGCCCGGCGGCGTTGATGGGAGTGGCAGGGCAACTTGGGACAATTGAAACTGGCAAGATTGCGAGCATGATGGTGACGGACCAGGACTACTTTGCAACTGGGCCCGGAACTGGTCCCGCGGCGGCAGTCAAGAAATGGAAACCTGCCAAGGTGCGCGATGTGTGGATTGATGGTGTGCGGCATGAAATTACGCCGCGGCCGGAGCAGGAATTGGCGGGGAGCTGGGATGTAAAGCTTGTCGGCGCACCGGGACAGCGGACGCTCGAAATCGGTGCTGGCAATGAGATCAAAGTGACGAAAATGTGGGAAGATGCGGCGACGAACAAGGAGCATGCCAAGGCCCGCGAGACCAAGGCGGAGAAGGTGTTGCTCGACAACGGGCGATTGACGTTTCAATTTGATCATGAACCGCTGGGTGATCCGGGCGTGTTTGTCATGTCGGCGATGGTGCGAGATGGCGGTATGGTTGGTGTGGGAACACGAAGCGATGGCAAAGTGTTCCAGTGGAGCGCTGCACGCAAGGCACCGGCGTTGAAAGGGTCGTGGGCGGTTGTGTATGACAACAATGCGGCGGCACCGGAAACACTGGTGTTTGATGCGGAAAATCAACTTCAAGTTCTGGATTCGGCAGGCAAAAGCTCGACGCCGACGAATGTGAAGTTTAATGGCGGGCAGCTTTCTTACACACTCATTGAGCCTGGAATTACACGCGGAGTTCTTGCGGAAGCGGAACTCGAGGCGGAAGAAACTCCTCGCGTCTTGAAGGGTGTCACAATCACCGGAGACACACGCACACAGTGGACAGCTACAGAGAGCCTTCCAACGGGAACGTGGCGGGTGTTTGAAGCCGATGGACAGCCGCGTGATGTTGGACTGGAGACGGGACTTTGGATCGTGATCACTGACAATTCGCTGACGCTGCGGTTTGTGCGGGACAAAAAGGAGGGCGACACAGGTCCGGGCAAGTTCAAGACGGTGACTATCAAGGCCGAGGATTTCAAGGTTGATGGCACGACCATCACTTTCAAACATGACTTCAAGGCTCTGGGGTCAGACGGTACAAGCACTGATACTGCGACCATTCGGGGCAACGAACTGATTGGCGAGAGCACGCTCCAGGATGGCTCCAAGCACACCTACAAGGCTCGTCGCGATGTGAAGGCGGAGCCGTATGAAGATAAAGATGCGTGGCGGATTGCAAACACGCCAACGAAGCTGCCAGTTCCTTTTGGTCCGTATGGCTTGCTGTCATATCCCGCCGCGAAGAACGTGATTGTGACCGGAGCGACGATTTGGACGAGCAGCAATGCGGGCGTGATTGAAGGTGGCACGCTGATTGTTCGAGATGGGAAGATATCAGCGGTGCTGAAAGCAGGTGTAGAGATTCCAGCAGGTGTTGGCGGCGAAGGCTGGACACTGATTGATGGCAAAGGCAAGCATGTCACCGCTGGCATTATCGATTGTCACTCACACACAGGCATTTCTCGCGGCGTCAATGAAAGCGGCGAAGCGATCACTGCTGAAGTTCGAATAGAAGATGTCACGAATCCTGATTCGATCAACTGGTATCGCCAGCTTGGTGGTGGCGTCACGACTGTCAATAGTCTGCACGGAAGCGCGAATGCCATTGGTGGCCAGAATTGTGTGAACAAGATTCGCTGGGGTGCAGCGCGGCCCGATGACATGCATTTTGCAGGGGCGATTCCCGGGATCAAGTTTGCACTGGGCGAAAACCCCAAAGGCAGCAATGGGTCGCGCAACAGCACCAGATACCCACAGAGCCGCATGGGAGTTGAAACGCTCATCCGCGATCGATTTATTGCGGCGGATGAATATCGCAAAGCAAAGGCTGCTGGAACGATGATTCGGACTGACCTTGAACTGGAGCCGCTGGCGCAGGTGCTCGATGGCACCCGCCTGGTTCATGCTCACTCGTACAGGCAGGATGAAATCGTGATGCTGGCAATGGTTGCGAAGGATTTTGGATTCAAGATCGGGACGTATCAACACATTCTTGAAGGGTACAAGGTCGCTGAAGTCATCAGAGAACACGCGATTGGCGCGAGCGGCTTTGCCGACTGGTGGGCGTACAAGGTTGAAGTCCAGGATGCAATTCCTCAGGGGCTGCCGCTGATGTCGAAGCAAGGTGTGAATGTCAGCTTCAATTCCGACAGCGATGAAATGGCCCGGCGACTGAATATCGAAGCTGGCAAGGGTGTGAAGTATGGCGGCCTGACTGAAGTTGAAGCTCTCAAGTTCATCACCATCAATCCCGCGATCCAACTCAAAATTGATGCAAAAGTCGGAAGCCTGGAAGCAGGAAAAGATGCCGACTTTGTGATCTGGTCCCGGGCACCACTTTCCGGTCTTGCGAAATGCGAAGCAACATACATTGACGGTGCAGAGATGTTCTCGCTCGCAAGGGACGCCGAGGCACGCGAAGAGATCAAGCGTGAGCGTTCCCGCTTGATTCAGAAACTGCTGGTTGGAGCCAAGAAGAAAGACAAGAAAGACGGCGACGAGCCTGAAACCAACAAGAAGGCTGACCCGAAACTGCGTGACCACTATGCGGAGTTGATGCGGGGCGGACACTACCCCGGCTCGAACTTGCCCGGAGAATGCGGATGTGGCGAGTGATCAACAACACTTTTTCCAGGGACACTTCAATGACACCTCTTACATCTTTGTTGGTAGCACTCTCAACGTTTGCAGTTTCCGCGGCAGCATTTGGCCAGGATCTGGGAGCGAGAGGATCGCCTCAGAAACGAGCGATCTGCATTACCAACGCTGTTGTTCATCCAGTTTCTAAGCCGACAATCAGCCGCGGCTTTGTACTCTTTGATGCAGGCATCATCAAGGAAGTTGGCGCGGGCGACCCCGTCATCAATGGTAACATCGAAGTGATTGATGCCAAAGGGCATCACGTGTACCCCGGCCTCATCGCCGCGGCAACACAGCTTGGCATGGAGGAAATCTCCACCGATCGCGGCTCAAACGATTCGAGCGAAACCGGTGACATGAAACCAGAGGTCTACGCGTCTTCTGCCATCAATCCAGATTCGACTCTCATTCCGGTGCAGCGCTCCAACGGAATCTTGAGCTTCATCGCATTCCCAACCGGCGGCACAATTCGAGGCCATGCCTCCGCGATCCGTGCAGATGGATGGACTAGCCTCGACATGACACTCGCGCAAGATGTCGGTCTGATCATCAATTGGCCACTTGTGCGGCCAATCACGGCCGACTTCATGGACAAAGGCGCAGAGGAACAGCGCAAGGAGATTCGCCAGAAGCTGGATGCAATCGATGGGTTCTTCTCGCAAGCCCAGGCGTATGCGGCGCGTCGGGCAAGCGATCCAAAGCTGCCGCGAGATGTGCGGTTTGATGGGATGTTGAGCGTCATGCCGGGCGAATCAGACAGCCCGGGAAAAACACAGAAGCCGGTGCTCATCAGTGCGCAAGATGTAGACCAGATCACAAGCGCAGTTACCTGGGCGGCAGAACGCAAACTGCAAGCAGTGATCATCGGTGGTCGAGATGCCCCCCTTTGTTCTGAGCTCCTCAAGACCAACAACGTCAGTGTCGTAGTGCTGGGAACCCATGTCTTTCCGCGGCGGGATGACAGCCCATACGACAGCGCGTTCACTTTGCCGCTGCAACTTG
The DNA here is from genome assembly GCA_964484185.1 of uncultured Phycisphaeraceae bacterium. Taxonomy (GTDB): domain Bacteria; phylum Planctomycetota; class Phycisphaerae; order Phycisphaerales; family UBA1924; genus F1-120-MAGs238. The sequence goes on from CAZAEQ010000023.1 coordinate 39,235, forward strand.
AGCAAGCTGGCATCACCTGGTGTCTGGCAAACAGCGACGAAACGGCACACCAGCGCACGCTGCCCGATCAGGCGGCAACCGCGGTTGCATACGGCCTCGACGGGGAGCGAGCGGTCGCGGCAATCACGCTGAGCGTCGCACAGATCTTTGGTTTGAGCGATCGCATTGGCTCGCTTGAAGCAGGAAAGGCCGCGACGCTCTTCATCTGCAGCAGCGATGTCCTTGAAGTTTCGAGCAATCCAACCCATGCATGGATCGATGGAAAGCTCGTCGATCTTTCAAACAAGCAGACCAAGCTCTATGACAAATATCGCGGGAAATATGAAGGCAAATGAGACCTTTGCGATCCGAGGGTTGCGTAGGTTCATGCTCCTATCATTGCGAGCATGACCACCACACAGACACGCCCTGATGCCCCCGCCCCGATAGTTGCCCGCGAAGGGTGGCCCATTGTGGCGTTGTTTGTGATTATCACAATCATCGCCAGCATCGGCGCAGCATTTATTCATCCGATCGCGGCCAGCATCGTCAGCTTTGTCGGGGTTGTGCTCAGCGGCTGGTGCATCTGGTTTTTCCGCGATCCACCTCGCGCTATCCCAACGGACCCTTCATTGGTCGTTTCTCCCGCCGATGGCCGCATCTGCATGATTGGTCCGGCGACACCGCCCGCTGACCTGAAACTCGACCCCGCGGTCACAAAGGACATGGTGCGAGTCTGCGTGTTCATGAACGTGTTCAATGTTCACGTCAACCGCGCCCCAGTTGCAGGCACCATTGAGCAAGTTCATTATTCACCGGGCAAATTTCTTAACGCCGCGGTAGACAAAGCAAGCACCGACAACGAGCGCAGTGCTCTGGTCCTGAAGATGCCCGATGGTCGCAGGGTGGTGAGCATTCAGATTGCCGGCCTGGTAGCCCGCAGAATTATCTGCCGCGTGAAAGCGGGAGTTTCCCTGATCGCTGGTGAGCGCTACGGGCTCATACGGTTCGGCTCACGAGTCGATGTGTATATGCCTGCGGGAACGGTGGTCAAAGTGCAACTTGGGCAGATTGTGATCGCGGGCGAAACAGTTCTTGCGGAATTGCAGCCGGCGGCGGGCACTACGGGCTCAAAGTCAGAAGCACTCGCATCGGCAGGAGCCTGAGATGTTCTTCAAGTACCCATCCAACAAGCAAGATATTCCGCTCCGAAGACTGGTGCCGAATTTTATTACGACCACCGCACTGTGCTGCGGACTGGCGGCGATTCACGCCGCACTACAGCTGGAATTTAAGGACGCTCTGCTCTTTATCGCTGCGTCGATGGTGTTTGATGCGCTGGATGGGCGTGCAGCCCGCTTCCTGCGAGCTACCAGCAGCTTTGGAAACGTGCTCGATTCTCTCTCAGACTTTCTTTCCTTCGGAATCGCTCCCGCAATCATCCTGTATCAGTGGATGCTGAAGAACGAAGAGTGGGCCGGACTGCTCGCGTGTATGCTGCTGGCTCTCTGCAGTGCGCTGCGGCTGGCACGATTCACCGCGGCAACGACTGGCCCATCGTCGACCACACCGCTCACCCCTGCACAACTCGCGCTCAACGCCAACTTTTTCGTAGGCATCCCCACTCCCGCTGCGGCATCTGCCGTGCTTATCCCTGTCTTGCTGGCCACTTCACGCTTTGGAACTACGACCAACCTGGTCACCAACAAGTGGGTAGTGATCGCATTCACGATCTTCATCGCTCTCTTCATGGTCAGCCGTCAGCCCATGTTCAGCTTCAAGAAACTAAAGCTCAGCCGCACAAGCGTCGTCCCGCTACTGGTAGCGGTCGGGCTCGTGATCGTTGGCATCCGCTACGACATTCTGCTCACACTTGCAATTCTCTCTGGCCTCTATCTGCTGACCTTCCCGCTCGCGCTCTACAAACACCACGCGTTGTCGCGTCAGGCGCGAATTGAAGCTGCGGAGCCGGTCCGTGCAGAGGTTGCTGCCGTATGACTTCGGCTCCCGACTCGCCTTCGATGGCCGCACAGATTGACAGCCGCTATCACGCGGCAATCTGGCTGGCTCGCGAAGCTGGCGAACGGACACTCTCGCGATTTCAAACTGCGAAACTTGGCACCGAATCGAAGCGCGACGGCACACCCGTCACTCTCGCCGACCGCGATGCCGAGAAATTCTTGCGCGAGCGAATTGCTGACGAGTTTCCAGATGATGGAGTGCTCGGCGAAGAGTTCGGAGAAAAAGCCGGAACCAGCGGCATTCGCTGGATCCTCGACCCCATTGATGGCACAAAAGCCTATATCTGCGGCGTTCCTCTCTACGGCACACTGATCGCCGTCGAGGTGAACGGAATCGCGACAATCGGCGTGATCGAACTTCCCGCACTCAGTGAACGTGTATATGGCTGTCTTGGTCGGGGAGCACTCTGGCAACGCGGCGACCGAACTCCCGAAGTTGCGAAAGTCTCGGCGACGAGCACCTTGAGCGAAGCGGTGTTCTGCTACACAGATGATGCGTTGTTCAAGAAACACGGTCGCGAAGGTTTTCTGGATCGGATCAAGAACAGCACGAAACTCTGCCGCGGATGGAACGATTGCTATTCCTATGCGCTCCTCGCAACCGGCCGCTGCGATGTCGTTGCAGATCCGGTCATGGAACTTTGGGATGTCGCCGCACTCGCTCCGATCATTCGCGAAGCGGGTGGGAAACTTACGGATTTTGCAGGACAGGTTGCGCTAGCGCGCGAGTGCATTGCGTCAAACGGGTTGCTCCATGATGCTGCTATCGAGTGTGCCCAGCAGCGTTAGGAATGGTCAGAATCTCTTGTGCGCTTCGCGCTGCGATGGTGGCGGGGCCTTCAAAATTGCACGTGCAAGCGTCAGATCCGCCGTTCGCGTGATCTTCAGATTGGACGATTCGCCGCTGACAATTCGAACTTTCTGGCCGAGCCTTTCGATCAACCCAGCATCATCAGTTGAGCCCAGGTCTTTCTGCGCATACGCACGCACGAAGAGTTCCTTCGCAAAAATCTGTGGCGTCTGCACGATCACCAAATTCTCCCGTGGCACGGTTTCCTTCACAATCCGCGGCGGGTCGGCCTTGGGCTTTGCTCCCAGGATTCGTGCCAGCGGATCATCTTCCTCTTCATCTGCACCCGCAGCATCGAGTTCGACGCGCTTGATGGTGTCAGCGACATCAACAGTCGGAATGACTGCGGGATGTTTTTCCGCCGCGTCGACCATGCGCTGAATGAGGTCCTGAGATGTGCAGGGCCGCGCGGCATCGTGCACTGCGATGTGCGTGATCGATTCGCCGGCAGGAAGAGCGAGGAGGCAGTCGAGCGCAGCCTTGACGGATTGATAGCGGAATTCCTTGCCGCCGCGGCAGAGCGTTGCGCCCATCAACCCCAGTCGATCACCGTGACGAGCTTTGAACTCCGCGAATTCTTCTGCGTCGGCCGGTCCAGCGACGACAATTGCCTTGATAAGCGGCCCGACTTCGGCGTGATTCACAAAATTTTCAATCGTTCGTTGCAGCACAGGACGGCCGCCCAGATCTTCATCGAGCTTGGAACGAAGCGCTCCAGATGCGAGATAACGCGTGCCGGACCCGCCTGCTGGAATAAGAAGAGCCAGATTCATGCGATGAGGATACGCGCCTCTCGCTTTTGAGGGAAAGTTGATCGGTGTATTGATGAGAACATGCAGGCCGCGAATACGTATAGAGAGGTGCGAAGGAAGAACTTCGCCCCTACGATTGGCTTCGTGCAAAAAGCACGACAAAGCCTCGCAGGGAAAAAGACGAGGTGGCACGGCAGTGCCACCCCGCACTTTCAGTGTGAAGTTTGGTTTGTTGTCTTTGACAAGTAGGGGCCGAATTTGGATTCGACCGGACAAGAACTTTGAATTGGTTGCGTGTCCAGGAGCATGCTTGCCTGGTAAAAAGTATGTAAAAAATTGATTGCCAATACGCGTTCATACGCTCTCGCGGCCTAAGTGGCTGTGACGATTTGCTGCCGACGCCCGATGGGCGGCAAATCGAAGACATCGGGCTGGTTCCCGCACGGCGCCTCCGGGCGCGGGGATGAGAAAATCGGGGGCTGGATTGCACAGAAGATTGTCGATTGTCGTCTGTGCAGTTGAGATTAATGAATCGAATACACACGTAGAAGCTACTCGGAGACTGTCTGGCACTGGGGTTCGATTCCCCACGGCTCCATTTCAACGCGACCGCTGGGACTTCGGTTCCGTGTCGTTGCGCTGTCCCTCTGTGAATGCAATACGGTTCACGACAGAACGCATCGCCGAGGTGCAATCACAAATAGCCGCGATCTGTTGATCGCGGCCTTTGTGACTGTACTGCGAATGTCGCACTAGTTCAGACTCGCCGACGCCGCGTGCTCAATACACCAGCTATCACGAACATGCCCGCAGTACCTGGCGCTGGAATCGTGACGACCCAGCCGCGAAGCTCACCATTAAATGTTCCTTCGCCCGCGAGGACTGTGCCATCGAAGGAGATGTCGCGGGTATACCCAAGCTCCCAGCCTGTGAGATCGATTCCCAGAGTGGGAAGGTATGTATTCAAATCGACAAGTCCCAGTGATTGGGACCAAAGTGTGGCGCGTACATCAAGACCCTGGAAGCTGTAGCCGCCGACGAGCGAACCGTCACCGCTGAGCGTGTAGGCGAAGCCGTTCGTTTCGCCAGCCAGAGAGCCGAGACTTTGGGCAATCCCGTTGGTCCAGATGGTTGCAATGTTGCCGCTAAAGCCAGCGACAATGGAACCATCGCCATTTACGCTATATGCGCTGGATGACTCATCATCAGACGATAAGAGGCCCAAGTCTTGCATTCCGCCCAATTCGGTCCAAACAAAGGCGCGGTTGCCATGAAGTGAATCGGCCACGCCGACGATCGTACTTCCGTCATTGCTCACGCGTCGACCCTCGGAATTAGTGCCACCAGCCAGCGTGCCCAGAGACTGCATTCCGCCATCAGAAGTCCATCGAAAGGCACGAGTAGCGAAGTCCGCATCGAACGCCATTCCTGTAACAACGCTTCCGTCACCGCTGATGCCGTTCCCAACCGAGGCGAACCCGCCCGACAGCACGCCGAGATTCTGCATGCCGCCAGAGGAGGTCCACCGGTATGCGCGGACAGTCTCTTCGGGAGTATCAAAGAAAGCGCTGCCGACAATCGCCGACCCGTCGAAGTTGATGTCTTCCGCGTTTGCTCCGAACGAACCGGGAAGCGAGCCAATGCTCACAAGCCCAGAGCCAGTCCAACGGTGGGCGCTCTGCATATCCACCGTCGCTGCAACTGCCGAACCATTGCCAGCGATCGCATTGGCGCCTGACCATGATGCACCGACGGGCACACCAATGTTGGTGATCGACTGTCCACTTGCAGTGGAAAGGCATGCGGCACTCAAGAGTGCGATCAGCGAAATCGACGAGAACGACTTCAAACGGTATTGACGATTCATCATGACAAGAGACATACATAACTCCCTATTTCTTGTTGCCAGACCAAAACACACGCAGGACACTGCCCGCGGCTCTGGCCTCATTCCATCTCTAAGCGACGGCGTGGTGACGAAGCCGACACGAAACAGCGTGTCCGCAAGAAATTTTGAATTCGAGGGATTCAGTCCTTTTACGTTTTGCGAGGTCTGCGGACGTAGGACGGGCGTGCCCTGGCCAGTTTGCCCATGTTACCAATCTTGCCGCGTTTTTGGGTGACCTTGCCAATGCGTCAGACCGACATCGAACGCCATGTCTGGTCAGTTCTGGGGCGTGCGACGGTCAAATTTGGCACGTTCGGACTTCCAGCGCTCAGTCTGAGTAGTGTCGCCCTTTGCGGTGTGCAAAGCTATCAGCCGATCAATCGCGTCCTGCAGTCGGTCGATGGACTGCTTCGGAATAGTCGACTCTCGGGACTTCATTCCGTTGTACCCATCAATGAGAAGTACTTCTGCCTCGTCGAGCCTGCCCAACCCGAGGACCGCGCCGCCGAGAACCGACTTTGTGTTGAACGTATTCCAGGCATCAGGCTGTATCTGTTCGCGGATTTTCAGAGCCTCGCGTGCAAGTGGCTCGGCCCGAGCCCATCCCTGCAAAAGGAGCAGCCACTGCGCGCTCAGGGAGAGTCGTCCCGCAAATTCCGGATGGTCCACCCCATACTCAGATCTACCGAGCTCCAGAAAAGTCTCGATCAACGCCTCCGCCTTTGCGAGATGGTCAGGCCGCGGGAGTTTGGCGTAGGCCTCGAGTAGATGGGGCATGACAAATGCAAAGCGAGGCTCCGTCTTGGAGGACTTGTACGCTGCCTCCAGCAGAGGAATGGCCTCAATAAAGCGGCCAGCGTCTTTGTAGTTCACTCCAAGGTTTGCCGCGGTGCTGCGAGTTTCTATGTGCTCCTTTCCCAGCGTGTTCTGTTGTTCCTGAAGCAGTGACTCAAAAAGCGGGATTGACAGCCCAAGTTCGCCGCGAGACCAGTATTGCACCGCTCGCTTGGACCGACTCGCATGGGAGTTGGGCGGCGCTCGTTCAGAAATTCGTGCAGCCATCGCCTCCGCTCGCTTGTCGATCGCGTCGGCCTCGCCATCGTGCCCCAGGGTTCGCTTTATCTCGGCAAGGCTTCTGAGAAAGCCGACCAGAACGTTGCTGTCCCCTTTTGTGGTCCGCTCTTCAATTCCAATCGCTTCGGTCATGAGCTTGTCGGCTTCGGGCGCCCTGTTCAGTGCCAAAAGGACCTTTGCGCGACAGCTTAGAGCAGCCGCCAGGGAAGGGTGATCTCCGACGAAACAGGCACGAAGCATGGCCTCCGCCTTCGTCACGGTCGACTCCGCCTCAACCGGGCGGCCAAGTTCAAGCCTTGTCGCCGACAGATTCACCAGACTCACCGCGAGCGCAGGGTGCTTCTCCTTGTAAAGCCGCTCTCTCATGCCCACGGCCTGCACGAAAAGTTCCTCTGCCTCCAGGTAACGACCAGCATGTGTACGGGCAAGTCCAAGGTTGTTCAGCCCTGCCGCTACTTCTGGGTGATCGCCAGGGAATAGGCGACGGTGGATATCCAAGGACTCAGAAAGCAGTGCCACAGCCTCGACATGATCGCCAAGTGCCTGGCGGGCAAGAGCGAGATTGTTAAGGCAGATGGCAACCTCGGTATGATCCGTTGTGTGCGTTCTTCTGCTGCGTTCCAGCGCCTCGGCGTTCAATGCTGCAGCTTCCTGATAGCGACCCTGCTCGAACCGCAGACTGCCGAGATACTGGATGACTCCTGTCAATGCAGGATCATCACCAGTGTGCAACCGCCGACGCATCGCCATTGCTTCGGTCATGAGGACATCGGCTTCATCGAGGCGTCTCAGGTCCAGGTAGATCAGCGCGACCGCTTCTATTTTTTCTGCCAGATCTGGATGATCGCCCAAATGGATCCGTCGACTCAGTTCGAGCGCACGGAGTGCCAATGGCTCGGCTTCGACGATCCGCCCGTTGCTCTTGTTGACCTGTGCAATGATCGCCCGAAGCGAGGACTCGGTTGCGGGGTCATTTCGGAAGCGGCCGGAATCAATGTCCGCCACTGCATTTTCCATTGCCGCGAAAATTGTCAGGTCTTGGCCGGCGCCACGAAACTCCGCAAGGTTCTGTGCATCGCTCGAGCGGAGTGCCTGAATCACGAACTTGCTGATTGCCTCCGCCCGGAGGCGAGCCTCTGACTCTTCCTTCCTCGCAAGCTGCGCGCGCTGTGTCTCAGCGATTGCGATCTTCTCATTCTGTTCTGACACTAACCTGGCTTTCACCTCAGCTTCAGCCGCCAGAGTAGCTTTGGCCCGTTCCACCTCCGCCCTGTCTCGCTCGCGGCTGGCAGAGATCATTCCCACCGTTGTGCCTGCCGCACCGATCACCAGGGTTATTGCAACAGCCGCTCCCGCGACCACCAGAAGGCGGTTACGTTTAATAAACTTTCCAAGTCTGTACCTTGCGCTGGGCGCTCCCGCAGTGACAGGTTCGTCGTTAAGGTGCCGCTTGATATCTGCGGCCAACCCACTCGCAGTCTCATACCGACGAGTGCGGTCCTTCTCCAGGCACTTCATCACTATCCAGTCCAGATCCCCCTTCAGCGTGCTCACCAGCTTCTTCGGGTCCGTCGCCTGGCGCTGCACCGCCATGCGAGTACCCTCCACGCCCATAGAACTCAATCGGGTGCTTGGCTTGTGTGGTTCAACTTCACGAATGATGCGCATCATCTCCGCAAAACCAGCTTCCATCAGCGACCTGGAGTCAAACGGCGTAGTCCCGGTGAGCAGCTGGTAGAGCAACACACCCAGCGAGTAGATGTCGCTGCGCGTATCGATGTCCAGGCCGCTCATTTCTGCCTGTTCCGGGCTCATGTACGCGGGCGTTCCGATCATCTGCCTGTGTTCGGTAAATAGTGTCTTGTTCGTCAGTTCGCTGCTGGTGGCCTTGGCAATACCAAAGTCGATCACCTTGGGCACCGGCACTCCATCGTGCATTGTCACTATGACATTACTGGGTTTGATGTCTCGGTGGATAATTCCCTTCTGGTGGGCGTGTTGGATCGCGTGGCAGGTGTTGGTGAAAAGCTGCAGCCGGGCCTTGGTGTCCAACCGCTCCGTGTCGCAATACTCAAGGATGGGAACGCCCCTGATGTACTCCATCACGAAGTATGGACGACCCGCGTCAGTCGCTCCGGCATCCAGCACCTTCGCGATATTCGGGTGGTCCATCATCGCCAGCGCTTGACGTTCGGCTTCGAACCGCGCGATCACCTGCTTGGTGTCCATACCGAGTTTGATAATCTTGAGCGCCACCCGACGCTTCACAGGCTCGCGCTGCTCGGCCATCCAGACAGTACCAAAGCCGCCCTCCCCAATCATTTGGAGCAACTTGTACCGACCGATCAACTGTCCCTCTCGCTCATGGGACAGACCCTGCGCCAGGGTCGGGTCGTTCAGACTCATGGCGAGCTTTCCAAACTGTGAGCCCGGCTTGATTTCCGCCGTCGGCGAACCGAGAAATCCCGCGGCACGATCCAGCGATGCCAGAAGCGATTCAACTTCCGTACGAAGCGAAACATCGTCGCCACAGGCAGTATGCAAATACTGAGCCCGCTGATCGGCAGGCACATCGATCACGCTGGCCAGAAGACTCTGCACACGCTCCGAATTAGTCATCGGTCAGCCCTTTCGTTCGTCCTCGCTGAGCACCCGGTGCAGCCACGCCCGTGCAAAGGTCCAAAGGCGGTTCACCGTTCGCTCTGAGACGCCAAGCGTCAGCGCGGTCTGTTCCACACTGAGTCCAGCAAAAAACCGAAGTTGAACCACTTGTGCAGCTTCGGCCGACTCTTTCTCCAAGCGATCTAATGCCTCGTCAAACGACACGAATTGTTCAAAATTTTCCGAGGCTACCAGGTCGGCGGCAGACGCGAAGTCCACTCGTCTAGGCGGCGACCCATCACTCCCCCCGCGCTTTGCTCGACCCCGGGCCTTGGCGTAGTCCAAGAGCACTCGTCGCATTGCTTCCGCCGCCGCCGTATAAAAGTGCCTGCGGCCATCCCATGGCACTTCTCGTGGCCCTACCAGCCGCAGGTAGGCCTCGTGAACCAGTGCGGTCGCCGAAAGAGTGTGCCCCGCTCGCTCAGTCGCGAGGTTCAGCTGGGCCGACTTGCGAAGTTGCTCGTACACCAGCGGCAAGAGGCGATCGGCAGCCGAACCGTCGCCGCTGGCAATGGCGTTCATCAGAAGCGTGGCGTCCTCGGGTTGTTGTGGCGTGGCAGACATGGCCTGATGGTAATCTCTGGTTACGTGTTAAGCGAGATGGTTGCAACGCCGACTTGCACGTATTCATGACTCGACTTTGGTGTAAGAAGAGTGCCAGAGCGGCCAATGTTTCGAAAAACGCCGATCTAACTTGCTGATCTCGTTATTGTCACCATGCACATGTGTCTCTGTGATGAACGCAAAACTACAACACCCGCGCTGCGAACTTTCGCAACGCGGGTGTTGATGTTTTTACACTGAACTGTTGCGCTTACTTGCGAGCAAGCAAGTCGCGGATTTCCTTGAGGTAGTCCTTCTCGCTGGGGCCAGCGGGGGCTGGTGCGGGAGCGGGCTTCTCGGTATCGAAACGCTTTTTCGCAGCCGTGTAGGCCTTGACCATCAGGAATACGACAAATGCCATGATCAGGAAGTTGATTGTCTCGGTGATGAACGCGCCGTAGCCCATCGCGACGCCGTTTGCTTTGGCGTCGACGTATTTCATGCCCGCGACAAAGGTGTCCTTCTTGGTCAGCATCACGTACTGATCATTGAAATTCACACCACCCGCAAGACCCAGAATCGGGCTGATGAGGTGATCAATAAGAGCGGTCACAATCTTGCCAAACGCTCCACCCATGATCACGCCGATTGCGAGATCAAAAACATTGCCCTTGATCGCAAAATCACGAAAGTCCTGAACAAAACCCATATGAATTCTCCTTCGTTTTGAGAACCGCCCCAGAGCTGGGAACGACCTCGTTACCTCGGACCATATCACATGGCCGCAATATTTGCAAATTGCGGAAACTTCCCTCAGTTGACATTCTGGTCCCAAAGCTGGTTTCTGCCCTGTAATTGCGCAAGCAAGTTCAAATATTCGCTGGCAGGGATCTCGTATGCCCCGAATTGTGCAGTGTGTGGATTGGCGATTTGGCTATCAAGAACCTGAAAATTCTGCTTCCGCAGGTGTTCTACCAGGTGAATCAGGCACACTTTGCTTGCATCCGTGCCGCCCCACTCTGGCCTGCTGAACATGGACTCGCCGCAGAAAATAGAACCAATCGCGACGCCATACAGCCCGCCGACCAGTATCTTCTCCCTCTCAACAACGGCGCCATCGGGCGCTGGATTCGCCCAGGGCAACCACGCCTCCACACTGTGCGCGTGTCCGGCGCGATGCAGTTCAACATACGCATTTACAATATCATCCGTTAGCCAGTCTCCGTGCCCCTCGCGCGGTTCGGCACATGAGCGAATGACCGCCGCGAAATTGCGATCAATCGCTATCTCAAATCGATTCTGCCTCACCTTGGCCGCAAGCGTCTTCGAAACATGAAATCGCTCATCCAGCGGAATGAGGCACCGCGATTGCGGCTGCACCCACTCGACCTCATCTGGATCATCGCCAAACCCGGCCATGGGAAAATAGCCTTCGCGATACAGCGAGAGGATGCCCTCAACCAGCGACATGCCATCTGGAATCGGCAGCATGTTCAGGAACCGATGCGCTCGGGGTCAGGAAAGTCGCGGGACAACGCACTCTTGAAATCAACAGCATTCGAATACACCGGTCGGTGCAGCTCTTCAACTTTTCCCGACCGCGTCGCCACAGTTGAAAACGCCCGATCCAGCTGCGCCAGATCCCTGGTCCAGACACGGATATGAAATTCGCCCAGTCCTTCTGGTCCAAAGCCAAACTTCCGCCGCGTGAGCGACCAACCTTCAATCGAACCTTCATCCTTGAGAAAATCAAGATACGCTTTCACCGCCGCCGCCCATTCCAGGTCTTTTCGCGAGTCCCTCAAGTTCGCCCACATTTCGTAGTAATTCATGGCCCAAGCGTATCTACGATTCATTCGTGCTGGAAGTCTCACGCATCACAGATTCTTTGGAAGCCACCCTTGCATTGGCAACTGGGCTGGCATCTCTTCTTCGCTCAGGCGACACCGTCCTCCTTCAAGGCGAACTTGGCGCGGGCAAAACCACCTTCACCCGTGGCGTGATGTCGTTCTTCAACCCCAAGGCATCCGGCGTCTCCAGCCCGACTTTCGTCATGGTGAATCAATACCCGGTGAGCCAGGCCGTCAACGGAATCTCCAGCGTCACCCATGTTGATGCATATCGCCTTCGTTCAGCGGCAGACCTTGATGCACTCGGCTGGGATCAGCTCTTTTCTGACCAAGGCGTCGCCGCGCCGGGAACCGTTGCACTCATTGAGTGGCCGGAACGAATTGCAGAAGCCCTGCCGCGAAAAGGGGCGATTGTGGTTGAGCTGTTTCACGCGGGGCTGACATCGCGGGAATTCAGATTTCGATTCCCTGATGAAATCGGAGAGCGTCCGGAAACTCGCTTGTTCCTTGAGCGCGAACCCGTAGTATGCCCGACGACAAAAGTGTGGGTTTCGCCTACGAATCAGGCGTATCCATTCGCAAGCGAGCGGGCCAGAATGGCGGACCTGGGCAAGTGGATGAGCGGGTCGTACACCATCAGCAGGCCCGCAACCGAAGATGATGCAGCCCCCGGCAAGTGATTGAGCCCTACTGTTATGGCCTTGGCCGACGCTTCCCATCGCAACACAGAAATCGACCCCGTGCTTGTTGAAGTCAAGTCGGTTGATATCGCATCACTTCGCGGCGGCCCCTTAACGATCGCGCCAGATACCACCGTGGCGCTGCCCGTGTTCAACGAGGCACGCACAATCCGGGCAACGCTGAACGCGATAATCCCTTTCTCTGATGCTCACCCGCAATTCGAGTTCGTTTTTGTCGATGATGGCTCACGCGATGGCACCTCTGGCGCGATTTCTGACCTGATCTCTTCTCGGCAGGACATTCGCCGGCCCAAGCGGATATCTCTGCTTGAATGCAAGGTCAACGGTGGCAAAGGCCGCGCGATTTCGACCGCGCTCGAACTCACACGCAGCGACTATTTCTGCTTCCTTGATGGCGATCTTGCGTACTCGCTGGATCACCTGCTGAAATTACGATCTGCTCTCAACACTTCGCAGGTGGTGATCGGGTCGCGTGCGTTGATCGCTGGCGAAGATCTTGAAGTGCGATTCACCCGCCGCGTACTTGGAATGGGATTCAATCGAATCGCTCGCTCGCTGCTTGGTCTGCCTTTCAGAGATACGCAAGCGGGACTCAAAGGCTTCCGCACCGCCGATGCGCGTGAGATCTTCAAACGACTGCGCCTCACCGGTTTTGCGTTTGACGCCGAAGCGCTCTACATCGCCCATCACCTGGGGATGTCGATCGCCGAAGTTCCGGCGCATGTCAGCGAACATCATCGCGCGAAACAGTCCAACGTCAATCTGATCACTGAGCCGCCAAAAATGCTGGCACAGCTTGCCGGTATTCGCCTGCGCGGAATCCGCGGCCAATACAAGTAATATCAGTGCAGCACGCGGAAGAGTTCTTCCTTCGTCGTCAACCCCTGCGCGGCCTTCAAGTCGGCGTCTTCACGCATCGGACGGAATCCGCCCTTGATCGCCGTCTCATAGAGCGTGACCGAGTCTGCATTCTGCCCAGTAATGCGGCGAAGATCATCAGTCACATTCATGAGCTCGTAGATCGCCATGCGGCCGCGGAATCCCGTGCCGTAGCAGTTGTCACAGCGAACATTGTTTACCAGCGCGGTTCCGCCGCAGACCTTGCAGGTGCGACGAACCAGTCGCTGTGCAAGCACTGCGAGCAGTGAACTGGTGACCAGATAGGGCTCAATTCCAATGTCGATCAGACGCGGAATTGCACTGGGCGCATCGTTGGTGTGCAGCGTTGCAAGCACAAGGTGGCCCGTGAGCGAGGCCTGAATCGCAAGCTGCGCTGTCTCAGCATCGCGGATTTCACCGATGAGAATGACATCGGGATCTTGACGCAGAAGTGAACGAAGACCGGTTGCAAATGTCACGCCACGCTTCGGGTTGACCTGCATCTGCGAAATGCCATCAAGGTGGTATTCAACCGGATCTTCGATGGTCATCACGTTGCGATGTGTGCGGTCGATCTGCGCGAGGGCCGCATAGAGCGTCGTCGTCTTACCTGATCCTGTGGGACCGGTGACGAGAATGATGCCTGTGGGCCGCTCGATGAGGTCTACGAGCTGCGCCTGCATCCCCTTCTGCATACCGATCTGGTCGAGCGAAAGCTGCGTCTGACTCTGATCGAGCAGACGCATGACGAGTCGCTCGCCATACACGCTGGGAATACACGAGAAACGGATATCGACCTTGCGACTGCCAATGCGCACACTGGTATAGCCGTCCTGCGGCGAGTGGCGATTGGCAATATCAAGCTCGGTCATGACTTTCAAACGGCTGGAAATCGCGGGAGCGAGCGACAACGGTGGCGTGAATGCATCCTGCAACATGCCGTCGATGCGGAAACGGATAACGAGCTTGTTTTCCTGCGGGTGTACGTGAATATCGCTGGCGCGGCGGCGGAGCGCCTCGAACAAGATCATGTTCACCAGGCGAATCACAGGTGTCTGGCGCGCAAGTTGCAAAAGATCGGTCGATTGGCCCGCACTACCCGCGGCGGCAGCGATTGCCCGCTCGTCCAGCGGCATTTCGTCAACGATCTCAGTGACAAGGTCTTGACGCTGCTCATAACCGCGGTTGATGAGATTGACGACGCTGGCACGCGGCGCGAGCACGAGGCGAATCGGCATCTCAAGATAATCTTCAATGACGCGGAACACCGCGGGCTGCAGCGGCTGACTTGTCGCGACGATCATCACGCCGCCTTCGCTGGCGATTCCGGCAGCCTGATGATGACGGGCCATTTCGGCAGTGATGGTTTCGTAGAAACGTGAAGAAGACTCAGCGAGCTTGGGCTCCGCCTCGTACTTGAGCCCGGTGCGTTTGGCGAGCATCTCAAGCGCGGCATGCTCATCGATCGCGAGTAGTGAGAGCAATGTGTCCCACGGTTCAACATCGCTGCCATCGAGCTGGCTGAAATGCTGAAGCTGATCGCCCTTGATTTTGAACATGCTGAACTGTTCAGCAGCGCGATTCCAATCGCCAGAACTGATAATGCTGGCCGCACTGCTCGCGCCGGTCGACTTTGCAATCGCGTTATTACTGCCGTTAGAACCTGCCATCAGCGCGAGCCCCCGGAGGTTGGAGCGACATTCGCGTCGAGCGTCGCAGGCACAATCGCGGCAGGAGTTGTCACTTCCATGATCGATGGTTTAAGCTTTGGAAGTGTTTCCTCGAGCTTTACGCTTGCTTGCGGGCCTTCGGTGTTCAGACGAGAATCAGCAAACGCATCATCGCGGAAGATACGCGGCGTGATAAAGATGTAAAGCGTGGTCTTGCGGTTCTGATTATCCGTCGAGCCGAACAACGCACCGATAATCGGCAATTCGCCAATCCACGGAACGCGATTCTTCGTTTCGGTCTTTGATTCAAATGTCAGTCCACCAACAACAACAGTGAAATCTGATGGCACCGTCACCGATTCAGCGCTGATCTTGTTCACCTGCGATGGCGGCGGCAAACCTGCAGTCGCAGCGCCAGTAAAGCTCGAAAGCTCCGCCTCATACTTCAGCCTCAGGTAGCCGCCTTCAGATATCTGCGGCGTTACTTTGAAAATAGTTCCGGCTTCGCTGTCGCCACCATACGACGAAAGTGTCGTGCTCGTGCCCTGCGTGGTGGTGGCGTATGGCTGCTTATCGATCGAATTAAGAATTCCTTCTTCGTTGTCATCCACCAGTAACTGCGGTGTGGCGAGAATTCTCGCATCAACCTTGCGTGAAAGCGCGTTCATGATGATCGGCACCTGATCGCTCTTGATCAACGCAAGCGTCGCGCCCAGGTTGCCCGTTCCCACGGTCTTTGGAGTGGTAATCGCGCCAGTTCCGAAGCTCCCAAGCCCAAAATTGGTGTTGAGCACACCACCTGTGCCGCCGGAGTTGATGAGTTGCGATTCAAACGCGAGCTTGAGATCATCGGTCCACGTGACCGCGATAATCTTGGCTTCGATATACACCTGCGGACGACGGACATCGAGCTTTTCAATCAGCTTCTTGTAGTCGTCCTGCTGCCGCACCGGTCCCTTGACGAGCAACTGGTTGTTGGCCTTGTCCGCCAGAACGAATACATTGTCTCCAGCGCCCAGCGAAAGTTCGCCGCCGCCGCCATCAGGAGGTGTGATGAAAATAGTGTTTGGCTGCCCACCGAGATTAAACCCGCTCCGACCTTGATTCCCACCGGGCAACAGCGGCGATTCAGTGCCTTGCGGTGTCCGATTCTGAATCAGTCCGAGCACCAGGTCTGCGACCTTTTCGGCATCAGCATTACGCAACTTGTAGTTGCGAATGACGATCTGCTCTTCTTTGAGATTCAATCCATCAATCAAACTCGCCAGCTGCACCTGCTGAGCTTCCGTGCCGTAATAGATGATGTTTCCCTTGGCTTCATCAACCACCATGATCGGACCACCAGCGCCAGTGCTCGAACTGCGACCTTGTTGACCGCGATTGTTTTGGTCGAACCCGTTGAAATCAATACTGTTAATGCCGCCTTGCGGGGCGGCGATAATCAACACTTCACCCAGGCCACGGTTGCGGGCGATATCAGCGATCTGCCGCGAACTTGAACCCGCGAAATACTGCTTGGGAACCAGCGTATTTGGAACATCGATTACCGTAACGATCGATCGGACCTGCTCAAGTTCAAGCTGCTGACCACGGAAGATCAGCGAATTGCCCTGGGGATCAACTGTCAATCGATCGCCAATCGACTCAAGCTTGCCTCCGCCCCCTTGAACGCCCGGCTGCTGTGGTTGCTGGACTTGACCGTCATTGCCACCAGCGCGCGGTTGGGCGAGTTGGCCAAGTAATTGTAAAATGCGTTCACGCGCCACGGGCGCTGCAACGTGGTTCAGATCGAGCCGTGTGAACTTTGCTTTGCCGTATTCTTCGAGCAGACTCTTGATCAGTGTTTCAACCGCCGCAAGTCGCTTGGGCGTGTCAGTCACCACAATCACACCCATTTCGTCAATAGGTGAAATCTTCAGCACCTGACCCTGCACGCCGCCAAGCTGCTGCGCAATCGATGTCTGAAGTGATGATGGCCGCAAGCTCGGCGTCGAAAACACTCGCGTTGTCGGCAGTTCGCCCGAGAGGTTCAAGCTGATTTCATTGGCCCCAACCACTGAGTAGAACTGGCTCGCCGCGTCATATGTAAGTGTGAAATTCTGCTGCTCCAGCAATGAACTGAGCAGTTGCACCAGCTTTGACTTGGGCACACTCACCGGGGCATTGAACACGACCTGTCCTGCCAGCGCACCCTTGATCGTGATGTTCGCATTGAGCGCCTTGGCCACGTAATCAACAAGCGCGGTGAGTTCCACCGGCTCTGCAAACGCCGAGAACGTCACCATGTCACCCTCTGGCGGCGTACCCAGATCAGTGCTTGGCACGGCTGCGGGAGTTGTCCCAGGGGGAACAATGGGCTGCCCTGTATTTGGAACGGGTTGAGCGACGCCGGTGCCTTTGGCTGGCTGCGCCTGCACGCTCACGCATGTCCCCGCCGCGATCAGAAATGCCATCACACCATAAACACGCTTTGACTGCTGCATACTTGCCTTCCAGACATTGTCTTTCGACGTCGCCGCTCATCCCGTGACGATCGCCGACGGGTATCCATTCCGTGCCCGTACTTTACCAACCAAAATCCTTCTTTGCTGGTTTTCACGCATCTACTTCTTCATCTTTCTATGCTCTACCTTGCGAATCGTCTCTCTACTCCCTTCCGCTACCGAAATCGTCGCTCTTTTAGGCGCTGCAGGCGATCTCGTGGGCAGAAGCCACGAATGTGACTTCCCCGCCTCAATAACCCATCTGCCAGTCTTAACCGGTCAAAAGACCCATTGTTCCAACATTGACCCCGATCCTGCTGCAATCGACGCCCAGGTACGAGAAACCCTCGCCACTGGCCAATCGCTCTACACGCTCGACACCCAGCTTCTCGCATCCCTGCGCCCAGACATCATCATTACCCAGGACCTCTGCCAAGTCTGCTCAATCGACCTGGCCACAGTCCGTCGCGCCGCCGCCGCGCTCACTCCATCCCCCACGATCATCTCTCTTGACCCACACACCCTCGAACAAGTCTTTGACGACGTCATGAATGTCGGAAAAGCGATCAATCGCGAGCGCGAAGCAGAATCGGCAATCGTGCAACTGCGTGAACGGATGCACACTGCCCAGGACTTCGTCAATGCCTATGACGATCAAGTCGGCGTTGCGTTCCTTGAATGGACAAATCCTTTATTTATCGGCGGCCACTGGACCCCGCAACTCATCGAACGCGCCGGCGGCAGACACGACCTCAACCCCACCATCCCCGCACCCGATTCCGGCTCTGCCAGCGGCCCACAAATGGCCTACCGCAAGGCCGGTAAAAGCATCCAAGTTTCGCCCCAATCGCTCATCGACAGCAATCCCCGCTTCATAATCATCTGCCCCTGCGGCATGAATTTTTTGCAAACTCGCGCGTGCGTGCAACAACTCTTCTTGCAGGAAAATTGGTTCGCCAGCCTCGACGCCGTGAAAGCCGGACGCGTCGCGCTCGTCGATGGCAATCAATATTTCAATCGACCGGGCCCGAGATTGGTAGACGCGTTTGAATTTCTGGTGGGCTTCCTGCAGCAAAGGCCCGAAGTGATTCCGCCATGGTTCGCGTGGGAGCAATTCAAATCACAGAAATAGAGCAGAAGAACACCCAGACCACAGCGTCACCACAATTGACCTGGTGGGAAGTCGCCCTTCCGATCGCAACCTGCGTTGCAATCTTCATTGTCGTTTCAATCTTCTCGCCTCCCATTGCCATCGCATTAGGCCTGTTCGCGGTTGTGTCTTTCGTCGCGCTCATTCCCGCAGTTATAACATTTTTTGTCTCCTCCCGCATACGAGACCATCGCGCAATTCCACCGCATTGCTGCCAGAAATGCCGCTACGACCGGCGTGGCTTACAGGTAAGTGCGAACTGCCCGGAATGCGGCACCCCAAAGAAAGCCTGATACCCTCCGCCAATGTCCATCGATGAATCCGAAAAAACCGAGCGCATGCTCATCTCCATCATCGGGGCCATCGTCGGCACGGCATGGGCTTACGCGTTTGTAACAAACAACTCTGCGCTACTCGCATTCATCGGATTCGCCGTCATCCTCGCGCTCATTATCGCCATTATCCGCGGCAGCATGCGCCGCCGAGCTGGCCTAGCCGTAATCAAAAACACCTGCCAGCACTGTGGCTTTCAGCGCACCGACGAATCTACCAAGTGCCCCGAGTGCGGCGTTGATTTCCTACGTTAGCTTCATCCAAATGCACGTCCGAACACCAACTCCTTTCCCCCACAACTCCTCTACCCTCACCCCATGAACACAAACACACCCTTCGCGCAGCGAGCGCTCATTCTCGGCGGCGGCATGGTCGGCAGCGTCATGGCCACCGACATGGCCTCAGACTTCACCACCACCCTCGCCGACATCAACCCCGAAAACCTCGCCCGCGCTTCCGCCCGCGCTCGCGCTCAAGGCCGCGAAATCAAAACCATTCAGGCCGACCTCTCCGACACCAACAAAATTAAAGAACTCGCCGCCAACGCAGACATCGTCCTGGGCGCACTCTCCAGCCACATCGGCTTCGCTGCTCTCCGCGCAGTCATCGAAGTCGGCAAGAACTACTGCGACATCTCCTTCATGGGCGAAGATGCTCCCGACCTCGATGCCCTCGCCAAGAAGCACAACGTCACCGCCGTCGTCGACATGGGCGTCGCACCAGGAATGTCCAATCTCCTCTCCGCCGCACTCGTTGCCGAACTCGACTCCTGCTCCGAACTCAACATCTACGTCGGCGGCCTGCCGCGCGAACGCTCCTGGCCCTTCCAATACAAAGCCGGCTTCTCACCCGCCGATGTCATCGAGGAATACACACGCCCCTCGCGCCTCGTTGAACACGGCAAAACCGTCATCAAGCCCGCGCTCACTGAACCAGAACTCTTCGAGTTCGCCAACATCGGCACGCTCGAAGCCGTCAACACCGATGGCCTCCGCTCACTGGTCAACACCATCAAGGGTGTTCCCACCATGCGCGAGAAAACTCTCCGCTATCCCGGCCACTACGAAATCATGCGCATCTTCCGCGAGACCGGTCTCTTCTCCAAAGAACCAATCACCCTCAAGAGCGGCCAGAAAGTCGTCCCCCTCGAACTCACCAGCGCACTCCTCTTCCCCAAGTGGACCTACGCCCCCGGCGAGCAAGACCTCACCGTCATGCGCATCGAAGCCATCGGCCAGTTCAAGAACACCCGCACCCGCATCGCCTGGGACCTCTCCGACCTCTACCACGTCCCCACCCAGGCAACCAGCATGAGCCGCACCACCGCATTCCCCTGCACCATCGCCGCCCGCCTGATCGCTAACGGCACGATCACAACCCGCGGCGTACTTCCCCCCGAAGCCCTCGCCCCCCAAAAAGGCCTGGTCGACACTGTCCTCAAGGAACTCAAGGCCCGCGAAGTCGTCTACACCCGCACCCAAACCGCCGTTTCCTGATCAAAAACCCCCATTCTCACCCCGATTTCCACAACGCCCTCCTCCCCACCTACTCTTGCGGCTCAATTTCTCACCTCCTTATAAGGACTCTTTTGATGCGCACTGCTCTCGCTATTCTGCTCGCCGCCGGTCTCGCCTTCATCGCCCGGGCAGATGATCCCAAACCCGCAACCGCTCAGCCCACAACTCCCCCAGCCGCCGAACCCGCACCAGCACCGGCCCCCGCTGGCAAGCCAGTTCCTAACGGCGAAGTCGTCAAGAAGACCGAACTCGCCGATGGCCTCATCGCCGAAGATCTCAAGATCGGTGAAGGCGCTGAAGTCAAGACCGGCTGGACAGTCACCGCCTTCTACCACGGCACCCTCAAGTCCGATGGCAAAGTCTTCGATTCCGCCTACGACCGCGGCCAGCCCGCCACCTTCCCACTCAACGGCGTCATCCAGGGTTGGGCAAAGGGCGTCCCAGGAATGAAGATCGGCGGCATCCGTCGCCTCACTATCCCCGCGGCCCTCGCATACGGCGCGAATCCTCCCACCCCAGCTATCCCCGCAAACTCTGACCTCGTCTTCGTGATCGAAGTCACCGATGCATTCGGCATCGATATCCAGGATGTCACCACCGGCACCGGCGAAGAAACCGCTGGCCAGCAGTGCGTCGCTGTCACCAACTACGTCATCAAGGGCGAAGATGGCAAAGAGATCGAAAACAAGAAGATGTACATCTGGTTCCCCGGTGAAAATCAGGGCATGACCACCGCGTTCGATGGCATGAAGGTCGGCGGCAAGCGCATCGTCAAGATCCCCGGCCAGCTCAACATCAACGCCCCACAGCTCGAAAGCACCCGCGTCCAGAACGTCCCGATCACCGTTGAGTTCGAACTGGTAGCCTTCCGCAACATCCCCGGCCAACGCCGCTAATAGTGGCACCGGCTCACAGCCGGTGGGCCTTGACATTGTTCTTCTCAAAACACCCGCTCCGGCGGGTGTTTTTCTTTGCACTATCCTTTGTCACTTCCGACCTCAGCACTCAGTACTCCTTCTATGCCCTTTGAACTCGACCACATCTTCATCCTCACCAGCCGCGGCGCACCCGAAGCTGATGGTCTCTCCTCCCACCTCACCGAAGGTGCGCCCAACACCCACCCCGGCCAAGGCACCTCCTGCCGCCGCTTCTTCTTTAATACCAACTACCTCGAACTGCTCTATGTCGACAATCCTGCCGACGCACAAAGCGCACTCACCAAGCCAACTCACCTCTATACGCGCTGGCTCAGCCGCTCGGCAACCTGCCCATTCGGCCTCATTCTGCGGCCAACCACTTCCGCTCCCACCACTCCTCCATTCCCAACTTTTCAATATAACCCAACATACCTCCAACCCAATCTCTCACTTCACATCGCGACCAAAGCTGCGGAACTCAAAGAGCCGCTATTCACCTACCTCCCCATCCACCGCGCCGCACCATTCCAGTCATCACCGCGCCTCAGTGCCGCACACTTCTACGGCCCTTGGCCCGAAAATCCCTCGCCTGCGTTCGCCGCAATCTCCGCTCTCGCAACCGTCAAATTCCTCTGCGCCCCAACCTACCACCTCGAACTCTCGTTGGACAATCGCACGCAACAAACAGTTGACCTACGCCCAGTGCTGCCGCTCATCCTGCACCTTTAAAGTACTACCCGCGCTGCCTCAGGTGCTCCGCAATCAGAAAGCCCATGAAATGGGCGCCCGATGGTTGCCGGACGCGCAGCGTCTGGTAGCTTCCCCCTTAAAACATCACCCATGAAATTGGTGAACGAACATTTACTGGAACACCATGGCATGTGCGAACATCGAAGTCAAACCCCTTCAGGTGAAATCCTCCGCACCAACTTCCGAATTCGCCAGAACAACCAAATTTGGAGCAAAGCCGCAACAAGTATCCCAAGCGCAGAAACCACTCCAATCCCAAATGCGAGCGGCACCTGCCAAACGAGCGTTCGCGCCAACTGCGCCGTCTTCAATTCCCTCAATCGCTCAGCAATTTCACCACTCAGAAGGATAGAAAACACAACCCTCGCAGGAACAGCTAGCAAATACAACGCGACCGCGCTACGCCCGATCCATGCGCGCCACTGTGCCTGCCCCTCAGCAATGTACAGCGCCCCCAGAACAATCAAGCACCCGATCACGGCCGCTTGAATATATATCGCTACAACAAGCGGCATCCGCCATCGAAATTGCCCCTCACGGGTCGACCTCACTGCTTCTCTTGCGCCAAGTTTCAAGTACGAAGGCAGAATGAGTATCTCAGACAAGATCAAAAGCCAACCGATCGCATTCAATGACCAACTGGCGGGATCAAGCGGAATAGCACTTCCAAAAATCAGCATGCCTCGTGTCGAAAGGAGCACAATCGCGGCCGTCGCAATCAGCACAAAACTGCCAGCAATACCGACCGCTCCTCGCCCCACATCCTTACGCCTTCGCGGCGACATTATGTCCATCGCTTCCCGACTGAATTCAACACTGACCCCGCACTCCGGGCAGGACCCCTCCGCCGCGATCCCAGCTAACTCATACCCGCACTTGATGCAAGTTGACATCCCGGAATGTGTTTTTGATTGATCCATGTTCGATCTATCTTGGTGAAGCCCGCTTTGCCTCGCCAACCTTATCACCTTCCGATGCCCAACTCCCTCAACCTCCCCTCCAACTCCCGATACCTCTCCGCCAACCAAGGCGCCATCTTCGCATCAATCCTCTTCACCGGCGCCCAATCCGGCACCATCACAATCTCAACATTCTCAATCCCCACCGTCCCAACCAGCCAGAACACTTCCTCAATCGCCGCATCACCAATCGCAACACACCCAATCGACGCCGCCCCACCATGAATCATGATGTCGCCGCCAAGATTCTGAACATCTCTCCCCTCACTCACCGCGGCGGATGTGTCCGCTGCCGATGGATAATCCACTCGCAACGCCAGATGAAACCGACTGTTCGGATTCAACGACTCAACGCGATACACACCCTCAGGAACCTGCTTATCCCCCTCGCGCGACTTCGGCCCCGGCCCGCCGCTCGCCGCGGTCACCGCATACTTCGCCAGTTCATATTCCTTACCCGACACACGTCCAAACACCCACAACTCCCGCGCTTCCTTATTGATCACAATCGTCACATGCTTGGGCCAGTCCGAATTGGTCGCCATAAACCGCTCACGCCACAACAGCTCAATCCGCGGCCCAAATTGCGCCAATCGATCTTCAACCGTGTAATGACTCATCCTCGCTCGAACCTCCCGCACCACGACGGGCCCAAGCCACACGGCGCTCACCAGCACCAATACCAGCGCAGCCGCCAGCACGCGAATAACAACTGTGCGTGATGATGGTGCGTGCATGCACAGAAAATCGGATACACCATTCCGGCTGCAACAGAAATGACACACATCAATTCTTCAACACGCGCGTCATACACCTCACCCTCCTCGCCTTTCGATTCAGTTAAGCAGGGCATTTCGGTAATTGGGGCCTTTGTGAACGTACATGCACCCCTTCAGGTAATGGCGTGCACTGAACGGAACTTCAGTGGCTAAAGCCATCGGAATGGGAAGCCCGTTAAAACGGGCTATACGAAAAATGCCTGAAATATAGGTGTTTTCGCGTGCTAACCACGGCTGAAGCCGTGGCCTACAAGCGAGCAAGGCCGTTGAAACGGCCTGCGAATACTCGCTATCGAGCTTTATCGCACGGCGTTGCCCTTCGGTTTCTTTGCCATATTCACTTGTCAATCGAGGCACTTCAGTACAAGCAAGTGCATCGCGTACTTCCTCTGAAAAATTGCCGCGACGTTTCGCGGCAGAAATCACGGGAGTTTTGTTGTCGCCCAATTTAGTACTGGCGAGCGACTGAGACCAGGAAACACGGCAAGAAAGATGAACTTTTGACTACGAGAAAAGTCAGAGTGCCAGATTTCGAGTCAGAGTGCCTGGCACTCTGGCACTCTGACTCAGGATTGAGCGGCTTGCGGTACATCTGCGGCAGGTTGCGCGGGCAAGAACCAGCTCCAGGTGCGCGGCTGACCCTCCGGCTGAGATTGAATTGATTGGATGTTGAGTTCAGCCTTGGCGCGGAAGAGGGTTCGGCGGGAGATTGCCGCGGCGTTGGCGGCCGCGAGGATTTGTTTTGCGGGGCGCGGGCCATCGGCGAGTTCTGTGAGAAGGAATTCGCGTGCTTCCTGGCGTTCAGCGGTATTGATGAAGGGGCCGGAATCGGGATTGGCACGGGCGATCCGGGAGGTGGTCCGCTCCATGATGTTGAACATGCGGAGGATCATCTGCGTGTACGCCGCGTCTTCGGGCTTGGCTTCGGCTTTTTGGAGGAGGGACTGGGCGAAGGCGTACTGGTTGTAGAGCGTGTGGGAGTTCATCAAGTGTTGCAAGGCGGGGTCGTACAGGGTGGTTGGGTTGGGCGACACAGATGCCGCGAGGTTGGAGGTGAGTTGGTTGAGAACGCCGGTGAATTCGGTGGGTGTGTTTTGCATGACCAGAACATACCACACGGTTTTGGGATCGGAAGGGCAAAAAAAGAAAATAAGGCGCAGACTGACACACCCTGTCAGTCTCAACGTGGTTATCAGGGGGGTGTTTTTCGATCGATTTTGATCACTTTTTGGGGTTTTCTATGTAGAAAACTAGGTATTTTGAGTTTTTTGACTTTTTGTGTAACATGTCGCGCGGCGAGGTTTTGGCGGGGTGGTGCTTGACTGGATGAACTGATCGGGAGTAGGAAGCTTGGTGATGCTTGGCAGAGTGCAATAAAAACGCCGCGAAGCTCGGTAGTTTCGCGGCGGGAAGTGGGCTGAAAGGAAGTTGGGTCGGCCTATCTGCGGCGGCGGAGTGTAAAAGAAAACGCGGCAGCCAGCGCGGTGATTGCGCTCGGAGACGGTACGCTTACCGTGTCAATGAAGAAGGCCAGATTTCTCTGAGTTGAAGTTCCGAGGTCGATCAATTCGCCAGTGCCCATACTCCGCAAGTACTGAGAACTGTTTCCGGTAGTGATTGGACCCCCAACCAACATTCCCATGTCACCGGGGCCAGCTCCGACTATGTTAGTGAATTGAACGCTCATGTACATTAATGAAGATACCGGGATGTGATACCCGCGATAGAAGTTGCTGTCCGTGAAGGTGGCGACTCTGATTCCGGGCTGCAAAGCAAGGTTGTGATCAAATTCATCAGTTCCGACAAGCTGGAGATCTTGGTTGTAGAAGCGGACAGTGCTACGAAAATGCGTGATGACACTTGTCGCGGAGGCATTCATGTAGGAAAAACCGATATCGTTTACTTCGGCAGGACCGGATGTAATCAATTGAAGGTCGTCGCCAATTTCAGCTGTTCCGATTGGAAACTCGCTGACTCCACGCGGGAAGAGCGACACGCCACCTCGCGAGGGCCCCCGCCAATTATCGTACGCGTGTAGTCCCACTGCCGGGCCAATCGGAAAATCTTCAATTATCTCGCTGCGACGGCTGCCATCGGGTTCGCGCCAAAAGCGCTCGATTAGGTCACCAAAGGCCGAACTTGTAGAAAGCAGCAAAGTCGCGATTGCGGGGAGAAGCCGTCTCATAGGGTGTTCCTTTAGAAGCTGTGATTGGCGCTGTGATAGTCGTACTTAATAGTCGGATTGTGTGTCGGCGTGTTGCCGTTGCGATAGCTGTTGTAAAACGTTCTGTCATCTTCATTGATAATACCATTTCCATCGATATCGCCATTGGCAAACACGGTGGGCCAGAGCTGTGCAGCATTGGCTTGCCAGTACGCAATGCCAGCATCGATTGCGGCGTTTGCTGCTGCCGCGTCGAGATCATTGAAATTGCTGATAACTCCATCGCCGTTGAAATCGGCAACCTGAATCAATCCAAGGCTGTACCAGCGTTTGTGAAGTTCACCCTGCATGGAGTGGTAGACACCCGGGATGTCGTTGGAGTTGTAGACGTTCCACGAACTTACTACAAACCCTTTGGTGCGAGCCTCTTTCCACTGAGCCCACCCCATGTAGTTATTGTCATCTAGAACGTGAACCTCGCTGTTCTCACGATTGAGCGTCCAGCGAAAGTACCGAACGTTGTTATTGTCTAACCTGGTCGCAACGACCGCGTTGCCCAGCCAACGCATATTTGAAACTGCACAGTCATCAAGCGCACCGCCCGGACCAGGGGCATCGGGGAAGGTCTCGCCGCCGATTCGAACATTGTGTGCGGTCAACCAAGGGTTGTGAGCCATTTCCACCGCGCCCCATCTGCGAGCGCTGCGATCTGGGTATGTTGGAGAGGTATCGATGTTCTCGCTGGCAGCATCAAGCCAGATGGTTCTGACTCCGCAATCCAGAACGGTAGAGCTTTGGTCTTGGAACCATGGGTAGACTTGCCGCCAGAACGCATTGATATTGCCCTCGAGGCCAGGGTGCATTGGAAATGGCGCTCTGTTTTCACTGGTATATTCGCGCCAGCGTTGTTCTACTTCCGCGTCGCCATTGTCGTTATATCCAACAACCGCTTCGATTCGCTTGGTTGAGAAATCGCCATTGTAATAGGTGTCAAGGGTGGCAATTCCGCAGGTATTTTGTCCGATTCCGCCGCCAATGTAGACTTCGATTGAGTATTTGTCGGCGTTCGCCGGATTACTTGGATCGTCGGTTGCATACTGAGAGAGGAATTGTTGCCAAGCGCCGTTAGGATCCCGGAAGTATTCTTGTTTCCACGTGGGCATGCCCCAGAACTGCGTCATGGACTGATTTGTGCCATCCAGGATCGGGAGTCCGGTTGGAGTATCAAAGCCGATTTGATGTCCCCACATTACACCTGCGGGAAGGTGCATTGTGAACCGGCGGAATCCATAGTGTGCGCCACGTTTGATTCGGGCGAATGAGGCTCTCAAATTGGTCTGGGACTCCGTTGGGACCATCGCCAGTAGTGACCCAGTCGGCACTAGATTCAAAGTTGCCTTCCTGGGCGGTATGGACATCTCGGGAAAGGTCTTCGGGCTGGACATCATTCGTTCCCATGCTGGAAAAATCAGCGTACCACCACACTGGATTTGCACGAGAGTTGGCTCGCCACGTCTCGCTGCCCATTTGAATCATGATCAGCGGACGGCGATCTTTGACCCATATCGGGTTAGACTCCTCCCATGAAGCAGCACCAACAAGTGGAGTCAGCGGGCACGTGACGGCCGAGCCGCATTCATGCGTTGTCCCAAAAAAAGCAAGTGCGTTTGTCGGGATTATGTGTCCAACGCAATTCGCAACGTTGTTTGGGGTCGGATCACCGACAATACCGGTAGGCGGATTCAATGGGGTGTCGTGCGGCACAGCAATCTGCCCCACTGCCAACCCGGCATTACAAACCAAACCCGCGCCTCCCCCTAACAGTGCCGCAACCATTCTTCTATTCAACATCCCAAGGCTCCTTGCATGTCAATCCAGGACTTATCGGAAGCAATTGGGTCTGAACGGATTTCGCAACGAGCGATGGTTATTTCAGCGATTTCAAGTGTCAACAGTCTTGGACAAACGGAATGACACAGCGCGCAATCAACTCCGATCCGCGATGCTCTCTATCTAATATGAATCACGATTGCAAGGGTTGCAAATAATCTTATAGGTTTTGATGGAAATGCGGACCATGATGCAGGTTCTCTGTCCTCGGGCGCAGGATTCTCTTGGGGTGTTTACCCCTAAATCGACATTATCCGCGAGATGCTTGGAACTGTTCCAGCTTAGAAATACTTCAATTAGGCGAGGCCGCTGATCATCGCGATTCGTGCTGTTACTGATTGCATGGATCGGTGCCCACCTATTGAAGAACGAGGTTGGTCGTCGCAGGCAGTCATCGGGCACGGCACCATCAACGCATGCATAGATCTGCGCCCACCTCTTTTCCCCCAGGGCGGCCGAGGTGGGTACGCGTTTAGGTTTTGCGTGCTGGTGGATTGGGCGCTGCGCCGTGGCGGTATGTCAAAACTATACTTTGTGAATCACCTTCAATTGAGGTAACAGCCATGCCCACACCGCCAACCCAACGCATCGCAAAACTCTTCATCTTCACCAGCATCGCCGCCATCCTCCTCTCTATCGCTCTCTTCCTCATCAGCACCCGCTGGACAACCTACTACCAGTTCTCCGCCAACGTCGCTTCTCTCGCACCCGGCACCATCGACTTCACGCGCGTTGTACCCGGCCGAGCCTACCTCACTGCGCCCGCCGGTTTCTCAACTGCACAAACCCAGACGACCGCAAACTGGATCCCCCGCGCAGATTTCAATTCTTCCCTCTGGACAATCTCCATCCCCCTCTGGCTCCCCGCATTCCTCTTCTCTCTCGCGGCACTCGCCTCCTACCGCCGCGCCTTCATAACACCAGGCCTCTGCCGCACATGCAACTACAACCTCGAAGGCCTCGAAAACCCAGAACGCTGCCCAGAATGCGGCCACCAACTCGAGCCTTCCCAACATCCAATCCTCGCGCCGTCTCCCGCCTGACTCGCCGATTTCATGCCTTTTCCCCACTCATGCCTGATGCCTGATACCTGCTCAGCATCTTTCTGCTATCCTGTCCCTTCACCATCGGAGACTCTCATGACCAACCAGTCTTTCACACGCCGCACACTCCTGGGTTCCTCACTCGCCACCGCTGCCCTCGCCGCAACGACGAATCTTTCCGGCTGCGCCAGCGATTCCAAAGTCTCCGGCTCCACAGTCGATGCCCCACTTCCAATCGCCAAACCCGGCCGCGGCACACGCAAGCCCAACCCCATCGGCATCTCCACCTACAGCTACTGGCGCTACAACGACGATTCCAAACTCTCCATCGAAGACTGCATCCGCCACAGCGCTGAATTCGGCTTTGATGGTGTCGAAGTCCTTCAAGTACAGATGCCCCGCGAAGACAAAGCCTACTTGCAAATGCTCAAGCAGACCGCCCACCTCGAAGGCCTCTGCCTCATGGGCTTCTCGACTCACCAAAGTTTCATTTCAAAAGACCCGGCGAAGCGCCAGGAAAACATCGACATCACCAAGAAGTCGATCGAGATGGCATACCAGATGGGAATCCCCACCATGCGCGTCAATACCGGCCGCTGGGGCACCTCCAAAGACTTCGATGAACTCATGGCAAACCGCGGCGTCGAACCGCGCCTCCCTGGCGTCACCGACGACGAAGCCTTCGGCTGGGTCATCGACTGTCTCGGCGATTGCGCGAAATACGCCGGTGAACGCGGCGTAACTCTCGGCCTCGAAAATCACTGGGGCCTGGGTCTCACTCCTCAAGGCGTGCTGCGAATCGTCAACGCGATCAACAGCCCCTGGCTCAAGTGCACATCCGACACCGGCTGCTTCCTCGAAGACCCATACGACCGCCTCGAAATCATGGCCAAACAGACCTGCCTCATCCAGGCCAAAACCTACTACGGCGGCGGCAAGTGGTACACCCTCGACCTCGATTACGACCGCATCGCCAAAATCTACAAACGCGCCAACTTCAACGGCTGGGTCAGCCTCGAATTTGAAGGCAAAGAAGACTGGAAGTCCGGAATCCCCAAGAGCTTGGCACTTTTGCGGCAGACGTTCGGGAATGCGTGATTTCCCGCGATTTTCGCACAAACGGAAATCGCGAACCTAAACTTGTCCGTGCCGATCCTCTCAGCGACAAATATTGGGCTTTCGTACGGGACCCGTGTCATTCTTGACAAGGTTTCACTCACCATCGAACCGGGCGACCGGATCGGAGTTGTTGGCCGCAATGGTCAGGGAAAATCAACCCTGCTCAAAATCATGGCCGGCCTGATCAAGGACTACGACGGCGAAGTCAACCTCCAACGCGGCTGCCGCGCTGGCTACCTGCATCAGGATCCACTGATCGACCCCAACGAAACTCTGCGCGGCGCAGCCGAAGCAGCCTTTGCAACGCTTCACGAAACCCATCGCCAGCTCGATGCGGTCTTTGAAAAAATGGCGCACGCCACCGGCGATGAAGTCGATCGCCTGATGAAACAGGCCGACCGCCTCCAGCGCGAAATGGAATCGCTCGGCGGCTACGTTGTCGATCACAAAATCGATGCAGCACTCCACGGCCTGGGTTTCAGCGATTCACAGTTCAACGTCCCGGTCAAAGGTCTGTCCGGCGGCCAAAAAGGTCGCCTCGCACTGGCAACGCTTCTGCTCGAAAGTCCCGATGTCCTGCTGCTCGATGAACCAACCAACCACTTGGACATCGAGGGCCGCATGTGGCTCGAAGACTTCCTGAAGAACGAGTTCAAGGGCGCAGTCATCCTGATCTCCCACGATCGCTATCTCCTCGATAACGTCGTCGACCAGATCATCGAAGTAGAACGCACCGGCCTCTTCCACTACCCCGGCAACTACCTGGCCTTCCGCGAAATCCGCGCCCAGCGCCGCCTCACTCAGCACCGCGCGTTTGAAAAACAACAGGGCGAGTTCCGCAAGGAAGAAGAATACATCCGCAGATTCAAAGCCGGCCAGCGCGCCCGCCAGGCTCAGGGCCGCCTGTCAAAGCTCACTCGCACCAAGGAAGAAAAGACCATCGAGCGCGTGGTCGAACTCAGCAACCTCAAGATCGAACTCCCAAAAGCCCCGCGCAGCGGCGACATCGTCGCCAGCGGCCGCGGCGTTTCAAAGTCCTACAAGAACGAAGAAGGCGCAACCAAAGTCCTCTTCGATGGCCTCGATGTGACAATCGCCCGCGGCGAACGCTGGGGTCTCATCGGTCCTAACGGCGCAGGCAAATCCACACTCGCCCGCATCCTGCTCAAAGAACAACCCGCCGACAAGGGCGTGGTAAACCTCGGCGCCAACGTCATCATCGGCCACTTCAAGCAGACACACGAAGGACTCGACCCAAACCTCGCCGTCTTTGAATACCTGCAAAAGGTCATTCTCAAAGAAGTCCCGGGCGCAGGAATGAGCGAACAGGCCGCCCGCGACCTCGCTGGCGCATTCATGTTCACAGGCTCTGAACAAGACCGGGCATTAGGCCAACTCTCTGGTGGCGAGCGTGCCCGCGCTGTACTCGCAGGTCTCCTGGCAAGCGCCAAAAACCTGCTGGTACTCGACGAACCAACCAACCACTTGGATATCCCAAGCGCAGAACGACTCGAAGCGATCCTGGCCCAGCCCGATGAAGAAGAAGGAACCGACGGCTTCGAAGGGACTTTGCTTCTCATCTCCCACGACCGCGCCTTGATCGATGCCACCTGCGACCACCTCATCGTGCTCGATGGCCATGGCAACCACGAAGTATTCCTGGGCAACTACTCAGAGTGGTTTGAAAAAGACAAGAAGCGCAAGTCTGAAGCAGCCAAAGCCGCCGCCGAAGAAAAGGACCGCAAAGAGCGCAACGCCGCCGCGGCAAAACGCGCTGCGGAAGCCAAAGTCGCAGCAGCACCAACCCCCAAACCGCGAGTCGCCCAGCCGAACAATCCGCTGAGCAAGTTCAAGACCGAGCAGATCGTGGAACGTATCAACAAGCTTGAAGCCCGCATCAAAGAGATCGATCAAGAACTCATGGATTCGTGGCAAGATACGCGCAAGGGCGAGAAACTGGGAACCGAGCGGGCGAAATTGCAGACCGAACTTGAGCCCTTGGAATACGAGTATTTCAGCCGCGGCGAGTGAGAGCCGTTCAGTCCTGTACGCCCATCTCAGGCACCACCATCGCAGCTTCGCGATCAGTCTTGTTCAGGCGATGCTGGGCGTAAAGCATCACGATCGCGCCGGCAATCGCAGTGAGCCCGGTGGTCCATTGCAGCGGCAGCAACACTTCGTTGAACATCACGATCGACACCAGCGAGACTGTGACCGGCTGCAACTGAACCACGCCCGATGACACCACTAATCCGAGTTTAGCAATCGATACGTAATACAGCGTGTGCCCGATTCCGATCCCGATGACAGCTGATATCAGCGTCACGCCAATGACTTTTGCGGACTGGTCAAAGAGCGACATACCGAAGTCGTGCATCCCAGCCTTGTTCTTTGCCAGGATCAGCATCGCGACAAATAATGGAATCGCTGTGTATTGACTCACCACCGCGAACGCCTGGAGCGGGTTCATTCCCACCATCTTCTTGCGAACAGCCAGCGCGTACGCGGCATACAAGAACCCCGAACCAACAGCCAGGATCACGCCAAATGTGGTCGCCTCTCCCAGACCACTTGGGTTCAATGAAATAGTGAGCAACGTGCCTCCGAGCACCATCGCCGTTCCCAGGAGGAAGATCCAGTTCTTCACGATCCGTCGTTCCGCGGCGAACATGATTGCCGCTCCGGACATCAGAAAGATGATCTGGAACCGCAGGCTGAATGTCATCAATCCGGGCTTGATGTAATACGGGGCGAGGCCGAAGCAGATCTGGCCAAGTGCGTTAAAGAAGCTGGGCCAAAGCGCGGCCTTCCAGACACCTTTGGGAAGTGTGCCGCGGAAGAGGCCGTAAATTGCGACCGGCAGCCAGATGAGCGCAGAGATAAGGTATCGCCATCCATTGGCGGTCCATGGGTCGATGTAGTCTTTGAGCCAGGTGAGCGTTGGCGGGATGACCGTCCAGCAGGCCAGTGTCGTCACGATAGTGAGGACGCCGATGCTTGCGGGCAGGCTTTTCTTGTCGATGGACACAGGGAGTGAAAGTAGGAGGCCTGCAGGCCCGACGACTTATTGCATGTTGACGAAGTACATAATGGTGCCAACGACGCCAAGGCCGCCGAGGACCGCCAGCGTGATCTTGATAACGCTGTAGGGGCGTTCGCCCTGAACTTCGCCAGTGCGGGCATTGACCAGGAAGCGGAAGACTTTGTTGCCGTAGCGATACGCACTGACCCATACGGGCAGAAGCACGTGCTTGAACGTGACATCATTGTATTGGACGTTCATTTCGCTGATCGATTGCGTGTCGCCGCCGATGTCGGCACACACCGTCGAGCGGATGGTCGGGTCCATGAGTTGCTTGGCGGCTTCGAAGCCATCTGGCAGCGACAGGTGATACGTCTCAGCACGGAAGCCGGAGAGGTAGTCATCTGTGTACGGGACCATATTGTCCATGTCCCAGGGTTCAAGGGCAGCAATGTACTTCTGCGGCAGGCTTGTGCCCGCCACGACAAGCACATCGTCGAAACTGTTGTAGACAGTGCCGCTGGCAGGGTACCAGCGAGTGCGGCGTTCGGTGCGGCGGTTGTTGCCACTGCCGACGGTGACGTAGTAATACTCGCCGCGTTGGCCGCGGTATTGGCAGATTGTGTTCGAGTCATAGGTCCAGTAGGGAACGTAGATTCCCGAGAGGCGGTCTTTGAGATTGGCTGTGTCTTTCAAGCGATTAGGCGCGAACCAGCGGCTCTTAATCCAGTCTCTGAACATCTTGAGAGCCTGGTCGCTGGGGATTTTGAATGGAAGTAGAGCTTGCGGCCTGATGACCTTCTTGCATTCTGGCTGGGCGACGATATTGGAATTGCAGTATGGGCAGGTGAGACTTGTGACTTCTGGCGGTTTAGTGACTTCGGCGGCACACGCGCCACATTTCACGACCGTGATCTCTTCGCTGGGCGCGTGAGCTTCCAGGTCGCTGAGAGTCGCGAGAAAATCCTGCTCGACAATCTTTTCAGGATCTTCCTGAGGAATCTCCTGCGTCGACTGGCAGTAGCGGCACTTGAGCGTGTTGGTGCCGACAGCGTACTCAAGGATTGCCCCGCACTGTTTGCAGGGAAATCGCTTGAGTCCCGTTGTCTGTGCCACTGGCGGCACCGGACTCGAAGTTGATCGAGCGGAGTGACTCACGGCTTTGTACGTACCTCTCTTACTGGGGCGGCACGGGCGGTGGCATTGAACCAAAGAGCGAGTTCAATTCGGTCACGGTTCCAGCTTTCAGCCAGCCACTCATACCCGGCTTCCAGACGAGGGTCTCAGGGGTGATCGCGCCGCGCGAAATCTGCTCGCGCAGGTTGCTCATGGGGAATGGTCCAGTCT
>CAZAEQ010000024.1:0-67352 GCA_964484185.1 uncultured Phycisphaeraceae bacterium
CTGGTGTCAGTCTGAGCCCCAAATGTGTGTTTTCGAAAAAAGATCGACTTGCCAAACCCCGGCAAACTTTCTATCTTCAGGACATGACAAACAAACCTCACCAGGCGGCCATCATTTCCAATCCAACCCCATTAACCCTCTCCGATCACTATTCAGACTACCTGCTTTTCTTCCTCGAAAATCGCTGCGAAATGTCGACGCTCAAGCAGCATTTCTCCCTCACTTCCAAGCAGGTTCTGGAGTTCCTCACCTCGCGTGAAGTCCGCGACATGCTCGAAGCGCTACAGGAGTCGGTGCGTCTGGCCTTCGCTGTCGGGGCACAGAAAGCCCGCGATTTCGCGATCGGAACGATGAAGACCGTTTGTCTTGACCTGGTCCGCCAGACCGCCATTCCAGCCAGCGGAATAGTCAACGAGTCGGCCCACGCCAAAGCCATCAATAACC
Organism: uncultured Phycisphaeraceae bacterium; assembly: GCA_964484185.1. Taxonomy (GTDB): domain Bacteria; phylum Planctomycetota; class Phycisphaerae; order Phycisphaerales; family UBA1924; genus F1-120-MAGs238. The sequence goes on from CAZAEQ010000024.1 coordinate 445, forward strand.
TCCGAATCGCAACCGGACACCTCGGGCGCTTCGCCGCGGCCATGCTCACCCCGCCAAAATCTCCGCCGCGCCAGGTTGTTCCGGCACAGTTCGAGCACCTCATACCCGAATCAGAGACTCCTATATCAGCCTCTTCTGCGGCATTGATCCGCCACAACAATCAGCCGATTAGCAGTCTTGTTGATTCAGCCGGTGTACCGCGTGCGCATACCTTGCAAACGTAACACCATCCGCTGCATCGTTCAGTCCGGATGTCATTATCTTTTACAAGTAAATATCTCATTGCTGGCAATGGCAGAATGCAACCACCGCCACGGTCAAGGCGGCCCAATTGCCCGTCGTCCACATCGCCTACTTCTTTTCTGCCCGTCCTGAACCAGATGTCTGCATCTGAATCAGCAGTTGTGCAACCTCATCGCACGCCCTGCTGGCATCATGCGCGGCCGTGTTGGTACACACAAGCAGCCCGAACTTTTTATCAGGGCTCAACCACGTCACACTCAACCACATTGTGTTCGATCCGTTGTGGTTCAAAATATTCCCACCCCACGGCCGCTGTCCCGTGGCCCAGCCCATCGCGTACCCATCCAGGACGGGCTTGTGCAGTTCAGCAAAAGTCGCAGGCTTAAGCGCCTCACTCTGCCCATCGCCCTTTCGTACATGCAGCATCAGGAACTTTGCCCAATCCCGCATCGCCATGTGCGAAGTTCCCGCAGGTCCGATCGCGGGTGGGTTGTCGCCCTGAATTCCCGGCTTAATCGCCATGTCGTCTTTGTTGTGTCCCCTCGGCTGCGAAACAGACTTTGTATCCCCCGGCGCACCAAACCCAAAATGTGTCATTCCCAGCGGCGTAAAGACCCGCTCAGCAAGCAGTGTCTCCCACGCAGTCTTCGTCTTTTCCTCTGCAATAAGTCCTGCGATCGCAAATGATGCGTTCGAATACAACATCTTGCTGCCAGGATCGTGAATCGGCGGGCGGGTGAGTACGCCGCGTGCAAGCTGCCGCCGCTGATCTGTAAATGTCCCCTTCCGCTCCCACAACTTTCCCCACAGATTGTCAAAAGACAAATCACTTGGCACGCCCGCAGTCATGGTGAGCAGCTGCCGAATCGTCACCTTCTTGTATCCCGGATCCATTTCTTTGGCGAGGTCGGGCAACCCTTCTTCAAGCGTCGTCTCCCACGACAACTCACCTTTCTCAACCATCGTCCCGATCAACGTCGCCGTCATCGCCTTCGTGCACGAACCAAGATGCCATAAATCATCAGTCGTCACCTTCTCTTCATTCCCTATCGCCCGCACCCCTGTCGCCCCAATTGCAAGGACCTTTTCGCCGCTGAACAGTGCTGCCCCAAGCGCAGGCAATTTGTACTTGGCTCGAATGGTCTCCAGTTTGTCCGAGACATCGACCTCTGCCCCCGCAGTAGCCGGTCCAACTGCGGCGTGGTTCACGGGTTCCAGAGCCGGCTGCGAGGCCTGCGCAAGTCGCCCAGAACAGATGCTCGCCATACCCACAAGAAAGAGCACGACACAATTGACCGGGAGCTTTGCCATGAGTTCACCTTATGAAAGATCAACCGCTCCGACTAACTGGGAAATCGAAGGAACACCTTGCGAAGCAACCCATTTCTCCAAACCTGCAGCAACCTTCAGCGGCGACCGTGGGTCTGCGAATAGAGCTGTTCCCATTTCGCACGCCGTTGCTCCGGCAAGTATGAACTCCGCCGCATCTTCCCATGTCAAAACGCCGCCAATCGCGATAATCGGCGTCGATGTATCCTTGCAGACGCCCCGATACGCATCGTGTACCAGCTTGACCGCAATCGGATGAATCGCTGGCCCGCTCAGACCACCAGTGATATTAGATAATCTTGGTTTTTTAGTGCGTACATCGATCTGCATCGCCGGAACTGTGTTGGAGATACAGACCGCATCTGCCCCTGGCCTCTGCTGGGGCCCGCACGGGCTTGATCCCGCCGGTTCAATCGCCGCTCTTGCGAGGTCCTTGATCGTCGCTGGCGTCCCAACCGTAATCGGGCTCAGTTTCACAAACATCCGCGTCCGCGGCAAGACTTCCCTCGCCGCTTTCACAAGTTCCGAAAGCGCCCTGGGGTCCGCGCCAAATTCAGTCCCACCATGAACGTTCGGACACGACACATTGAGCTCAACCGCTTTGATTGCCTCAATCGTCCCCATCGCCGCCGCGACCTTGACATAGTCATCTACCGAATTTCCCGCGATCGATCCGATGACGGTGCACGGCACGCCCGAAGCACGCGGAGCAACCTCTTTCATGAACACGTCCACTCCGGGATTCGCCAGCCCGATGGCATTCAACATCGCCCCGGCCGTTCGACTTTCCAGGATCCGCCAGGTCTTGTTGCCATCCCGCGGCGAGGCTGTAATCGACTTTGTCACTACAGCGCCAATCCGCGACAGATCGATCACATCAGCCATTTCGTCGAGCAGGCCCGCGGTCCCCGCCGCCAATATCACAGGATTTCGCAGCCGAATCCCGGCAAGATCGATAGCAAGTGAGCTGGCAGTGTCTGGCGGCATCGCGGGAGGGTAGGGAGTGTCCCCATCGCCAAATCTGCCTCCTACCCTTGCGTACACATGGATATCACTCAGCGAATTTCCCAATTCGAGAACATGGTTCAGGCCGATCCCACCAACGACATGGCCCACTTTTCGCTAGCAAGCGCGTATGCCCAGGTCGGACGCCACGCCGAAGCCGCCACCAGCTACCTGCGCTGCACAGAGGTCAACGCCGGCTTTACCAAGGCCTACCAACTCGCCGGCAAAGCCTTCATCGACGCAGGCGACTCGTCAAAAGCTTCAGAAGTTCTCGCCAAAGGCTACATCGAAGCCGCAACCCGCGGCGACCGCCTGCCCCAAAAAGCCATCGCCGAACTTCTTGCCAAGCTCGGCACCCCATTGCCCGAATTACCCAAAGCCGTCGCCGCCGCAGTAGCAGTGGCAGAAGTATTCCCTCCTGGCGCGTTCATCTGTGCCAAGTCAGGCAAACCCGGAACCAAGATGACCCGCCCCCCCTTCCGCGGCCCCATCGGCGACTGGATCGCAGCCAACATCTCCAAAGAGACCTTCAACGAATGGATCGCCCAGGGCACCAAAGTCATCAACGAACTCCGCCTGGACATCACACGCGACGACCATGCCGAGACCTACGACAAGTACATGTACGAATACCTTGGGATGGATGACGAACTCCTGAAGAAACTCCAACCCAAGCCCTGAACCGGTCCCCAAAGCCTGCAAGTACCAAAACAAAAAAACCCCGCGTGAAACACGCGAGGCTTTTCTTCAATGACCCCAATGGGATTCGAACCCATGTTTTCAGGATGAGAACCTGACGTCCTAGGCCGGGCTAGACGATGGGGCCGCTTGATGCGAACTTCCGCATGGTCTAGGACGTGGCAAGGATAGCACGAATTGAGCGCACGTTCCATTACGGCCCAACGCTCCCAGTTTCTAGTATGAAAAAGCGGATATCTGACACTCAGTTCGGAGTACCCGCGAGAATCTTCCACGAATTGGTGTAGGCAAACGTGTGCAAAAGTCTGTACAATCGCCGCATGCTGCCACACAACAATTCCGGCCTTTCGCGGCGTGACATGCTCGCCGCTTCTGCACTTGCACTTGGCACGTTTGCCGTCGCAAACGCTCCGGGCTCAGAAGCAATCCTTCGGTCTTTTGCGCCCGCCTCGCCATCGCCGCGGAAGCGGAGTATTCGTGTAGCACATCTGACCGACATGCACATTCAGCCAGAGCGTGCCGCGGATCAGGGCGTAAGCGCGTGTTTCAAACACGTGCAGGCTCAGAAGGATCTTCCGGAATTGATCCTGACCGGTGGCGACACCATCATGGACGGATTCGAGGCCGATGAAGCCCGCACGAAATTGCAATGGGAGCTTTGGAATAAAGCTGTCAAAGGTGACTGTGGAATTCCAATGCTCAGCGCACTTGGTAATCACGACATCTGGGGCTGGAACAAGACAAAAAGCAAATGCAAAGGCGATGAAAAGGGCTGGGGCAAGGCATGGGCATGTGAACAATTCTCCCGCGACAAACCATTTACGAGCATGAACAAGTCGGGCTGGCATTTCATCATTCTCGACAGCGTGCGTCAGGACAAAGATGATGCAAACGGATACGAGGCGTTCCTTGACGATGAGCAGTACGCCTGGCTGGAAAGCGATCTGAAGTCCGCCGCTAACACGCCCACACTCATTGTCTCACACGTTCCAATTGTCTCCGCTACTTTATTTGATGGGGCCAAATCCAACGACAAGGGAAACGTAGAGCTCTCAGGCGGCCTGATACACAACGACTGTGCCAAGCTGATCAATCTCTTCAAGAAACATGCCCAGGTCAAAGCCTGCCTGTCGGGTCATATTCATCTGGTTGATCGAGTGGAATTCAATGGAGTTCAGTATTTCTGCAATGGCGCGGTCAGTGGCGGATGGTGGAAGGGCGACCATAAGACCTGCAAGCCGGGATATGCAGTTCTCGACCTGTTCGATGATGGCACGTTGACCAACGAATATGTGCCTTATGGATGGGTCACCAAAACTTGAGTAATCCAGGCCAGCAATAGAAAACGACTCCCCACACCACAGAGGAGCCGTTTCTATTTGGTTCTTAGATTTTTAACACGCACGTGTGCGTACCAGTCTTAGCAGCCAGCTGCAAACGCATCAACGAAATCGAGATAGTCGAAGAAGTCGATGACACCATCAGCGTTGAAATCGGCGGAGGGAACGTTGCCAGAGAAGGCATCCACGAAATCAAGGTAGTCGAAGAAGTCAACCACGCCATCGGCGTTGAAATCAGCAGTACATGGAGGAGGCGGTGTTTCCAACTGTCCGGTCACCGGTGTCGAGGTATTGTCTGCGCATGGGTCAGTTCCGGTTGCGCCGATCAGACCTGGGTTGTAGCCGACTTGCCCCGGAAGGTCGACACGGGCCAGGAGGATTTCGTCTCCATTTACCACGCCATCGCCATCTGAGTCCACGCGATCCAGATCGGCCACTGCCTGAGCAGCAGTCCTCCCTGCGTTAAGGCGTGCGAGGAGGTCGTTCTTGTAGCAGTTTCCATTCGCGCTCGTACTGGGTGGCTGGTGGCAGACATAGCATGCATTGCCCGTCGCCGTCCCCGTGCGAGCCACCAGCGTCGATGATGGGTACCTGGCAGTGAACGCATTGCGGATGGTCGGTGTAGCAGATGTGGAACTGACCACTCCACCCATTGCGGCACACACTGCAGCGATTGCGGCGAACGATAAAATCTGATTACGATTGCTAACGCGAGTCATTTCAAATCTCCCTTCGAAACAGTAATTACTCCGCAGTCTCTTCTGTACGCATCCAACGCACGGGAACTGCGGACACTATTTCTTGTTGCACATCGCGTGCCAAGCGGTCGTGTTCTGTCGAAAGAGATTGAAGTCCGCTTGCTGTCGCAGGAAACACGATTGTGAGAACGCCTCTACGAATCTCACGTTCGCTGGTTCGCAAGAGCGAGAATCGATACCCTCTAGTTTTAAACCATTTTCCCGCATCTGAGAACTGACGTTCACGTCGACAGTTGGTGCAGCGATGCAACCATGCCAACAATCAAGCACAATTCCTCTAGATTGCGCGCGCAGCCATAGTGTACTTTTATAATCTTATCTGATCCTTGGCGCACCAATCCCGCGTGCCACGCCGTTCTCTCAGAGTCAGCACCCGCTGCTGAGACGATCAACGAAATCGAGATAGTCGAAGAAATCGATAACGCCATCGGCATTAAAGTCAGCGGTGGGCCAATTGATGGAGAATGCATCGACGAAGTCGAGGTAATCGAAGAAATCTACAGTGCCATCGCCATTGAAGTCTGCCCTGCAGATATGACGGACAACCACCGCGATTTCGTCGAGTCCGCAGATGTCAGTGTACCCACCCATCACACTTGCAAGCCCAAAGCGGCCGACGCCGCGTGCCGTGGCAGCCGCAAAGTTCGCGGCGGCTCCCTGCTGACCGTTGACGTATAGGGTCGTTCTGTGTCGGCTCCAATCAATCGACGCGCGGAAATGTCCCCATGAGCGCTCGTTCAAGTAGAAACCAACGGGGAGAGGCTCAGCTCCAGTGGTCTTGAACCACATGTTGCCGCCATCTACCCAGAGCCATGCAAGCGGGCGGCCATCGATCGCATTGATAACCACATTCCAGCCGAAACCATCTCCAAACTGGTAGTAGAAGTCCCAGTCCACATCAATTACAGAATCTGCGGCACCGAGACTGACATTGCACTGGTAGTCAGCGACCACATCGTACGACGCCAACCCCATGTTAAAGAGAGCGGCCTGATTCCCGCCGCGGCGCGGCTGTGACACCACTACAGCCGCGCCTGCATCGGCAGTTGCAACCCATCCGTTTTGTCCATTCAGCGAACCCAGGGAGTAGGAAGGTGAGTCAAATGTGCAGGCGGTTTGCTGAGCCTGAGTAAGTGCGGCGGCGATGAATAGGGCTAATAAAGAAGCAACTACGAAGCGGTAATTTGCGAGCATAATTGGCCTACTCCAGAAGACAATGAGTTTCATCGTAACGCGAGGCCACTCAGCAACCGGCAGAGAACGCATCAACGAAATCGAGGTAGTCGAAGAAGTCGATGGTTCCATCTCCATTGAAATCGGCAGCGGACATATTGCTTGAGAACGCATCGACAAAGTCAAGATAGTCAAAGAAGTCGACCACGCTATCGCCATTAAAATCTGAAGGACACGGAACTGGAGCTCCTTCAAGCGTCAGGCTGGTAAACGCATAGTCAACGAACAATCCAATCTTGTAGGTGTCAAACCCTTTCAATGCAGCGGTGCTTCCCCAGGGATTCGCAGATTCATCATAGAAAAACGACATTCCGTAGTATCCGGAAGCATCGAACATGGCAGGATCATTGAACCCGTCCTCTCCATTCAACAGCGGCATGATCTCGATGGCCGCCCCAGTTGCCGCCGTGTTGGCCAGTAACATGAACCTGAATGAGATCAGATCGAACACACTCCCGTCAACACGCCTGATCGTGAGTCGAGCCGTGTAATCCGTCACGCCCGGCGGTGGAGTAGTCACTGCCTGTGCTTCGACTCCTTGTGGCCAGGTCACGCGCTCTCGGCGGCCAATCGGAACACCCGTTCCTCCGGTAAACAGCTTGTCACGCGTATACGTGAACAGGTATCCGTTACTGCTGGTAGTTTCTGATGTAACCCCCGAGTCCACATGAGTCGCAATCTGAGAGCTGTTGAAGAACACCGTGACATCAGCTTGAGCGGATGAACAGGGAATACAGGACAGGGAAGCAATAGCGGCGATGAACGCAGATCGAAACATTTCAGACTCCTTATCCAATTCTCTTAAGACGCTGCATGAACAATCACGAATCGCAAGTCTTGCACAACGCTGACTAGCACCCAGTGCTGAACGCATCCACAAAATCGAGGTAGTCGAAGAAATCGATGGTTCCATCCCCGTTGAAATCTGCGCCTGGCAAGTTGCTCGAGAAGGCATCCACGAAATCCAGATAGTCAAAGAAATCGACCACGCCGTCACCGTTGAAGTCAGCGGTGCAAGGCGTTGTAATTGGAGCGAGGCCACGCACAACCCAGCCGCGAAGTGCGCCGTTAAATCGCCCTTCTCCAGCCAGTGCTGTTCGATCAGCACCGATAGCGTTACAGGAATAGAGAGTCCAACCTGAGAGGTTCACTCCGTGCGCCGATAGATATGTCGCGAGATTGGTCATACCGATCGACTTGGTCCAGATGAATGCCGAGCCAGACCCGTTCCCAGCAATGACTGTCCCATCCGGGCTCATTGCTGCCGCCTCCGAATCGGTCGCCCCCACCACTACTCCAAGATCTTCCATTCCAGTGGCGGCGGTCCAGCGGAAAGCGCGGCGGCCTGAAGTAGACTCTGACCATCCGGCGACAACGGAACCATCGCTGCTGATCGCTGCACCTTCGGAGTTGCTCCCGCCGGGGAGGTACCCGAGCGGCTGCATTCCAGCGACATCGTCCCAGCGAATAGCCTGGTGGGCTGCGCCATTGCCGCTAAACCCGGCGCCATCTGAGCCATCGTCATCGATCGCCAGAATGGCGGCGGAGGATTCACCAGGAAGTGTGCCTAGATTGACCATACCGGTTGCACTTGACCAGCGGAAGGCGTTTCCAAATCCGTTGGCGGTTGTACCGCCGGTTACGACGTTTCCGTCGCCACTGATGGCGTAGCCGTAGGTGACGTTCTGAGTTGAAAGGGTACCCAGATCCTGCATACCGCCAGCGGCGGTCCAGCGAAAAGCACGCGCTCCACCTGAAATGATGCAGGTACCCGCAACTGTGTTTCCATCTGGCGTCATTCCAAACGCAAACGACCGCAGGCCGCCGGGAAGAGTCCAGAGGTTGGTAAGGCCCGCGGGAGTCCACACGACGCCAAAGTAATAGCCTCCGGAATAGCTGCCGAATCCGGCAGCGGCGGAACCATCGTGATTGACCGCGTAGGCGTAAGAGCTTTGGGTTGTTCCCAGGGCTCCGATACTGGTGATGGTCTGAGCGAGCGCTGAAGATGAGAGGATGCCAGCGGCAGCAAACGTTGAAAGTGCGAGAGTGCGTTTCATATAGACTCCTTGAAGTTTCGAACAGGCCTTTCGGGACAAACGTGATTAGCAGCCGATACTGAAAGCGTCAACGAAATCGAGGTAGTCGAAGAAGTCGATGACGGTGTCTTGATTGAAATCGGCAGATGGGAGTGCACTTGCAAATGCATCCACGAAGTCGAGGTAGTCGAAGAAGTCAACTGTGCCATCGATGTTGAAGTCAGCCGCACATGTGGCGGCACGAGTCACGACCATGTTGTCTGCGAAGAAGATAACGCCATAGTCCTGGCAGGTCAGAGGGGGAGCATCGTAATGAACCACGGCACGATTGAAACCGGCAGGCGCGACAATGGTCAGTGTTCCAGATGGATAGCTTCCTGGAATGGGGCACGTGGCCGTGTTTGTTGCAACGAAGACGCCGTCCATGTAGACAGTTACGCGCATTCTCGCAGAGTCATCGCATCCGAGTTCCTGAGGGCAATACAGGATTGAGAAGTCGACGAGCGTGTGCGAGAAGTCCGCGACGAGATCGGCTCCGAAGATTGTCGTCGGAAAGAGGCTGAGACCAGAGAAGCCAGCGGGACGAATTCCCCACGTGTCGTAGGGCCAGATTGCAAATGTTCCACCAGAGGTCGAACTCGCAGTGACCGTTGCAGAGATTCCGTTGGATGAGAGTCCTATCGGGAGCGTTGTGTATGCAGGAGCATCATCAAAATTGAACATCGCGGAAAGCGGGGCCGTTTCAAAGTACGCGAACAACGTGAGGTTTGTCTCTGCCGGGAAGGAATACACTGGTGCCGTGCTTCCATCTGACCAGCCGGTGAAGACAAATCCCTGATTTGGTGTCGCAACAAGTTCAACAGGTGAGCCACTGTTGTAGATTCCAGCGCCGCTCACCGTCCCGCCGTAGGCCGGAATAGGTGTGGTTGTAATTGTGAACGCGGGCACGAAGTTTGCAACAAGAGAGCGATTGACTGTTGCGGGGAAGTTGTATCGCGGATTGTTGCTGACCTCTGAACCATTCTCAGTCCAGTTCACAAACCCCCATCCGGCATTGGGCGATGCAATCAATGCGACAGTTGAATTAATCGGATAGTCGCCACCTCCAGAGATAGTTCCCGCGGCTTGAGGCGAGACGCTGGTGGTGATAGTCACGTTTGGAGCGCTGGAGGAATACAGAGTGAAGGCATGGTCCCCGGAAATGGTCTGGTATGGCCCACCAGTTGTCTTGCGGAAATGTGAGTTGTTGCCACCGGTTCCGGCGGCGATACTCCAGTCTGGCGGCCAGTAGTATGTCGGTGTCAGGCCCTGAGATGCTTCGATCAGCAACCAGTATTTGGTATCCGCGGCGGCCTGGAACGGGGCATCCAGGACGAATGCGTAGTCGTACATGATCACGCCGCCAAAGGTGCCAATTGCGGTTTCACCGGCGTTTCCACCGGTAGAGAAGCGGGCCAGTCGACCACCAGTTCCAAGGTCTGGCTGGGATCCGCCAGCGCCGGAGCGGTAGATGGAGATCGTGAACTCGATGACCGGGGCACGGCCAGCTCCTGAAAGGTAGTTGGTGTACGCGCCGCGCCAGCGAATTTCGTTGATTGCCGCTCCGGCGGAAAGTGTGAAATTGTCGTAAGAGTACATATCACCGTCAAGTCCATCTGGCGGATACCAAGCGGATTTGAACTGACCACCGGCGGGATTTGGGGGCTGACTGAAAATCTCGGCGGCACCAGAACGAGCTGTGGCGAACAAGAGAACCAGCAGAGCAAGGATATTTGAAAGGCTTCTCATTACAACCCCCTTCATTTCAAGTTTCAGGGCCAACTGGCGCGGCAACAGCGTTTATTACCGCGCCAGTTTTATCCCTGCTCTCCGCTCCATCTGCTTGAAGTTGGCGACGCGTGGCGGTCACTCAACATCCTGTGCTAAATGCATCTACAAAGTCCAAGTAATCAAAGAAGTCAATGACAGAATCGTTGTTGAAATCAGCGATGGGAAAGCTGGAACTGAACGCATCGACAAAATCAAGGTAGTCGAAGAAATCGACGGTTTGGTCGAGATTGAAGTCAGCGGGGCAGACGGACAGGATTGCGGCGTTAGTTATGTCGCTGCCGCATTGGTTGGTGACGACGCAGTCGTATGTTCCGATTTCGTTCACAGTGACTTCTTCAATATCGAATCTGAAGTCTGTCGCGCCAAAGATCTCGACCCCATCCAATCGCCACTGGTAGTGAAACTCAGTATCGCTGCTCGCTGACACTTCGAATGCGGCCGATTGTCCCAATGTTGTGAACACATCTGCTGGATGAGAGAGAATCACCGGAACGGGGCAGTCGGATTGGACCGTGAGAGTCGCTGCGATGGAGGCTGCCGTGCCGCACGCGCTGGTGAGCGAACAGGAGTAGCTTCCTGCATCGGCATAGTCTGCTGCAGCAATTGTGTACACGCTCTGCGTTGCGTTGGGCAGGAGAGCTGCGCCCTTGTACCACTGATAGTTGATTCCGCCGCCGGTAGCAACTACGGAGAATGTCGCGGGCTGACCAATTGTGACAGTCTGTGAAACTGGCTGCTGTGTAATCGTCGGAGTGGCGTAGCACCCCAGACTGACATACCACGCGCTCTGAGCCCCCAGGTGCGTGCCGCTGCCTGCGAACGCTGAGCCGTCCTGGCTGATTGACCCTGTTTCCAAGATCCAGTCGGTGGTGGACACGCCTCTGGAATTCAAGTATGTTTCGAGCAACTGGGGTGCTGCTCCGTCGATCCAGATACATGCTCGTATGACGCCATTCTCCATGACATAGCCTGTAATGATTGTGCCATCACCACTGATCGCAGATGCAATGGCGAGAGTACATCCAGGGGGCATTCCCAGGTCCTGAATTCCAGTTGCCTCGGTCCACTTGAACGCGCGAGTGCTTCCCTCAATTGATTCGGCGGCATAGCCCACGATGACCGCGCCGTTAGCGCTTAAATCGCTCGGCACGCTCATCATGCCTCCCGGAAGCAGGCCGAGGCTGATGACTGAACCATCCGCTGCCCAGCGACATCCGGTGGGGTGTATGAGAGCAGGTGCGTTGTTAAAGCAGTATCCGGTGTAAAAGCTGCCGTCGCCGGTCATGGCAAGGCCCACGGAGTGCGAAGTCCCTGGAAGTCGCTGTCCAAAGCTCTGCATTCCGGTCGCACTTGTCCACTTCCATGCGCTTTCGTTAGAATTGGCTTCGTAGCCATAGCCGAAGACGATTGCACCATTTGTGGAAGCATCGCTCGCAAACGAAGGTTGGCCCGCAGCGATTGAGCCGAGGTTCTGCATGCCCGTTGCCTGCGTCCAGCGGCAGGCCGTGTCATATGCCTGGCCTCCGCTTGCGCCCACGATCACGAGTCCGTCGCCACTTATTCCGTACGCGTAAGAATGATCAGCGCCCGGTGACACACCTAGATTTTGCAACCCAGTCGCGGCGGTCCAACGCCACCCTCTTGCCTGATTGAAGGTGATGCTGCCGCTTCCGCTGGCGACATTTCCGTTGTCGCTCAGCAGGCCGCCGTAGCTGTAGGTGCCACCGGGCAATCTTCCCAGATCAACAATATTCTGGGCCTGGCTTGTCCCGACTATTGCAAAGATCGCAAATGCAGAAAGCAACGTTGCTGCCTTTGAGGTTTCGTTGCTTGAAAATCGCGATTGTTTCATAAAGCTCAGCTTCCGTGACACTAGAGGTTCCATCGTTTTTTGTGTGGACTGTCCACACGGAACAAAGATACACGCGCGTTGCGCGTGCTCATGAAGGGGGAAGTTGGAGAAGTTCGAGAATAATGCCGGGGTTTCCCCGGCCTCAGGACTTTCTGCAGTCAGGACCTCGCCCCGTTCATCGACAGTGGACCGCCCCTGGCACCAGCGGCTTTCTCAGAGGTCACGACTGGCTCGTGCCTGTAGACAAGGGAGGCAGTATCTCGCGACATCGACGTGTCATCTGACTGACGAGAACCGCTTGGAGCAAACGCAGCAAGTGGCGTTACAAACTCGCCTCCACTGTTGACGACTCGAATCGCGGCCAGCAGCTCCAGATCGACATGGCTCTTTGACACATACCCGACAGCGCCGGCCGCTAATGCACTGCGGATGTATGCGGGATCATCGTGCATGTTCAGGACGAGCACTCGAGTACGTGGACATGCCACTTTCCATTGTCGAATTCCACTGATTCCGTTCCCGCGGGGAGTGCAAAGATCAAGGATGATCATGTCTGGAGCAAGATCAGTTGCGCTTTTGATGGCATCCTGAATGCAATGCATCTCCCCTATCACATTCATGTCTGGCTGGCTGTCGATAAGTAATCGAAGCGCAGCGCGGAGCATGGGGTGATCGTCGACAACAAGAATACGGATCGGCATGTCACTATCCAGCCATCTCAGCAGCCTGTGCTGAATGCATCAACAAAGTCAAGGTAGTCGAAGAAATCCACGATGCCATCTTCGTTGAAATCGGACTCGACAGTTCCACCTGAGAACGCATCGACGAAGTCGAGGTAATCGAAGAAGTCGAGAACTCCATCGCGATTAAAGTCGGCGGGGCAACATTCGATGATCTCAAGTTGGGCGACATCGCTTGTGACATCTCCGCAGCTCCCGCTGAGAATGCACCGCATGAGCATGGCGCCCGACTTCTGGGTGTGATTTGGATCATCATCCGTGAACCCAACCATGGTGACGCTGAATTGGTCTGCACCAGCGGCATCGAACGCGCCGAGTACTGAGTGCTCATTGGGGCCATTGACAATCGCGACCCAGCTGAGGCTGTACGGCTCGTACATTTCCCAGCGTGCAAGAGCGGAATCCGGGGTAGTGATTGAGAACGTTGCGGGCAGCCCCTGACAGAGTGTCTGGGAAGTGGGCTGATCAATAATCTCAACACCGGAACTTGCGGAAAGTGTGGCCGCATTTGTAACTGCTTCGCCGCAGAAACCGGTGATTACGCACCGTATTTGGTGCGTTGCACCGGCTGGCAGGTCGACGTTGCTGAGCTGAACTCCGGCGGCGGTCGTTCCAGTTGCGTTGAACGCTATCAAGGATGTGATTGGGTCGAGGTTTGCGCCCTCGGCAATGTCGAACCACTGGGAAGTGCCAAAGGCCAGCCATTGCCAGCGATATGCAACTGCTCCCTGGGCAACGGTCTCAAATTGTGCGCTGCTTATGCCGCAGACGCGTGCATCGTGCGGATGACTTGAGATGATCGGAGCTGCGCCGATCGAAAGGGTGGCTGGCGGAGTCGCTTCTGTGCCGCAGGTACTGGTCAAAACACAGCGGAATGCGGCGGGGTTTGTGATACCGATCCCACCTGAAAGCAGTGACAAGGTTGATGTCAGAGCACCGCTGGCCAGGAAAGTCTCACTGGTTTGATTGCTGATATTAAAGCCATCAACAACTGAGGACCATCCAGAGGCGCCTGATGGCTGCCATTCCCAGGCGTACGTCGGAGGCACGGTCGCCTCGCCGAGCGCAGTAAACTGTGCACCTTCTGTGCCGCAGATGGTGACAGATTGTGGGCGATCGATGAGTCGGATGCAGGGCGGCGGCCCGCCTGCATCGCCAAAGTACATCAGGTCACAGCGGTGCGTGGGTCCATAGATATCGATGTTGAGATACGAGACGTGAGGAGTGCCGGACTCGTCGATGTCAATTGAGTTTCCATAACGACCGAGTATTTCTTGTGGCGAGCCAGTGCCATCGCCGTCGATCATGGTCAGAACCCAGCCGCCAGCATCTCGACGGGCGATGTATTGATCTTCGAAGCCTGTCATGCCAAAGGTCGCGTACGGCTGATTCTGGTCGTTGAGTGCGAGGGCGATTCCGCTGCCGCTTTCGTTGGTACGGACGGTCTCAAAGTGCCAACCACTTATGTCCTTATAGGCGTAGGTGATGCCAAAGTCGGAATTGAACATCATTCGAGGCTGATCGTCGGTGCCAATTGCCAATGAAGGATCGACTCCCTGAATTCCAAGGTTTTCGTAGACCCATGATCCGTTGTTCAAGGTGGCATAGCGAATCGGGCCCCAGGCATTGATCGCATCCGTGGGGTCTGCAAAGGCGATGTGCGGGATATCTGATGAATCGAGCTGGAGCCACGTATTGGAGAACCCGATTGTGGGAGTCCAGACATCAGGGAGCAGCATTTCCGCGGTATCACGCACCCACTGCGAGCCATTCCAGTATGTATACCGCATGGAGTAGTCGCCGCCGTTCGCGATGTTCATGTAGGCGACGTGCGGTCGCTGCTGGGAATCCAGGGTCATTGACATCTGGGTCGGACTGACACCGGGTTCGACGTTGACGGAAGAGGTAGTCCATGAGGCACCAGAGCCAGTTGCGAATCCCATTCCATCCCAGGTGTCATAGATAATTCGGTAGAGCCCATCGGTGCCGCGGCGCATGGTCGTGTGGCTCCCTGCGCTTGGTGCAACAGTTGTCCACAGCCAGTCTGGTCCGGTGCGCCAGGCGAACCGTAGCGTGTACATTTCGGGGTTTGGATTGGCGTGATCGTCTTCGCAGTAGTAGCTGATACCAACTTCACCGTTTCTAGCGACGATGGAGCTCCAGTAGCCCACTTTGCCATTGCGGGCTGAGCCACTATTATCGACAATGGTCTGGGCGCTGGCGGCACTCCCAGCCAACAGTACAAGGCTGGCGGCGAGGGCGGACATGTGGTTTGCTCCGAACGATGAGTTGTTGCATTTCATAGCTTTTTCCTTTAAGACTGCAAGTGTGTTACGGAAAGAATGAAGGGGATTCACATATTCGAACGCGATGACCGCAGAGGGTTTGAACCGGGCACCACAACCGGCGCGGCCCAGCCGGATTTACCGGTCCGGCTGGGCTACACGCCGCAGGAAGTCTGGACGGTGTCAACATCCGCTGCTGAACGCATCAACGAAATCGAGATAGTCGAAGAAGTCGATCACGGTGTCGTGATTGAAGTCGGATGTGCGTTGTCCGCCCGCGAATGCGTCGACGAAATCGAGGTAGTCGAAGAAGTCTTTGACCTGATCGCCGTTGAAGTCAGCTGGACATTCCACAGTAAGCGTGACATCAATACTTGAAGCACTTGTGAATGCGTTCGACAGGACGGCTGAGTAGGTGCCACCATCGGCGGCGGTCACGCCGTGAATGGTCAGTGTATTTGACATGCCCATTGAGCCAGGGGATGGGGCAAAGTGCGCATCGGGAGTGATTGCGACACCGTTGTGGTACCAGGTGTAATCGGGCGCGATCAGGGTGTCGGCCACCACGACGAACCTGGCCTGTCGTCCGGATCTGACCGCTGTTGATTCAGGTTCGGTATCAATGGCAATTGGAACTTCGACAGACAACATAGCTGAGAGCGATTTCACAAAGCCACAGTCGTTCGTCAGGAGGCATGTATATGCACCCGCGCTGGCGAGATCGACGGGATCGATATTGAGGTTGGGTTGGTCTTCGCCTTCAAGATCGACACCTTCGTGCTGCCATTGATAGATCAACTGGCCGCCGCCTGGAGGTGCAACGACGGTTACTGAGAAGTCGGCTGAGCCATCGAACGGGGCGCTGGTGCTCTGCGGCTGAGAGACAACCTCTGGCAACAGTGCTTGTGTGCAAGTGGAGCCAAAGGTGACTTGCGCTGTAATGAGGTTCGCGATCCTTGGTCCCGGGGCATCTTCCCAACTGCCACCAATGAGTTGCGGCACGTTGGAGTACACCTCGTAGGAGATAACGGCGCTGTCAGTATCGCCGGGGCCTGGTGCGGGCTCTTCAGTGATCAGAGGAGCACCGGCAAACAATTCCTCGATATCCAGGCGATTTCCGCCGGTGACGAGCGGGTCGTTAGTCATGAGTTCTTCGAGTGCAACCTCGCGCTGTGCGTGATTTTCGACTCGCTGCACCCACATCAGTCGGCCAAGCGGATCGACATTCTCAACAGTTTCGCGAACGACGGGACCTGCGGGAGTATTGACCACTTCGACTCGCACATTGGGAAGTGCGAGTGGCGGCGGCGGTGGCGGTGGTGGCGGTGGCGGCGGGTCGTTTGGACCGACAACGGTTCCTGGAATCCAACGGAAGCGCTGCGCGGTGACGAGATTGCGACCTGAGAACGAGACGCCGAAGTGCTCGATCATGCCGCGACGCGTGGTGTGGTGCGGATTAGCATACCGCACACGGATTCCGATGTTGCCTGGCAGCGCGGTGATCGTGGGTGAGCCGTAGTTGCCGTTGCGATACGTGTGGTAGACATCTTCAACGTGAGGACCTTCGAGTTCAAACTCAAATTCGTTGCAATCGTCGTGGTCGTTGTTGTAGACATCGAAGTTTCCCAGTCCACCAATGATGGTGACCGAGCCCGGCGCCCTGCCCACGACGATTGCGATGCAAGCCGCGGCGGATAAGGTCAAGAGGCGATTGTTACCAAATCCAAACATGTGTATATCCCTTCAGAGGTCGTTTACACTCCAGTGACACGCTCAACTGGGTGAGACCTGCTAACGGGACAAACATACACGATCGATTTGCGGCACTTTGCCGGGGTTTACTCAGGAAATTCAGAAACTGTGACGGGGTTTCCCCGGTATGGCAGTCGGCACATCAAAGTGGTGAGCCTGGGGGGAGGTCGCGCCGGTCGCCAAGCAATCCGCTTTCCACAGCGAGATTCATGATGTCTGCGCGAGTTTTCAGGCCAAGTTTCTGCATCATTCTCGCGCGATATGACTCGACCGTCTTCACACTTAAACCGATGCGGTCGGCAATCTGCTGACTCGTGTGCCCGCGTGCAACATCGATAAGCACTTCGCGTTCGCGCTCGCTGAGTGTCTCAATCGGAGACTGAGAAGGTGATTTCGGCAACTTGTGAAGCAACGAATCGAGCGTGCCGGCGCCTTTCATATCCACGAACATGCGACCCATATTCACGGCGCGAATCGCGCTGATGAGTTCGGAATCGGCTGCACTTTTGACCACATAGCCAGATGCGCCCATTGCAATTGCGCTGCGAACATACGCGGGATCGTCGTGCATTGTGAGGACCAGAATTTTTGCATCGGGAACAGTCGCACGGAGTCTTTCCACACCAGCCACGCCAGAGCCGCCGGGCATAGACAAGTCCAGGATAATGACATCGGGCGTTGTCTTCTTCGCGGCATCGATTGCTGTACGTAAATCACCCGCTTCCCCCACTACTCGCATATCGCGCTGCCCCTCGATGAGCAGCTTCAGGCCCGCCCGGAGCATTGCGTGATCATCAACAATAAGAATTCGAATTGTCGACATTCACTACTCCTCCGCTTTCTGAACAACTGGCTGGGAAACTGGAATTTGCGCTTCGACCAGAGTGCCTTTCCCGTGTTCAGAAGAGATTCTAAAGAAGCCGTCAAGCAGTTCAACACGTTCGCGCATGCTACGAACCCCCAGAGACGGAGTGTCTCCTTTCGCGGTTATTGAAGACGTGCCCTCAAGTCCTTCGCCGTCATCGCGAATGGAGAGGTGCAGTTCATCTCCAACATCGTTGATTGAGACCTGTATCATCTTCGGATTGGCGTGACGAGCAATGTTCGTGAGTGATTCCTGCACGATTCGATACAGCGCAGTTTCGACCTCTGGTCCATACCGTCGAGTGCCTGCCAGTTCCACACTCAGTTCCGGGGTCACGCCGTGGGCGAGAGCGAAATCCTCGCACAGCCGCTCAATGGCAACTTTTAAGCCGAAATCCTCGAGGACACTGATGCGCAGGCCGCCGGAAATTCTTCGCACCTCTTTTAAGCTCTCAGCGGTGAGGTGCAGCAGGTCTTCGACACGCCGGCGCGTGGCATCAGATTCAGATTCGTTCTGCAGCGATCGCAGGTTTACCAGCATGGTTGTCAAGTGCTGCCCGAGTTCATCGTGCAGGTCGCGCGCAAGCGAGCTCCGTTCAGCCTCTCTCGCCTCGAACAGTCGGCGCAGAAGTTCGCCACGCTCGCGATGCATTCTGCGGAGCGGCTTTACAATAATGAACCAGAGCGCGGGCGTTAGAATGGTGGCAAGGAGCGCCGCGTCGGCCACCGATTCGGCGATGGAGCCCCGCTGCCACGGGGCAATAGACGGAAGCACGAGCATGATCAGACCTTCAACAACAAAAACAGCCAGCAAAACAAGTCCGAGTACCTTGAGCGGATACCTCGGTGACTGCGAAGTTTTCTGAGAGTGGATCATGTGAAGACCGGCTCAATCATAACCGACACATAGCGACCACATGCTTTTGCCTGGCTAGAAGACAACCAAACCTCAATATTGAAGCCTGCCTGCGCACATGCCTTTTTATCCAATGGCCTGCTTTTAGCGATTCAGCAGCCGGAGCTGAATGAATCCACAAAGTCGAGGTAATCGAAGAAATCAATTATCCCATCGTCATTGAAGTCTGACGCGGGCTGATTCGCCGAGAACGCATCGACGAAATCAAGGTAGTCGAAGAAATCTGTGATGCCATCGAGATTGAAGTCGGATGGGCAGGGGAGCCCTGGAACCGGCATCGATGCCGCGGAAACAGATGTTGGCGTGCCCGGCTTGTACAGGCCAACAGTGGCCATTCCGGTTGCAGGCGCGATGTTTGAGTCAAACCTGAAGTTATACATTGTGGACCAGCGAATTGCATTGCCACTATCACCATTGCCGCTGAATGGTTCCGGGCAGTTCCAGGTCACTGCGGTACCGCTTGCAGATCCTGCCCAATTGTCAGGATTCGCGGCGGTATTTGGATATGGCTCTCCGGAGTGCGCGAACACGCCATGGAACCCGATGTTTGTCACGATTGCGCCCTGGCCCAGTGGCACTGAGAAGCTGCCGCCAGCGCGGTCGGCATTGAGATTGTGCACGGCATACTCATAGTGCCATGTCCCATCGCCATTGCTCGTTGCTTTACCTGCCACCCAGAATCTACCGACAATTCCCGGGCCAGGAAGTGTTGTGTCCAGGTAGTCTGCGACAGCGATGGAGACTGAAGGGTCAACATCTTTCCAAGCCTGAATCGCGGGGCTCATCATCCGCGGGGGACCTGTGAAAGTCGGCGCGGTTGTGGTGTTGGTGAAAGTCAGGGGCTGATATGTTGCATTGTTCAGTCCGTTAGTCGCGGGCGCCCCGGCGTGCGTCCATTGGGCATCGTCTGCGGTCACGTAATGGCCTTCACCAAAGTACAAAGCACCAGCATTCAACGCTGGGTCAATGTCTGTAGTAAACACTTGCAGGCGTTGACCAATGATGTTTCCTGGCGCTGGCGGCGGCGGCCAGGAATAGACACCGGTGGTCGCATTACACGTTGAGCGGCGACCAAGATTCCCCTGGCTTCCGTTGTAGCCAGCGCCATAGGCATCTGAACAACCGACGCCAAGTTGAGCTCCGCCCAGCGGAGGTTGAACGCACGTCCCACATCCAGGAGAATTGAGGGATTGGAAGCCATGCTTGAGGAACGACTGGCCGATCTGCTCAAAACGACCGTTCTTGAGCCGGTAGATATTCTGAGCAATCACGGGGTGTTGCGTCCCGCCTTGAATCCAAAGTACTGGAAAGTCGCCGCGATTGCAGCCGTCAGTACCAATTGCATACGCGGAGATGCCGCCCTCTGCGCCGTAGTAATTGACATCGAGCAAAGCATCGACAATGACATCGGGGCCCGTTGAGGCACATGGATTCACAGTGAGGCCGATTGCGCCAGTGGTAGAGCGACCCTGCGCATCGCTTAAGACATAGGGCAGACTCTTGTCGCCGGGGGAAGTGATTTCAGGCACCAGGATGCGGTAACTCCAAATAGAGTCTGTACTGGATACATCGCCGTGAGTTCCATCGTTGTAGAACTGCTGGTTGAGAACGCCGCCAATGCTGGCAAGATTTGCCACAACGGAAATTCCCGTACTTGGCGGCAGCGTCCCTGGCGTCACGTTCACTGTGAGCAATGTGGTACCCTGGTTGCCGCACGCAAACACCGAATTTGGAAATGCCGATGAAACACCGACTGGGCCGTTGTAGCAGGCGAAGGAGAGACGCGTGCCGGGCGGCGTCATGCCGCCGGTGTTGCAGGAAAACTGTGTTGCGGGGAACGAGGTGTGCTGTACGCCAACGGTTGCGTTGCTGCCATTTTCTCCAAGTGAACCATAGATGAATTCGAAATGCGAATTGTCCTCAAAGAGGCGCGTTTCGAAATTTACACTCCCGCCGCCTGAGTAATAGTGAGCACGCCACTCAATATTGAAAACTCGATTTGGGGCGATTCCGGAAACTGAGGTGAAGATACCTTCGCCTGCTCCATTGGTCATGAGATCGTCCCACTGAGGGCAGATGGCGATACCGATTGTCCCCGGATTCGGGAGGCAACTGTTGTTGTATTCGGCGTTGTCGGTCGAGAACTGAATGTTTCCGTTACTTATGACCTTGCATGAGGAGTATGAGACACCATACAGCATGACAGGAAACGGGAGGGTTACGGTGGTGCTGCAGTCGTCGCAGTGATTGCCGATATCGGTGGTTCCAGGGACAATGGCGACACCGGAAGATTGACTGACATTAAAACTGGTACACTGCGCAGAAGTACCCGCAACTGCAAGTCCAAATGCGATCACCGCAGAGAGACACTGAGGCATAAGAGAGTGTGATCGCGCGAAATCGGAGTTCAACGTCTTGATTACGATTTTCATGGTGGACTGTTCCCAACTGAACAAAGGGGCAAGATGCATGGTGTACGCAAGGAGCAGCATAACCGAAAACCCGGTCGATGCAACTGAAATAGTTCTGCCAATTGTGCGGGTTCAGCAGCCTGTACTGAAGGCTTGCACAAAATCGAGGTAATCAAAGAAGTCCACGATGCCATCATGATTGAAATCGCTCGCGCTGGACTGGCTGGCGAATGCACTCACGAAGTCAAGGTAGTCGAAGAAATCGAGGACTCCATCGTGATCAAAATCAGCGGGACAAGGGAGCGTATGAGAATGCGCAGCAAGATTTAAACCGCTGAGTAACACCGCTTCTGATCCGAACCTTGCACCAATAGGCGCTGACGCCTGGCCGCCTACTGGAATTCGACCGCGGAGGTCCGGGGCTGCGAATGTGTCAACGCCGTCTCCGCCATACATAGTCCCTATCAGACTGAAGAGGGCCTCATAGTCGCCAATGGCCAACAGCCTTCCATCGCAAGGCACGTATCCACCCGGCGTGAAATTGCCTGCGAACAGGATGAGTTCGCCGATATATCCAACCTCGTCAATCATCGTGTTCCCGGGATACACACCGGAATGTGCGATGCCGTAGGTCAAGCTCAGTGTCGGCTGCATTGTGTCAAGCGGCTCGCTGCCGCCCGAAGGCTGTGTAACCAGATTGCCAGGAAGTGAATGGGTGTGCAGCGGCATTGTGCCAAGCGTGAGTTGAAACAGCTCACTGCCAACTCGGTCGCCGACCTCGCGCTGCGAGAGTCCCGTACCGCGGCCGGAGTTCATGGCTGTGCGCCCCAGAAGATCGGGCAGTGAATAGGTCACTCTTCCATCGCCGCCATACATCGTTCCCAGGATCGAGAACAAGGCGGTGCTCGAAGCTATGTTGCGTTCTTCGCCGTTGGCGAGGACAAAGTAATTCAAGTTGATGGGAGCGGCGGCATGAAGAACTATCTGACCTAGATATGGAACGTATGGACTGACTGCGGAACCAACATCGCGTTGAGGAAATTGCCCGGAAACTGCGATTGAACATCGCACTGCCAGCGATGGCTGCATGTTGGAAAACTGCTGCCCGTTGCCGGCGAGCCCGCAGGGACCATTCGCAGTCTGATGCGTGTGGGATGGCAGATTGGCAAACTGAAGCGCCGTGACGGCGGTCCCGGTTCGCATGCCGACTTCGGGTAAAGAGGCGCTTATGCCAATTGGAGTGCGGCCGCGGAGATCGGGAACTGCAAACGTTGTTCTTCCGTCACCTCCATACTGAGTACCTAATTGCGAAAACAAGATCTGATTGCCGTCGATCTGCAACAGGCGACCATCGCAAGAAACCCAGTTTCCTGACGGGTTGTAGTTGTGCGCGAACATCCGGATGGGCACACCAATTCCAAAGTGCCCAGTGGTCTGTAGAAAATAGTGAATAGCCAGCGAAGGCTGCGTGTTGGAGAATGCCTGGCTTGATCCACTTGATCCGGTGTTGCCAATTTGTGCGAGTACGGAATTTGCCATGCAAACGCAACAGCACAATGTCACAATCTGTTTTGGGTAACGCATTGAAATTATCTTTCACCAATCGATCCCGCAGCCAGGTTTCGCCAGGAAGCCTGCTAAACTCAGAAACTGTATATCACGGCTAGTCCGACGTATGCACCGGTGAGGTCTGATATCTCATCAGAATGCATAGAAGGTCGATGCCAACCTTGAAAGTCAGGATACCTGCGACACTTCTCAGCATCCGTTTGAGAATGCATCGACAAGATCGAGGTAATCGAAGAAATCGACGACACCATCGGCGTTGAAATCGGCTTCAGGCTGACCGTTTGAAAAGTAATCGACAAAATCGAGATAGTCGAAAAAATCTACCAGCCCATCGCAGTTGATGTCTGCAGCACATACGACCAGTGTCGCGACATCGCTCTCGATGCTGCCACAAGTATTGGTCACAATGCAGTCATACGAGCTGGCGGCGTCAGGCTGGACGTTGGTCAACATCAGGGTCGCTGTTACCGCAGACGGATTGCCCAGGGGATTGATCGCAAGCATGTCTTTTCGCCACTGATAGGTCAATGGACCAGCACCTGAAGCACTGATCGAAAACTCAACGTTACTGGAAGGGCAGGTGACAACTGAAACGGGCTGAGTGGAAATCGTGGGTGCTGGATCGCCGAAATCGTAAGTCGCGAAATGCGCAGAGACAGTTCCGCCTGCCGCTACGAAGTCTCCACCGACATGGAGGTTTCCATCGAGCGTGAGCGCCAATGCATCGGCCGCGCTGTTAAGTCCCAAACCCAACGGAGACCATGTCGAACCGTTCCACAGTGCAATATTGGCCGCTGGCACTCCACCCGCAGTGCTGAAATAGCCACCCGCAACGAGATCGCCATTTGGTCTGGTTGCCAACGCCAGCACATTGTTGCCGTTGGTGCCCTCACCGAGCGCGGACCACGCGGTGCCATCCCAGCGGGCTATGTGATTCGCCGAAGTGGCGCCGGCCGTAGTGAAATCCCCTCCCGCAAAGACGTCTCCGTTGGCGTGGGCAAGAATTACTCGCACAGCCTGATTCATCCCTGAACCAAGTGCCGACCACACAGAGCCATTCCAGCGTGCGATGCGGCTGCCTGGTACACCGCCTGCAAGTGTGAAATCCCCTCCTGCCAG
Organism: uncultured Phycisphaeraceae bacterium; assembly: GCA_964484185.1. Classification (GTDB taxonomy): domain Bacteria; phylum Planctomycetota; class Phycisphaerae; order Phycisphaerales; family UBA1924; genus F1-120-MAGs238. Next base: position 24,426 of record CAZAEQ010000024.1, read on the forward strand.
GAGATCGCCTCCGGGAAGGACCGCAAGCGAATACACCGTGGAGCCATTCATGCCGCTGCCAAGCGCAGACCACGTCGCGCCGTTCCAGCGCGCAATGCGGTTAACGGTCACCCCGCCCGCGGAGACAAAACTACCCCCAGCGACCAGATCACCGTTGTTCAAGGTGGTCAGTGAAAAGACCGAACCACTCATGCCCGCGCCAAGAGTCGACCATGCTGTTCCATTCCAACTCGCTATGCGATTAGCCGAAAGACCACCGGCAAGTGTGAAGTCGCCAGCCGCGATCACGTGATTGCCTGCCAGAGTTCTCAGTGCACGCACTGCACCGTTCGTTCCCAACCCCAGTGCCGACCAATTCACGCCATTCCATTGTGCGATGCGACTGGCAGGTACGCCACCCGTTGTAGTAAATTCGCCTGCTGCAACAAGGCTGTTATTGCTGAGCGTTGCGAGTGCGCGGGCCGCTCCGTTCATACCTGGCCCGATCGCCGACCATGCGGTCCCGTTCCACCGTGCGATGCAAGAGGCTGCCAGTCCCCCCGCAGCGGCGTAATTTCCGCCAACAAATAGTTCACCTGACGAAGTCATTGCCAGGCTCCTCACGGTGCCGCCTACTACCCCTGAACCCATGGACAACCAGGAAGTCCCATTCCAGCGGGCGACACCGTTCGCAGCGGCGGCTCCCGCAGTTGTGAACGTGCCACCCGCGATCAGTTCACCGTTGGGAAGCGCCATGAGCGCAATTGGCGAGCCATTGAGCCCCGATGGTTGCGCTGACCAGTTAGTGCCGTTCCATCGCGCAATGCGATTGGCAGGAACTCCGTTGATGTTTGTGAAAGTGCCGCCCGCGACAAGATCGCCGGTGGAAAGTGTGGCGAGACAATACGCGTAGCCTATGAAACCTGATGCAAGAGATGACCAAGCAGTGCCATTCCAGCGGCCAACAGCACTCTGTTGTCCGACGATGAGGTCGCCGTTGGGAAGCACTGTCATGGAATAGACCGTGTCGAGCAGGCCCAGCCCAACCGCCGACCACGAAGTGCCGTCCCATTTGGCAATATTATTGGCGTTCATCCCACCTGCAGTTGTGAACGCGCCAGCTGCGACCACATCGCCGTTGGGCATCGTTACAAGCGCGTTCACGACGCCGCTGGTTCCCATTCCCATCGCTGACCAGGAGCTACCGTTCCACCGTGCGATGTTGTTGGCCGCAACGCCGCCCGCTGAACTGAATGCGCCAGCCGCCACCAAGTCACCATTGGACATGGTCGTCAAGCAGAGAACTGTGCTGTCCATCCCAGTTCCCAATGGAGTCCATTGCCCGGTCTCCGGATCGTACATCGCGATTCGTTTTGCATCCGCGCTTCCAATCGCCGTGAAACCCCCGGCGGCAATCAGTTTGGGTGTCACCGGACCCGCGCCATCGGGATCCCACATCGTCTGGGCATGGACTGTAAAATTTGCTCCAGGCAACGCATTACCCGGAAGCCAGTTCGCGGGACATTGCGCCTGCGTGCGCGAAACACCCACGGTTACAAATGCGATCGCAGCAAGCCCCGGCAGGAAGAAACATCGCGATCTGAATGCGTTAAGACAGTAATTGGGAGTGGCGGTCAAGTTATGTTCCTATGCGATGCAGATTTCAACTGGACCGAAGTGGCGCATTTCGCAGCACAATCCGGGTGCGAACACAATACCAATTCTGGCACTCAACAGCCTGCGCTGTAAGCATCTACAAAGTCGAGATAGTCAAAGAAATCCACGGAGTCATCACCGTTGAAATCGGCGTTAGGCCAATTGGCGGAATACGCATCGACGAAATCGAGGTAGTCAAAGAAGTCAGCGCTTCCATCGCAATTGAAATCGCCCGGGCAATAGGTGAGTTGCGAGGGGGCCGTACCAAAGCCGCCGCAGGCATTCTGAACGACCACGGAATAGCCGCCCACCGCTGCGGTACTCACGGGATTGATTGACAAGGTCTGTGTGTTTGATCCCGAGTAGATGTGCCCGCCGAATTGAGGACCATCTGTAAGCGGTCCGCTGGGGCCGTACCACTGGTAAGTCAACAGTCCATAGTTTCCGGGACTGACATTAACATTGAAGAATGCGGCACCGTTGTTGGTGCAGACATAGACATCCGCGGTCTGACCCGCGAAGTTTGGAATATCGATTGAAGTGAGCAATGCGTTGGGACTGATATTGCTGCTGCACGGTCCGGTGACTACGCAGCGATAGCGTGTGAGATCCGCAGCGCTCACATTAGTGATTGTCAGCGTTGCCGACTGTGTTCCTATGAAGGAGCCGCCGTTGCCGGTGGGACCGTCAAATATATCTGCGTACACGTTGGGGAATGGAGCAACTCGCCGTTGCCACTGATAAATTGAGTTGACTGGCGTTGCCAGCACCGTCAGCGTTGAATTGCTGCCCAGGCAGCTCCCGTTTACGATCGGAGCACCCACCTGCGTAAGAGAATTAACCGTGAGCAAGACTCGATTGGTGGATTCATAGTTACCAGGGCCGCAAATCGAGTCGGAAATCAGGCAGCGGTAGCGCTCGGTATCCGCAGGCTGAACATTGGAGATCGAAAGGGTTGCAGTGCCGGTGCCTGAGAATGTCGAGCCATTACCAGTAGGTCCATCGAAAATGTCTGCGTATACGTTCGGGAATGGCGGCACGTGTTTCTGCCAGCGATAGACCGCGGTGCCACTTACTGGAGTGCCCAGGGTCGTCAAGGACGCTACCTGATTCGCGCACACCTGCGTGTCGACGGGCTGAAGAGAAACGACCGGCGCAGATTGCAGTTGCAAAGTTGTCGTTGGGCCTTGAACAACGCACGCGCCCGATGAACTCGCAATGCAGAAGTAGCTTCCGACATCTGAAGCAGTCACGCCTTGAATCTGCAGGACATTTGAATTTGTGTTCGAAATAAACGACCCGCCAGGCTGGGTGCCCGCCACCACAAGCACGTTGTTTCTATACCACTGGAACGAGGTCATGCCGACAATTGAGCCGCCAACCGGGCCTGTTGCCAGTACGTTAGTCGAGCCGCCTGAGCAGACGAACTGCGTTCCGTTGGTGCCAGTCATGGTGCCGCACAGGAGCGCCCGCGCGACCCAGCCCATTTGAACGCCGCCAGAGGTTCCAAGTCCGCACATTCCGCGGCCATCTGGCGTGATGCCAGTAACGTCGGTGAACACCATATTGCCAAGTTGACCGAATAATCCGCGACCCAGAAGGTGAGATGCGACTGTCTGGGTGCCGAGCGTCGAAGTCCAGATGAATGCGGTTGGGTTGCCGCTGGCATCGGTCGACTGACCGCCGATGATCCAGCCATTGCCATCCATCGCGTGCGGATACAGATGCATACCGCCCGCAAGCATTGGGAGTTGCTGCATTCCGACTATTGGCGACCAACGGAATCCGCGATCGACATTTGAAGTTGAAGTTCCCGCGATAGTCAATCCGTTGTCGGCAGCGCACGTTGCGTAGGCGGAGTTCTGTCCTGGCAAACCTCCCAAGCTCAACATTCCTTCACTGGGTCGCCAACTGAACGCAAGCGATCCGCTGCGGCCAACGACGGTGTTTCCATCGCCGCTCGCACCAAGCGCTGCGGCTCCGAACTGATTCGGGAGCGCTCCAAGGTCTTGAAGCGAGAACGTGGAGATTCGGAATCGATATGCATACTCGAACGGTCCCTGAAACTGCCTGCCCACTACCACATCGCCGTCGGCGCTCATGCCGCGAAGATCACAGAATGTCGCGTAGGCAAAAACCGGTACCTGAAATAGGTTGCTGCCGCCGGCATCTTCACGATACGCGCGTGGACCTATGTCAGTGCCGAACGGCGGAGTGAAAACAACCATGTCCCCATAGCCGCCAACATACAGCGCATTACCGCTTATCTTGACCGGAAACTTGTTTATGAATCCTCCGCCAAATCCGTTTGTCCATGAGGTGACGGTATTGTTCCCTTGTCGTTCCCAGATATAGTTTGCGATGTTTCCGTCTTTGTCGCCATACCCGCAGGCAAAGTTCCAATTGTCGCTCAGGTCCATGGTGCGCGCGTAGGTACCCACACCAAACGTAGCGGGCAGCGGCGGGTTCGCATTAAAAGTCTGCGCGAGGCATGTAATGCCTACCCCAACGACACACAACCCAGCAATTACATGATTGGCCTTCATCCTGCCAGTGTACCACATTTTGCCAAATACGTGCAACATTCACGCCAACAGCGTCCGGAAATACGCATATCCGCAGCGGGATTTCCGCCCAAACACGGCTCATATCGAAATCACGTGGGTTTCAGCACCCGCCGCTGAACGCAGATACGAAGTCCAGGTAGTCAAAGAAATCAATCACAGAGTCGTCATTGAAATCCGCGAGCAAACTACTTTCTGCAAAGGCCTGAACGAAGTCGAGGTAATCAAAGAAGTCGACTGCGCTGTCGGCGTTGAAATCTGCGGGGCATGTGATTCGAAGCGCGATGCTGGTTGCAGTTCGTACAACCGAGAGATTTACACCGGATGGGAGGCCGGTAGCGGGCGGGACAATCGTGGCGAAGTCACCCTGAATTGATGCCGCGGTGAGGATTGTGAACGTGTCGCCGAGCGCAGGCGAGTAGCCGTCCAGCAGCGATACTCGGAGCGTTCCGCCAAGCGTTGCCGGTCCGTTCACCACAAGCAGATCGCGCAGCGCCTGTGCGGGTCCTGCGAGTTCGATTTCAAGGGTGCCGCCGCCTTGCGACTGATTGAAGGGGCCGTTGATCGTCAGAGTCCCCGGTGAAAGCCCTGGTGAAACAGTCCCGCCAGAATTCACCACTGGCGCGGCAACGGTTCCGGTTCCTCCGAGAACTCCGCCATTAATCAAGACAGGAAGTTGACTAGAGAGCTGAGCGCCCGCGTGCACACTGGTCCTGCCTGAGATCTGTCTAAATCCGTAGTTCGGAGACATGATCATGGCTGCGGACGAAGCAATGTTCAGCTCAGACAAGTTTTCAAAGCCCGCAGGAGCATTGTATATCCTGGAAATCGAGATGGATCCGTGGTTTTCGCGAGGCAGAAACTGCGGCCAACTGCCCCCGTATTCGATCGTGACATCGGCATCTACAACGTTGATGGCGATACCCGGAGTTGAGAGTGTCGCTGCTGATTCCACGATCCAGTTGCCGCCGCTGAGTGTGCCATTCGCGTATTGCAGAATCGGGCTTAATAGCGCAAGCGTTCCCTCCGACACGCGAAGTGTTCCCCAGTTGTCGAAAGTGGTGCTAATCTGACTGAAATTGGTCCCGAGCTTCACGATTTCGCCCTCGTTGCTGAGCACTCCTTCGTGAGCACTTGTCGGATCTGTGATATTGCCATACAACTCAATGTCAGCATCGTTGTTGAATTCAACCCCAGGGACCGCGAGCACAAGCGTGTCGAGAACCCGGACAAGATCATTGTTGGTGAAATCCGAGCGGAGCTGGCAGGAGCCGCAATCGGCGATGAAAAGACCGTTGTTGTAAACGCCCGTTTGACCATTCGGGAAATCGATCGCGCCGCTCCGCCATTCCCATGCACCGTTGTTCTCGATGTGCCCTGGATCACCTTGACCTCTGACGGTGCCGAATTGCTTGAATCCGTATGCTGGATCATTCGAGGTATTCAACGCGAGCGTTCCTCCGGACAAAGTCAGAAATTGACCTGTGCCGAGCTCAAAAATTCCTTCACCCGTAATTTGTGGCGTTCCATTGCCGGCGTTGGTGGGTCCAAGCGCACGCCAGCGTGCGCCCCTTTCGATGTAGACTAACGCCGTACCGTCCAACTCAATGGGAGAAGAACTGGTGATGAAGTCATTGCGATGCACAACTGTGACACTCGTTCCGCCAAGGTGCGTATTCACTCCATTCAGGAACGCGGTCGCACCGCTTGTGTCAAACGGAGGATTGACCTCAAGGCGGCCAGCGATATCAAGGAGATTGGTTCCATCACCCGAGAGTGTCGTATGAGACAACACGTATGACCCACCAAGGTGGACCATCATCCGTGACCCGGAAAGCAGCCGCGCAGTCGCAGACTGATACACATAAGCACCGATACTGAAATAGACTCCGACCGCATCTCCACCGCCGCTAAAGCCCGGCGATGAAACAATGTTCAACTGGCCGCCATCATATATGTCGATGTGCGGAAACTGCCGGTTTCCATTCATGCCGTTTATTGTTCCGCCGCTCCAAGTCAACAGTCCGGGGTGTGAGCTCTCTCCAGACACTGAAATACGCCCATTTGAAACATCGATCGATCTGGGGGTTGCGAACCACAGGCCGCGACCGTTAGGTCCTGTTACGCGGGCGCTGACATTCCCGAACTGAAAAAGACCATCAGAGAGTTGAATATTGCCTTCACCGGAATATTGCGCGGCTGCCAACACAACTGGCTGGTTTTGAAACGCCAGAAACCGAATCGTGCCGCCCCCGGCAACGTCCATGCCTTGAACGGTGGCCTCTGCCTGCACGGTGAGCGTGCCTTCACTGTGGAGCTGGCGGGTTGAAAACAATCCGCACGTCAGCGAGAGCGATTGACCCGCGGGCACATCGATCTGACTTTCATTGTACAGAGTTCCCGTTCCATTGTCGCGCCCAATGGTGCATGACTGTTCGCATGTCAGCACTCCCTCGTTTCTATAGACCGAGGTATCGTTGATCTTGAATCCCTGCCGCAGTCGCATCGTGCCAGCGTTGGTGAACTCACACCCATTGGTCAGCTCTCGCGGCGACGTACGACCGCTGATGAACGAACGTTCGACAAGCAGCGAGCCGGAATTGTGCAACGCGCCGCCGGAAAAGATTCCACCCTGCCAGATGGCGTTGGGGCCTGTGATCGCAAGCGCGCCGCCCACGGGGACGGGTGTGGTCGAGAATTCAAAGACGGGGTTGTTTACGGTGCCGCCGCCTGCAAAGGTGACTGGCGTATAGAAGCGAATTGTGCCGGACGCGTTGATTGGCCCCAGGATGCGCATCAATGAGCCGCTGCACCCGGCCATGTTGGCAAGCTCGCCACCGGGTACGTTGATTGTGTTTCCATCTGCCGGGATATCTGCGGGAAACCAGTTGAGCGGATCGCACCAGTTAATGGGATCGATCGGCGATCCGCCGGTGAAGGTTGATATTTGCGCCCTTACGGATGCGGCGACCGTTGCCGCTAAACCCGCCGCCGCGATGATCGACATACGAGTTGAGCTAGGCAAGGGCTACCTCCATGAATCAGATACATCGACACTTCAACATCCAGTACTAAACGCATCTACAAAATCGAGATAATCGAAGAAGTCGATTGTGCTGTCGCCGTTAAAATCCGCGGCGGGCAGATTGCTTGAAAACGCATCTACGAAATCGAGATAGTCAAAGAAATCAACGGTTCCATCGCTGTTGAAATCCGGGAGACAGGGGAACCGTGAAACCACCTGCAAATCATCAATGTGATTCCAGCCATCGCCAAGCAGGCCATCCACATCGATTCTCATAATTGGAATCGTCGACACAAATCCCGCGAACGAATTGCCGCTTCCGTTATTGATCAGGCCTGTGATATCGCCAACGACATTGTTATTGGAGTCGTACGCAATCATGGTCTGATTGCCTTGCGGGTCGCACTGCCAGAATCCAAGGGCATAGATCGCCTTGCCAGCGGCAGGATGAATGCGATAGGTAGAGAATGCACCAAGACCGCCGCCGAAATTGGCAAGTTGCTTAGTTCCCGAGTGTGCTTGACCGGCATTGGTATAGACACCCGGATATGCGCCTGGAACGTTTGACGCGAACACGATTCCTAGAGCGGGCAGGGCCTGAACCTGGTCGCTTGGACCAGAGAATGGACCGGGTACGGCAAGGAAGCTCTCGAAGTTCTCACTGGGAACGCTGCCGCCCGCCGCCGCTCGCCAGGCATTTTCGGCGGCCGAGCCCCCTTCAAACACGCTGAACTGAGCCAAAGCACGACTTCCTGTGAAAGCGCCCGCCAACAAAGCAGTGCAGATCACAACTCCCGACTCGACAATGCGTCCCATCTCTGTCTCCTTTCTGCGAATCAACAGGGGCCACGTATCGCTTGCTGCGACTTTCAAGATCAACAATTCCCGCTGAAGGCGGCGACGAAATCCAGGTAATCAAAGAAGTCGATCACTCCATCAGAATTAAAATCCGCACCTTGCAGATTGCCTGCAAACGCGGCGACGAAATCAAGATAGTCAAAGAAGTCCACCACTCCATCGGTATTGAAATCCGATGGGCAAAACAGATTGCGACTCTGTACTACGAAGTACTCATCGCGAAATTCGTACGATGGGTCGATCTCAACGGTGGGATCCGCCACTGCCTGAGCTTCGACGCTGCCAAATACATCCTGATTCGTAGTCGGCTGAGCAGTAAGTGTCAGGACGACATATACCGAGCCGCTCGCAAACCCACCCTCTTCTTCGACGGGAACATTCAGCACACCTTTAAAATTGAATTGCCGGGCAGGCTCGCATCCTTCTGTCCCCGCGCACTGCACTCTTGCGATCCCTCGGACGCACACGTCATTGGCGATGCACAGTTCAGAGGTCGCAGTGGCCGTGACATAATCGCCCAGGCGATTGCTGCTGGTCGCAGTGACCGACCCGCGCACCCGCACGAGCAGCGGGACTGTTCGCCCTGCTGCCCCTGGATTACGTGGAAACACACCCACGGAATAACTGACGTTTGCGCGAATATCTGAGAATCCGCCATTAGTCACCGCGGCCTGCGCATCGGCCATCGGAGCAACGCCGCCGCTGGCGTTTCCGGATGCAACTGATTGATACACCACGGGCACGCCGTTAAACACCAACGACTGTTGGCGATCACAACTGCAAGTTGTCGGCACACTGAGGCCGCCGGTAAAACACTGAGCGGCCGGATCAACTCGATGGCACTGCGCTGCGACCGAGTACCAGGCATCCGGGAGAAACTGAGCGTGCGCCTCTGTTCCCACCAGCATGAACATGCCGGGCACAGCAGCTGCCAATACGTACATGCAGAGGCGATTCATGCAAGCCCTTTCGAGTGTGCCGAGCGACGGATATTACATTCAGTCTATCAGTTTCCCGCCTCCGCGCCTAGCCCATTATCTGACCCGCAGAGCTTGCAATAAGGCTATCGGACAACGAACATTCGGCGCTCTGGCGGGCGGCGAAGATGGCAAGCCCTGCAGGCGGGCATAGTGCCAGTGGGCAGCCAGCAAGTCATCACACCCTTCAACATCCGTTACTGAACGCGTCGACGAAATCAAGGTAATCAAAGAAATCAATGACTCCATCATCGTTGAAGTCGGAAGCGGGGAGATTGCCCGCAAATGCATCGACAAAATCAAGGTAGTCAAAGAAGTCGACGACACTATCGCCATTGAAATCAGCGATGCATCCGAAAGTCAATAGAAACGCTCGCGTCCCCGGCGATCCAGTTGCCTCGCCCGCAATCTGTCCCAAAGCATTAATTTCATCGGCGTACGTTAACACCCACTCTGACCCTGCAGGAATAAGTGAGTTGAGATCCACAGCCGGGCCACTTCGCGAAAAACGTGCAGCCCGGGTCGCACCTCCCGGAAGAACCGCATATCCCGCTACCTCACCCGCCATATTAATCGAAGACGCGCCGGCGCCGACTGCGCCAACTGGCATACCAAGGTCAATCGCCGCCGTCCCTATCCAAAGCACCGCCCGACTCACTCCGCTCGCCGAGCGCGAGTACCCCACCACTTCGCCAGCATTGTTTACATCGTTTGCAACCGAGTCGATATCTCCGGCGAGCGGCTCAAGCGCGGTCGCAACTCCAGAGACAATTCTAAACCCACGCTGTCTTCCCGAACTGATCGCGGCATAGCCACAGATGAACTGCGCATTGGGACTGATGCTGAAGGCCGCGCTGAAAAAACCGCCCAGTTCCGGAAGCAATGAAACCCCCGAAGGCCCCCACAACACAGCATGACCAGGATTGCCACTGCATTCGGGACTTCCGCACCCGATTCCGAAATTGCTCCAACCGACCACCGTTCCGTTGTCTGCAATTCCGTGTGCATACGAATCGCCGCCGCCGCCGCTTTCCGGAAGATTGACCATCGGACCTGTCCCGCCATAGCGCAGGCCCGAAGCAAATCCACCCGCCTGCGTCACACCCATGCCGCAGAAATCGCCCGATGAATTAACACTCAGCGCCACACTGTCAAACGGGGAGACCAGCCGACCCATGTCGACAATTCCGCCGCCGATGCTCCAGCGAAAAATGTGCGAACCGCCGCCACCATCTGCGCTACACGCCCCGACAATCACACCAGAGTCATTGAGCCCACGCGCATACGAGACGCCGGTACCGTCACTGCGCAGTGTTCCGATCACGCTAAGTGAATAGCCCTGAGCCAAAGCCCTCTGCGCCAAAACGAAAGTGGTCATCGAGATCGCGGCCAACATACTTTTGTGTATGAACATGGGGTCCCCTAAAACAGAACTTCGCCGATAAGATGCCACCCTTCGAGCGTTTTACGTTTCGGGCAGGATGAGATAATCTACCAGTTCCGGCGGCGGATTTCGACCCGAATCTCGCCCGAATCATCCGCATTTCTAAGAAATAGCATGAAAATCATCATTCGAACCATAACCAACTGCTCGCCCAAAGAAAAAGGCCCCGGCAAATGCCAAGGCCTCATTAGTACGAATTGATTTCCGCTTCACGGAAACTTCTTACGCCTTCTTCATAAACCCGCTCTTGAACTTGCCCATCTCATCCTTGAGCTTGGCTTCAAGGCCTGCATCCAATGCCTTCTTCTGCTCAAGTTCTGCTCGAACGGCAGGAGCCATGTCCTTAAAGTGAGCCAGAAGGCCCACTTCAAACTCACGAACTCTGGCCACCGGGACGTCATCCAAAATACCCTGCGTGCCGGCGTAGATCGAGATAACCTGATCAGTGATGTTGAATGGCACGAACTGACCCTGCTTGAGCAGCTCAACCATGCGGCGGCCTCGATCAAGCTGGCGCTGCGTGGCCTTATCGAGTTCAGTACCAAGCTGAGCGAACGCTTCGAGTTCGCGGGCAGCCGCGAGATCGAGTCGCAGCGAACCAGCAAGCTTCTTCATGGCCTTGACCTGGGCGTTACCACCCACGCGGCTCACCGAGATACCCACGTTGACCGCGGGGCGCACACCAGAGAAGAACAATTCGGGTTCGAGATAGATCTGACCGTCAGTAATCGAAATCACGTTGGTCGGGATGTATGCAGATACGTCGCCTTCCTGTGTTTCAATAACAGGAAGCGAAGTGATCGAACCAGCGCCGTTCTCATTTGAGAGCTTCGTCGCGCGCTCGAGCAGACGTGAGTGGAGATAGAACACGTCGCCAGGGAAAGCTTCGCGGCCCGGAGGACGACGGAGGAGCAGCGACATCTGGCGATAGGCAACGGCTTGTTTCGAAAGATCGTCATAGATGCACAGCGCGTGCTTGGGCATCACTGCGCCGCTGGAGAGCTTCATACCAGGAGTCTTGCCGCTCCACATGAAGTACTCGGCCATTGCAGTGCCGGAGTAGGGAGCAACGTACTGCATCGGTGCAGGTGAAGCGCTGGATGCGTTCACGATGATCGTGTAATCCATCGCGCCGTGCTTGCGGAGATTTTCCACCACGCCTGCGACGGTTGATTCTTTCTGACCAACTGCAACATAGATACACACCACGGCATCGGGCGTGCCCCAGTACTGCTTTTGATTAATGATTGTGTCGATCGCGATCGTGGTCTTGCCAGTTTTGCGGTCGCCGATGATCAGTTCGCGCTGTCCGCGACCGATCGGGATCATCGCATCGATGGACTTGATGCCAGTCTGCATCGGCTCATGCACCGGCTGACGCTCGGCAATGCCGGGAGCAATGATGTCGACCTTGCGAGCTTCGGTTGCGCCCAGCGGGCCTTTGCCGTCCATCGGCGCACCGAGCGGATCAACCACGCGACCCAGGAGTGCTTCACCGACGGGGACTTCGAGCAGACGACCGGTCGCTTTCACGACATCGCCTTCCTTCACCTTCAGATAGTCACCGTAAATAACCGCGCCAACCGTGTCTTGCTCAAGGTTGAACACCTGACCCATGACGCCGCCTTCGGTCGTCTGGAATTCAAGCAGTTCACCCGCCATCGCCTTGGCCAATCCATAGACACGTGCGATGCCGTCACCGACTTCAATAACTCGTCCAACCTCAGAAACCTCCAGTTCGGCTGCGAACTGCGAAATTTCCTGCCTGATCACACTTGCGATTTCGTCGGTCTTAATCTTCACGGGTACCTCGAGAAAATGGGCCCATTCGGACGACTCCTCGCCGCCCAGATAGACATGTCAACCCCGCGCTCAACGTCGCCTTCCAAGCTCGGTCGTCTCACAGGGGCACAAGGTTAGGTTCCACCTGAGCGAAAGGGAAGTCATTCAGCGTTTCCTTGCGATCCAAACACAATCCTATCAAATAGCTCTAGCCTCCTGCGCGACGCTCAGGAACGATTTCACGAACTTTTCCCTCAGGACCGCACCACAACCAACCCCCACCCTTCTTTCGTGTGGGAATAGTGCTCGCACAAAATGGAAGGAGCCAATCTCATGTTTTGCGATACCACCTCGAAATCTCTCCGAAATTCAAATGTGGCATTTCCGGCAGCCTCCGCATGCGTTGTCCTTGCCGCAACCGCTTTGGCGGCCCCAGTGATCTCCAATATGGGCACGCTTGGCGGCCAGTATTCCTATGGCAATGGCGTCAGCGCCAGCGGTATGGTTGCCGTTGGAACTTCTCCCACGGCTGATGGTGTCTTCCATGCATTTCGGTGGACAAATGGCACGATGCAGAATCTGGGCACGCTCGGCGGCGTCGCCTCGTACGGGAACGGGGCTAATGCCAATGGTGATGTTCTGGTCGGCTACTCCTACGACGCGACTGCCAACTTTAGGGCATTCCGATGGACTTCTGGCGGCATGCAGAGTCTGGGCACGCTCGGCGGAGCAAGTTCTTTTGCATATGCCGCCAATGGCGATGGCTCTGTGGTCATTGGATATGCATCCAACAGTGCTGGTCAGGACCGCGCATTTCGCTGGACGTCCGCTGGTATGGTGAGCCTTGGCACACTTGGCGGCACAAGTTCGCGAGCATTTGACATCTCTTCCGATGGTTCGTTTATCGCCGGCCATGCTGTCGATGCAAGTTCCAGAGATCGCGCTTTCCGCTGGACATCTGCTAGTGGTTTGCAGGACCTTGGGTCACTTGGCAGTGGGTTTTCCTACGGCCGAGTGATCAGTGACGATGGCGCAGTCGTGGCGGGCTACTCATTGACTTCCGGGTTCCTCGACCACGCATTCCGCTGGACCAGTGCCAATGGCATGCTTGATCTGGGCACGCTCGGCGGAACACGTTCCTATGCCTACGCCATGAACGCCGATGGCTCGATCATCGGCGGCAGTTCGTCCACCTCTGGCGGATCGAATTTTGCCGCATTTCTCTGGACTCCATCAACTGGAATCGTCAACCTCAACACTTATCTGCCAACCCTTGGGCTTGATCTCACGGGCTGGATACTTGAGGAAGTGCGAGGGATCAGCGCTGATGGATCAACAATCGTTGGTACTGGGAGATATGGCGGGCTGACGCGCACGTACATCGTGTCCGGAATCCAGGAGTGTGCCGCTGATTTCAACAACGATGCCATCGTTGATCTTTTCGACTACCTCGATTTTGTCGCTGCGTTCTCTGAGAACCTGCCTGGTGCAGATTTCAATAAGGACGGCGTGATCGATTTCTTTGACTATCTCGATTTCGTCCAGGCGTTTAGTGCTGGCTGTTAGTTGGAAAGCCCCCCCGGTTCCTGCTCCCGGTTCGATCGCACTCATGATGTGCGGCGCAGCGTTCGTCACTCGTCATCGGAGGTGATCTTACTTCCACCTTTGGCACCGCGCATTTTTATCTGGCCTGACCCATTGGCACTGGGTCGCAGGTCTGAGCACCGTTCTAGCTCCTCGTCATCGAATCACAATGCCAGCCAGAACCTTGAGTGCTTCCGATGCGTCGTATTGGCACGCTTCCGATCTGACAACACAAGATCGCTGGCCCGGGGCGTTCTGAAGTGCCCCCGCAGCTGCCGCCTAGGACTACCGAGTTTTTCCGCGAATAATTCGGCAACCAACAGTTCGCTCACACCGTATAACGCCCTGCCATCCGTTGTAGCCAGAGTTCGTGAGAGTAATCGCCGAACTCGTACCATTTCTCGTTCATTTGCACCAAGGAGTTCACGATGTCGATCACGACCTGCTCTCATTCGTTCGTCGCTACCACCATGCTCGCCGCTTCAGTTGCTTTCGTTATGAGTGCCGCGCATGCTCAGAACTCCACCTTTATCCCTTTTGCCAACGTCGGCCAGTCTTATTCCGCAGCGACTTTTGCTGGCGATCCACGCATTGGTCGCCAGGTGATTTCCGCCACTGTGACACTTCACCTCACTGTGGACAGTGGATCCGACGCAGCGGAGTTCTCGACAGACATTCTCCTCCCAGTTGATCCCGCCGCGGTCGTCGTCATCAACGGCGCAGATCAGAATTGGTCAGGCAGCGGCCAATTCGACCTCGTGTATGAAACCACCGCCCTCAATGGAACAGTCATCGCCCGCCGCTACGGAGCAGAGACCTTTGGCGTCGCAGGTTCAATCACCGATGACTCTGGTGTGATATTGCACTTTGCGCCGGTCTGCTCTGCCGATTTTAACGGCGACACAGTAGTAGATTTCTTCGACTATCTCGACTTTGTCGAGGCCTTTTCCCAGAGTCTCCCTGAGGCGGATTTCAACGGCGACGCCGAGGTCGATTTCTTTGACTACCTCGATTTCGTGCAGGCATTTAGTGACGGTTGTTGAATGAGCAGGTCCCAGAACGTCCCAGGGTACAGTTGACTCATCGACCCTGCATGGTTCGGCGGGCAATTGCCGACATAGTGGAGATACACCCTCAAAAACTGCAACAAACACCTGTTTTGGACATTCGATGTAGCTTCAAGTTCAGCGTTTCTCGCTTACTGTCAAGAAGGCGGGTGCGTGTAAGCACTTGAGGTCTTAACAGAAAGTGTCCCATGCGAATCCTCTCAATCAGTTTGTTGGCTGCGATCACGGCCTCTGCACACGCACAAGTATTAATTGGTTCTACAACACCCGCCGGAGGCACTTCTTCCATCGTGGAGATCAATCCCGCCACCGGCGCATTACGAGTAATCATGAGCGTGCCCGTCCCGGCCGGATACGAAGTCTACAACATGGCGGCACTGCCCCCATGTCGCCTTGCGGGAGCTATCCAAAATACCTCCACGCCAAATAATGTGTCATGGTTCATGAAAATCAATCCGGCAACACGCACATCTGAGACGCTTGCCTTTACCGCTCCGTTGAACACGTCATATACAGAGGGTTTCGACTGGTCTCCTCGCCACAACGCGTTCATCATGGGCTATGGCCCATTCGGCAACTTCGGCACTACACGCCTCGCCCTGTTTGATGAAAACGCTGTAGTGCTTCAAAATAGCGGCCCGCTGCCCGTGGGCGACCTCGACTGCTTCGCGTGCTCGGCAACCCAGGATCTATTTGCAGATTTCAATCGCACAACAACTCCGCGGGTCTATCAACTCTCCTCGTTGTTTCCATCACCAGCGGTCACCCCCTTTGCAAGTCCGCCGTCGATGACAAATTTCCACGACATGACAATTCACCCGACGACTGGAGCTATCACCTTTTTGAACGGCCCGGGCTCGCAACTCATCGGATTGGTTGGAAATACATACGTGAATGGCGCAGTGATTCAAGGCCCAACTCTGCGCGGATTGACATGGGCACATCTGCCCCCGATTATCACTGCAAACTCCGCTCACGCGATCGCCTGCCCCACAGGCCAGGGCGTGTTTGATATCGACGGTGTTTTCGATGCCCCCGCAACTTTCCAGTGGCAATGGCGGCAGGGAAGTGACGCATGGACTCCCATGGTTGATGGCGTAAACCAAACACAGAGCGGGATCCAGATCTTCGTTGCAAATGGAGTTTCATCCAATTCGATCACGCTCAACCCGCCAGCAGGCGGCACCTATCCATTCATCGTCTGGGAACTTCCGATCTCAACCCGCTGCATAATCATCAATGACTGCGGAACGGTGACAAGCAACGAAGAGTCCCTTACTATCTGCATAGCAGATTTCAACTGTGATTCCGCTCTCGACCTCTTTGATTATCTCGACTTCGTCGCTGCTTTCTCTGACAATCTCCCCGGCGCCGATTTCAACGCAGACTCAGTAGTCGACTTCTTCGACTACCTCGACTATGTGCAGGCGTTCAGTGAAGGTTGCTGAAGATCTCTAGCAGACAATAGAACACGTGATCTCGCAACAGGTCCTTACGCGCCTATCGGCAGCGCATACCGATATCCATCTGCGGTTTGCGTGACGGCGACCGTACGTTCCTTTTCAAAACTACTTCAGCAGCCCGCACTGAATGCATCGACAAAATCAAGATAATCGAAGAAATCTGCCGTTCCGTCTCCGTTGAAGTCGGCGCTGCACGACGACGCAACCGCAAGATTGAATGTCACAGTAGTTGTTCCCGATCCCGACCGCAATGGCGGTCCGATCAGATCCGCGCTGTAGCCATGCATTCTGGTGTGTGCCAGAATCGCGTATTGCCCGGCTGGCAGCTCGCCCTCAAAACTCGCTGTGTTGCCTCCTGGTTCGCTGAAGAGCGTAAATCCGGCGATCGGCTCTTCTGTAATCGCGTTGATAAGCCGGACACTGGCCGAGCCATAGAGGTCAGATGGCTCGCCATCTGGATTGCGGCCGATGTAACCAAGCTCTCCATTAGCGCTGAATACTACTTCCGTGGCGCTTGTTACATTGAAGATATAGAGATACGTGCTGTCACTATCTCCTTCGCCAACTACAAATGTGGTGCCGGTGCGCACTGCAACCTGGGCGTTCATAAGACCAGTGATGCTCGTCGCTGACATCTGCGAATTCTGCGATGCGCCGGCATCCGCCTGTGCGCCACCAGGTCCCGCGATACTGGAACTCACTGAACCAATAAATGGTCCAAAATTGTTTGCCTGATCCGAGTCATTGTCAGATCCCCCGCTCGTCACCGACACACTCGTCGTAACCGATCGCTCCTGGAGCACGGAAGTAAATTGCGCCAGAGCTTGCGAGCTGCACGCGGCGAGCCCAGCAAGCACAAAACATTGACGTATTGACATTTTCACTGCTCCTGCAAAGCCCCCTGCAAAGAACGTATCGCACTTTGTCCGATATGCCAGCGAAGCTTCTAAATTCATTTCACTTAGCCGCCAAAATACACTCACGGTCGCTTCGGCGGCAAGGCACCTTTCAGGCTGGACCTCGATCGGTGCTGTGCCGTCTTGATTACGTCCTATAACCAAATTTGCTGGAATCTTTCAGAACCCTCAAGCCCACTTGACACATACCAACTTATCTGTTATTGTTAGCGTACCGCACATGATCCTGCCAAACACGCGAAAGGCTTCCAATGACTCATCTTCTCTCAACTTCAAAAACTCAACGAGTTGCACAACACCCCCGTAGTGCGCTGTCGCCTTTTGTGGCAACAAACCACAGATTTCTAAGGTGGCCAACCAATATGGCCTCCTTAGAACTCCGTGGCCCCCTTAGGTTTTTGCCGCAATATCAACGCTTCTCAGAATCAATTCTCACCTGTGAACGAGTCAGATGATCAGATGATCAGCACATCTGAGAAAAGTTTGATCATCTGACCCCCTCGATTTGGAACCACTCCAGTCCGCGCCTCTAAAAAATCTCTTTCCAACCAGAACCGCCCCACCCGACATCCTAAAAACAACGTATCCTCTCTATACATCGCCTCCTGTTCGCCACGTTTCCTTTCACACACGTCGCATTTCACTATGACCACATTCTCGCCGCCAACTCCGTCACTCTCCGGGCCACGCGTTGTTCGCGCTCCGCGTGGCAATGTGCGCACCTGTTCCACCTGGGCCGCCGAAGCTGCCATGCGCATGCTCATGAACAACCTCGACCCCGATGTTGCTGAGCGGCCCGACGACCTCATCGTCTATGGTGGCAAAGGTCAGGCCGTCCGCTCCTGGCCCGCATTCGATGCAATCATCTCTTCACTTCAAAAACTCGCGCCCGACGAAACACTCCTGGTTCAATCAGGCAAACCTGTCGGCATCGTGCGCACCCACGTCGATGCACCACGCGTCCTCATCGCCAACTCCAATCTTGTTCCCGCCTGGGCCACGCAGGAAAAATTCGATGAGCTCGCCGCCAAAGGCCTCATCATGTACGGGCAAATGGACCGGTGGCCGCTGGTTCCACATCGGCACGCAGGGGATTCTCCAGGGCACGTACGAAACTTTCGCAGAACTTGCACGCCAGCATTTTGATGGCTCGCTCGCAGGTCGCCTCTGTGTCACGGCCGGCTGCGGCGGCATGGGCGGCGCACAACCACTCTCTATCACCATGAACGGCGGCACATGTCTCATCGCCGATGTCGATCGCTCGCGTCTCGACCGCCGCGTACAGACTCGCTATCTCGATGAAGTTGCTGACTCTCTCGACGATGCAATCGAACGTGCACTCGCGTATCGCGCGGATCACAAGGCTCGCTCCGTTGGCGTCGAATGTAACGCGATCGACCTTCTGCAACGCCTGCTCGAACGCGAAGAAGTTCCCGATGCACTCACAGATCAGACCTCCGCACACGATGTGCTCAACGGCTATTGCCCCCAGGGTTTCACATTCGAGCAGGCCGCCAATCTTCGGGCTACCGATCCCGATCGCTATCGCCAGCTCTCGCTCAATTCGATGAAGCGCCATGTTGAACTCATGGTTGAACTTCAGCACATGGGCGCGGTCACGTTTGACTATGGAAACAACATCCGCCAACGCGCATTCGACACTGGCTACGCCGATGCATTCAGTTTTCCCGGTTTCGTCCCCGCATTTATCCGCCCACAATTCTGCATCGGTCGCGGCCCGTTCCGATGGGCCGCGCTCTCCGGCGACCCCGAAGATATTTACACAACCGATGCCGCCCTCATGCAGGCATTCCCGCGAAACACTGGCTTGCATCGCTGGCTCAAACTCGCAAGAGAACGTGTCGCATTCCAGGGTCTTCCCGCGCGCATCTGCTGGCTCGGCCAGGGCGAACGCGCCAAAGCCGGTCACATTTTCAACGCGCTCGTCGCCGAAGGAAAAGTAAAGGCGCCAATCGTCATCGGCCGCGATCACCTTGACTGTGGCAGTGTGGCCAGCCCCAACCGCGAAACCGAAGCAATGCTCGATGGTTCTGATGCCATCAGCGACTGGGCGATCTTGAACGCGATGGTCAACATCGCCAGCGGCGCATCCTGGGTTTCATTCCATCACGGTGGTGGCGTCGGCATCGGTTACTCTCAACACGCTGGACAGGTCATCGTTGCAGATGGAACGCCTGAGGCAGCAAAGCGCCTTGATCGTGTACTCACCAACGACCCGGCCATGGGAGTCTTCCGCCATGCTGATGCCGGTTACGAAGATGCACAGAAGTGTGCTGAAACGGCCGGGCTCAAAATCCCAATGAAGAACTGGTAATTGCCAGTCTCTCCTGCACCTCTAACCCTCTCGATCGCCATGATCATCAAAGGTTGCTGACCATGGATGAAACTCCGGAACAACCTCCAGCAGCTTCGCCAAATCAGCCGCTTTCTCCGCACCATTGCACAGGCTGCGGCGCGGGCCTTCGCGAAGATCTAGGAGCGTGTGTCTATTGCGGAACCCGGTGCGTGAGAATTCCAGGCCCAGTCGCGCCTACTCCTCCAGCTGAGCCAGAAATTCCCCTGACGGTGCCGCAGGATGCGCTTTGCCGTGGCTGCGGATACGCACTCATCGGCTTGCAGATTTCGGATTTCTGTCCAGAATGCGGCCGCCCCGTGCTCGAATCTGTCCGTGGCGATGAACTCCGATTCTGTGATCCAAAGTATCTTCAGTCGCTGCACCGCGGCATTGTCCTGATTCAAGCAAGTCTCGTTTCCCTACTGATCATCACAGTTTTAACAATTCTTGTTCAATCTGTGATTGGGGGTGGCCTCGCGGCCCAGTCAATCACTTCCTTCCTAAGTCTGGTGCCCGCCGCAATCTCTCTTGCTGGCTGGTACATAGTCTCTGTGCCCGATCCCGGCGTGAACCTTGAGGACAAAGGCGACAAGCCGCGCAAAGTACTGCGAATCGCAGCGATTGTGAATGCGGGAGCGGCCCTGTTTGCAGGAGTTGTTGGTGTGTTCGCACCTCAAACAGTGAATTTCGCGGGAGGACTGAACCAACTCACGCCGGCTGCGCTCCTTGCCGGTGTAGCGGGGCTTGCAAATCTTGCTTCAATCATTGCGTTTGTCATTCAGTACTTCGCCGCGATGAAATATCTCGCATGGCTTGCCCCGCGAATCCCCAATTACGAACTTCAACAATACGTGACAAGCAAAACATGGCTGATCGCGTTACTCTTTTTCCCCGGCTGCTGCCTGGCAGGCATTCCCGCAATCGTTGCCATTGTCCTCTATTACCTCCTCCTTGGCAGATTCCGTATTGACTTTAAACGCATTCGACTCGAATCTACTGGTAGCTCAGAACTCTGGAATGATCTCATTCAGATCGCAGCACCGCAGAATCTTGGGCAGAATCCACCCTCCCAACCCCCAAACGCACCCTAATCCTTTTGTCATTGACCAGTTGCCACACCGCAAGATACGGCTATTATCTGGGCTCGCTTTTCAAACTGCTGGTCCGCCCGCCTTTGGGGCATTTTAGGTCACTTGGAGGTTCGCTTGGTTCGTCTTCGCATGCAGCGTCTCGGTCGTCACAATCACCCGTTCTACCGCATCGCGGCAGTTGATAGCCGCACGCGCCGCGATGGCCCGGTTCTCGAAGATCTCGGCTGGTACGACCCATGCAGCAAGGATCTTGCCAAGCAAGTCCTGATCAATGAAGAGCGCGTCAAGTACTGGCTCTCAAAGGGCGCACAGGCTTCAGACACGCTCAACGACATGCTCGCCAAGCGCAATCTTGTCGATGTTGAAAAGTGGAACAAGGCTCGCGCTTCACGCAAGAAGGCAGTCCTCGCCCGCAAAGAACGCCTCGCCGCCGAAGCGCTCATCCCCAAGAAGCCAGCCAAAAAGGCCTGAGCCTCGCTTGATATCTTGAATACTTTCGCGAGGCTCGACACACGTCGAGCCTCGTTTGCTTTTAGAATGTCTTTGGGTTTCCCTAATGCCTGATGCCTAGTGCCTAATGCCTGTACCGTCCAGAGCGACACGTTGGAATCGAACATGTCACTTCGAATAGACATCCTCACCACTTTCCCCGAGATGTTCAGCCCGGAATCTCCCGCTGCACTCGGCCTTTCTATTCCATCCCGCGCCCGCGCTGCGGGCCTGGTCGATTGGCACGCGACTGACATTCGCACATTCACAACTAACAAACATCGCAAGACCGATGATCGCCCATTTGGCGGCGGCCCCGGCATGGTCATGATGTGCCAACCGATCTGGGACGCAGTGCAGGGTGTCGAAGCCCTCGACCCCCGACCCGCTACTCGCATCCTGCTCACGCCGCAAGGAATTCCACTCTCGCAATCGCTCGTCGAACAACTTTCCCAAAAGCCCAGACTCCTCATGATCGCCGGCCACTACGAAGGCCTCGATGAACGGGTCATCCAGAAACTCGCCCCCATCGAAATCAGCCTCGGCGATTACGTCCTGTCCGGAGGCGAGCTCGCAGCCATGGTCCTCATGGACGCCGTTATCCGCCTCCTTCCCGGCGCACTCGGCGATGAAGGTTCAGCCATCGAAGACAGCTTCGCTCTCGATCCCCAGAAGGGCACACCCCTCGAAGGCCAGCGTCTCCTCGATCACCCCCACTACACCAAACCCAGAGAATGGGAAGGTTTGGAAGTCCCCGAAATCCTTCTTTCCGGCGACCACGCCAAAATCGCCCAATGGCGTCTCCAGCAACGACTTTCACGCACCCAAGACCGCCGCCCAGACTTGCTTGATCCGAGTTTCCCTAATGCCTAATGCCTATTGCCTAATGCCTGTAACTTCCAGAGCGACACACCCGATCACCTGTGTCCCTAACAAACTTCGTTTGAAACTGGACCCGCATCACTGGTAGGTCTACACTTACCCCCTTCTCCAAACCCGGCCAGTTCGGTTTTTGGAGCATTTTCAGCATTTAGAACTAGACAGGATTCCTATGTCCCGCCAGCTCATTCTCGAAAACATCAACGCTTCCGTCCTCAAGAAGGACATTCCAAACATCTACGTGGGTGACACTCTGTCCGTCCACTTCCGCATCGTCGAAGGCGATAAGGAACGTACCCAGGTTTTCACCGGCGTCGTCATCAGCCATCACGGCCGCGGCATCGATGAAATCATGACCATCCGCAAGCTCGTTGACGATGTTGGCGTCGAACGCACATTCAGCGTGCACGCCCCCACCATCGCCAAGTTCGACGTCATCCGTCGTGCTGACTCACGTCGCGCCAAGCTCTACTTCCTCCGCGATCGTCAGGGCAAGAGCCAGCGCCTCCGCGATCGTCGTCGCGGCCTCAAGCACATCGCCGGCGACCGCGCTTCCGGTGGCACATCTTCGCCGCAGGCCCCCAAGGCCGCAGCGCCTGCCACCACCTGAGCCAATCAGCCATTTGAATTTCAAACGGACCCGTGCTCAGCGCGGGTCTGTTCTTTTTTGGAACGGCCAACTTGTTGGTCCTACCGTGCGCCATGAGAGCGATTGTCGTAGAACGCCAGGGCAACCCCGTCACTCCCAATATCAAGTTTCGCACTGATTGGCCAGACCTTGCCGCGCCCGCACCGGGCTATGCCAATATCAAAACCCTCGCGACCGCATTCAATCAAATGGACCTCTGGGTAGGCCGCGGTGTTCCTGGTCTCTCCCTCCAATACCCGCGCATCTCCGGCTGCGATTCCTGCGGCATCGTTGAATCCGTCGGCCCCGGCGTTGACCCTGCATGGATCGGCCGCAAAGTCATTCCCAACGCCGCAGTCCGCCTAAGCGAACGCGCCCATCCCGATGACCCATCCAATTCAACACTCGCCCCACTCTTTGAACTCATCGGCGAACATCACAATGGAATGATGGCCGAGAAATTCACCATGCCAATCACCGGCCTGGTGGCTGTCAATCCGAATTCCGAACCCACCGAAGCCGCCGCATTTCCGCTCTGCTTCCTGACCGCCTGGAGCATGATGGTCACCAAAGGCCAGTTGCGAGCAGGACAAAACGTCCTTATCACCGGAATCGGCGGCGGCGTTGCCACCAGCGCACTGGCCATCGCCAAACACTTTGGCTGCCGCGTCATTGTCACCAGTCGTCAGCAATGGAAACTCGATAAGGCCAAAGCTCTCGGCGCCGATGCAGGAATTCTGGATGCTGGCCAAGACTGGTCCAAAGACATCCGCGCATTCACCAATAAACGCGGCGTAGATATGGCCGTAGACACCAGCGGCAAAGCTACTCACCTCAACTCCATAAAAAGCCTCGGCCGCGGCGGCGCATATGTCACCGCCGGCTGCACCAGTGGCCCCGATGCAACAACCGACCTGGCCCGCATCTTCTGGAATCAACTCCGAATCCTCGGCTCCACGATGGGTTCAACCGATGAACTCAAAGAACTCGCCGCGCTCTACAACGCTGGCAAACTCAAACCCGTCGTCGATCAGGTCTTTAAGCCTGAAGACGCCGCCAAGGCGTACGCCCGGCTCGAAAGTTCGGAACAGTTCGGCAAAATAGTTATCAACTGGCAGTAATTTGGAGGTATGATCTCACCATGAACAATCGCTCAATCGTCGCCGTCGCCGCCGTTGCAGGTCTTGCCTCAGTTGCCTTCAGCGCTGAAACTATCAAGACGCTGATCATCACCGGCAAAAACAACCACAACTGGCGCTACACCAGCCGTGCACACCAGGATGCACTCGAAGCCACCGGCCGTTTCGATGTGACGATCACTGATGATCCCAAGACAACGCTTGAGAACGCTGGCGAACTGAGCAAATATCAGTTGCTCGTCCTCGACTACAACGACCCCGACACGCGCTGGGGCGACACTGCTGAGAAGAACTTTGAAAAGGCAGTCGAGAATGGCGCAGGCGTAGTTGCGATTCATGCCGCCAACAACGCGTTCAAGGGCTGGACCAATTACGAAAAGATGCTCGGCCTCATGTGGCGCGAAGGCGCGGGCCATGGCAACTTCCACGAGTTCACTGTTGACATTGTCGACAAGAGCCATCCGATCACCGCCAGCAGCAGCAACTGGGGATCATTCAAGACCACGGATGAACTCTACCACAAACTCTCAAACCCGCAGCAAGCCCAATACCACCTGCTCGCGCAAGCCATGTCCAGCAAAGAGTCCAAGGGCAGCGGCGCTGTCGAACCCATGCTCTTCACGCTCAGCTACGGCAAGGGCCGCATCGTCGCAACTCCGCTCGGCCACGTCTGGGAAGGCAGCGACTCGAACAAAGTCTCCATCGCCAACCCGGCGTTCAAGTCCATCATCGCCCGCAGCGGCGAGTGGGCCGCGACTGGCAAAGTCACCTTGCCCACAGAATGGAAAGATGTCCGCACGCACAACACGTTGACTGAAGCAGAAAAGAAAGATGGCTGGACACTGCTCTTTGATGGAAAGACTCCGCAGTTCCACACCTTCGGGCAAACATCCTTCCCCGACAGCGGCCCCGACAAAGGCTGGAAGATCATCGATGGCGAACTGCGTCTGCTCACCGGCGGCAGCGGCGATCTTGCCACCAATCAGGAATACGGCGATTTCGAGTTTGAACTCGAATGGAAGATCGGCCCCGGCGGCAACAGTGGCGTGATGTACCGCTGCACCGAAGACCACAAGTACCCGTGGGAAACGGGCCCGGAGATGCAGATCCTCGATGACTCCAAACACGCCGATGGCAAAAAGCCCAAGACTCGCGCCGGCACGCTCTACGACCTGATCCCCTGCTCCGCCGATGTCTGCCGCCCACCCGGCGAATGGAACCGCGCCAAGATTTCAATCAAGGGCACGCACTATCAGCATTTCCTCAACGGCATCAAGATCGTCGATGTCGACACAACAAGCGAAGAATTCAAGACTGCGTACAAAGCCAGCAAGTGGCCGGGCATGAAGGACTACAACACCAAGCCCAAGGGCCACATTTGTCTGCAGGACCACGGCGATCCGGTCGCGTTCCGCAATATCAAGGTGCGCGAACTGAAGTAATCCCGCTCGCTCTCCCTGCAAGTGCGTCTCAAAAGGTCGGTGTCTTTTAGCGCAGAGGCCGCAGAAACGCAGAGATAGGAACGAGAAAGGCAGAGGAGGAGGGTTCAAGACCTTTGCTCCTTAGCCCTTCTTATCCTGTCCATTCTGTATATCCATGTTAATATTCTTTTGTCTCTCTCGTTCCTGTCTCTGCGTCTCGGCGGTCTCAGCGCCCTCTGCGTACAAGACGCAGATCACCGCAGCATACAAATCAGTTCCCGTCGCGATAGTCCATGTCATCCCAGCTCTTTGGGTCCAGCACGACTGCGGTCTTGACGAATCCTGCGTGACCATCGAGGTACATCACGTTTGATCCAGTGCCATGCCGCGTGCCTGAGACTCTTGCGACAGTCCAGGGCGTGCTGGTGTCTGAATTGTCATAATGCGAATTGCGCCAGGTGTCATAGACCTCGGCGATCCGCGCTTCAACTGCAGTATCCACGCCCCATGCATTGGCGCGGAAGTTGTCCCAGTCATCGGCCAGGCACGTCATATACAACGTCGTCGCGGGGAACTGCATCATCGCCAGCGTGGTCGGCGCTTTGGGATACGCCCCGAGAATGTTTGGCCCGCGGAAGCCCACCCCATTACACACATAGTGCACCTGGTGCTTGTCTTTCTGCCGCGAAGGATCTTTGTACACGCCCTCACTGGCAAAGCGATCGCCGATCCCATTGTCCGGCTCGGCGGCGTTGGCGTTTGGATTCAGATACGGCCGCAGGTTGTACGCCCATGAGATATTCGCACCCGACCCCGGATACTGCGGCACCTGCGGCCCATTAGGCGCCTCGCTCCCACCCGCTGACCGAGGCACATACTCCTTGCGCTCATTGGAAAACATCGCCAGCGCCGCGGCGATCTGTTTTTGGTTCGCCAGACATTTGATCTGCCTACCCGCCTCGCGAGCTTTGCCGATTGCTGGCAATAGCAACGCGATCAGGATCGCGATGATCGCGATGACGACCAGCAACTCAATGAGCGTGAAGCCTGACTTGTTGCCGCGTGTGCTCATGGTGCATCCTCTGGTGACCTATCTAGACGCTCAGCATACCAGAACCCGGCATCACAGGAAGCCCATTTTGCAGCAAATTTCCTTTGTTCCGTGTGGTGAGAGACGCTGAGCCGAAAGTCCCAAGGCAACCCACTCATCTACGCTCGGGGCTCGTTACGAGAGCGTAAATGCCCGAGCGGCGAAGCGTTCTGTTTCGCGGGCGAAGTCGATTGGCGTCGGCGGGAGGTTGAGCCAGCGGGGCTGCGTGCCCAGGCCCTTGACTATTTCTTTGTCGAGGCGGCCGGGGCGGCAGAGTTCGGTGGTGTTGGTGGAGGCGAAGATGACGCCGCGGGGATTGAGGATTGCGGCGGATTCTTTGACGAGGCGTGCGTAGTCATCGACGCTGCTCCAGGGGCGGATGCCTTTTTTCTTGGAGCCGGCGGCGAAGCTGGGCGGGTCGAGGACGATGAAGTCAAAGGTGAGGTTTTTGCGGCGGGCGTAGGTGAGGAATTCGAATGTGTCCATCTTGGCAAAGCGGTGTTGCGCTATGTCGAGGTTGTTGTGAGCGAATGAGCGTTTGCCCCAGTCGAGGTAGCGGCCGGAGACATCGACGCTGGCGGTGTGGGCGCCGGAGAGCGCGGCGGCAACGGAGAATGCGCAGGTGTATGCGAAGGTGTTGAGTACGGTCGGGGCGGGCTTTTTGGCGGCAGCGCGTTCGGTGGCCAGGGCGCGGACTTTGTTGGCGAGCCAGCGGCGGTTGTCGCGCTGATCGAGGAAGAGGCCGGTGGAGAGGCCATCGTACAAGCGGATTTCGAGAGACCAGCCGTGTTCCTGGATGAGAAACGACTCGGGGAGTTGCTCGCCTGCGGCCGGGATTGGGTCAGTGACGCAGGCTGGAAGTTCGCCGCCGAGCTTGGAGCGGTCTTTAGCGAAGGGCTTTTTATAGACCGCGCGGACACCAAGGGGGGCGAGTGCTTCGAGGATGGTCTTTGGAGCATCGCTGTTTTCAAAGTTCTTGGGGGCGCGGCCTTCGTAGATGATGAGGGCTGCGCCGGGGCCGTAGATGTCTATATAGACACCATCGAGGCCATCGGCCAGGCCGGAGAAAACGCGAAAGGCTTGCGTGAATTTCTTTTCGATGAGCGGTTGGCGAAGTTCGATGGCGCGAGCGAGGAGATCGCGGAGGGAGTGTGATGTGGCTGTGCGTGACGTGGAAGACATGAGGGAGAATAGGAGCGGAGAGGCTCCAGGCATTTGGCACTAGGCAATTTGAAAGACTGTGGGTACACTTGGGACACACAAGGAGTTATGCATGGCACGGTACATCGATGGTTACGTTCTCCCGGTCCCGAAGAAGAAACTCAAGGCGTACATGACGATGGCGAAGAAGGCTTCAAAGGTCTTCCTTGAGCACGGCGCGCTGCAGATCTGCGAATCTGCGGGCGAAGACTTGAAGCCGGCGTATGGACTGCCGTTCCCCACAGCGTTTGACGTCAAGCCAACCGAGACAGTTGTATTTTCCTGGATTATTTATAAATCACGCAAGGACCGTGATCGCGTGAACGCCAAAGTGATGAAAGATCCGCGGCTCGCGAAGATGTGCGACCCCAAGAACATGCCGTTTGACTGCGCGCGGATGGTGTTTGGTGGATTCACGATGACTGTGGATGCGTGATCGGTTCATCAAGAAGTTAGTTCTGACGGGTCAATTCACTTGACCCGTTTTTCTTGCGCTGCGTCTTTAAAGAAAACGCTCCACGACACTTTTCAGTGCCGCGGAGCGGAAAGGGTTCGAAGCGCCGTGACGCTCCGAGTTCGAGAATCTGAAGCGATCAGCAGCCGCTGCTGAAGGCATCGACGAAGTCGAGGTAGTCGAAGAAGTCAATAACGCTGTCGCCATTGACATCAGCGTGGCATGCGCCGCTGGAGAAGGCATCGACGAAGTCGAGGTAGTCGAAGAAGTCGAGCGAGCTGTCGCCGTTGAAATCTGCACCGCAGATGAGCGTGACATCTGCGGCTGTGATGATGCCATCGCCATCAACATCGCCCATTGCCCAGCCGCCGGCATTGCCGAGGTTGGCTGTTGCGATGCCGCGGTCGGTCGCATCGACGAGGCCGTCGAGGTTGACGTCCCACCAGCGGGTGCAGAGCACGTTCTGGAGGATGTTGGTGATATCAGCGCGGTCAACGATGAGGTCGCTGTTCATGTCGCAGGAGAGATCGCCGTAGACAGCTTCATCGAGATTGGCCCAGTTCATTGCACCGTCGACGACTGCGGGATTGCTCATGAACTGATCGAAGACGTAGTCAATGTCGGCAGCGTTGACCGTTCCATTGAAGCCGGTGGGTGCGAAGCCACGGGTAACGCCGGTTGCGCCAGCAACGTCAGCGCGGCTGTCGCCGTTCTTGTAGAGGCGTGGGCCGCCGACGGTCGCGGGAAGAAGTGTGCCAAAGAAGTTGCCGCCGAATGCGACATCGACTGCTTCAAAGCCACCAGCGCGATCAAGCTGTCCGGCATCCATCGCCAGACCGTCAGCAAAGTAGCGGACGTCGGCGGTTGTGAAGGAGCCGTCGCCATCGAAGTCACCGAGAATTTCGATCACAGCATCGGTGCCGGGAGCGCCCGCAATTGAACCAGTTCCGGCCGGAGCTGCCCAGACTGGGCCGCCGTTACGCTGACGCCATGCGTTGACCATTTCGGTTGCATCGTTGACATCGCGGACACCATTGCCGCTGAAGTCGCCGGCGATCTTGTTGCGCTGTGCGAGCGTGGAGCCGTATGACACGTTGGCGAGACCCTGATTGATGTAGTTGCTGCCCAGGGCGACGCCGTCGGAGTAGGTTGCCAAGCCAGCGAGTGTGGTGCGGGTGGGAGCGCGACCGGCGGTCGCGGTGTTGTATGAGGCGAACGCGGGGTTGTTGTGAACGTTGTTGGAGAGCGTATAGTTCTTGAGGTTGAGATTGAAGTTGACGTTCGAGATCATGGTTGTCGGAACCGAGAGCGAGTGAAGGCGGTCGAGGGCGTTGAGAAGAAGGAACTGGGTCGCCGCGAACTCGCCGGGCATGCCGAAGTTTTCAGGATCGGTTGGGAGTGTCACGAAGTTGGCGATGCTCTGACGGATGTTGTTCATGTACGCCGCGGCGGCGGGATTAGACATTTGAGGAGTCGCCGCGCCGGTGCCGCCGAGTGAGACGGGTTCAGCGAGCGGGTCGCCGATAGTTGCGAGCACAGCCTGGCCGCCGAGGACCCAGCCGTTGGCGCTGTTGTTGACGATGTTGGTGGTGGTCGGGCGGGAATAGGTACCGGGCGTCCAGCCTGCGTAGATGTCGTTGGCAACGTCTGCGATTTCAAGCGCTGCGCTGGTGAGCCATGAGCCTGAACCGCTGCCGGTCACGCCGCGTTCGGTGCCGACGTAGCCGATGCCAAGGCGGGCGTTGCGGAGTGTGGATTCCATGCCGCCGTTTGAGCCTTTATTGGTGGGGAGGAATGCAGCGCCGAGATTGTTCTGGGCGGTGGTGGTTGAGAGTGCGCCGATGTTGTCGCCAACGCCCCATGAGGGATCTTGACCGATGCAGTTTTCGAATGCGTTGCGTGTGCCCGAGCCAACATCGCGGGTGACGACCATGAAGTTTTCGCCGGTCACAGCGCGGCCGGTGCCGAACATGTGCTGCAGTTCTGTCATTTTCACGCGGCGGATGCCGGTGCCGGGGCTGACGACTGGTGCGATGGCGGCGAAGGCGAGTTCCTGATCGAAGATGGTGTTGCTGTCGGCGCTTGCGGGAACGCCCGTGTAGAGGTTGCGACCATTGAGGCTGGCGAGTTCTGCTGAGAGGCCCGCGCCGGAGAGGCCGCCGGTCTTGTTGGTGCTGACGCGCGGGTTGCGGCCGTAGCCGTCTTGAAGAGGAGTATCTGACCACTGAGCATCGGCGACTGCGCCCTTGCGCACGGCCCAGACGGTGGAGACGTCGAGCGGGGCGATGTCGATTGCACTGCCGCCGGCGGCCGGGGTATCGGGGAAGGCGTAAATGCCAAAGGCGTTGGTTGTGCTTGTGGAGCGCACGGGGAAGCCGCCTGGATTACCTGCGTTGTAGGAACCAGCGCGGACGCCGTTGTTGATGAAGAGGACGCGGTTGACGTAGGCAAAGCTGGCGACGCCGGGGTTGGGCTGACCAACTGCAGGAGCGGCGCCGAGGATGCCGTTGACGTCGAACGAATCGGTCGTGACAAAGTTCGGACGGCCGAAGCGAGTCAGTTCGATGAATCCGTTGACCGAGCCGACGACGCGATACTGAACGACGAAGTGCTGGGCGGGATCGCCAGATGGACCACCTTGAGCGAGCTGCTGCACTGAGAAGCTGCCGAGTGAACCGGCGACTCCGTTGCCATCTACATCGATGTAGTCGTTGGTAGATGCGGGGGCTTTGACGTAATTTTCAAGCAGGGTTGCGCCGGAGATATTGACAACACGTCCAACCTGAGCGGTTGCGATTGTCGCACACAGGCCGCACACCGAGAGCAAAGTTACTGCGTTCTTCATGATTCTCTCCTCAACTTCAGTCACAGCGAACAACACTGGGCGCACCGACAGCGCACACTGCACTAAGCGGATTCCCAGCTCTGAAATATGTCCTACCGGCGAACTTGGATTCCAACCAGATTCGCACTTCAGAAAGAGCGGGTATGACCTTCCGGCCATACCGCTCGGCGCGTCGTTATGTCCGGTCAGGGCTCGACTTGATTGTCGCCCGTCAGCGAATAGAAACGGTCGCCCCAGTGGCGCTTCTTGATGGAGTTCAGGACCGTCATGGATTCAACGTGTCCATCGATGTATGCGAAGTTGCTCAGACCACCGAACCGGTCCTTGGAGCCTGGTGCCTGGCGGCCGACAGCGTTCAACGTTGTGTCGGTTGAGCCATCGATCGCACCTGCACATTGTTCTTCTGTGAGCAATTCGTTTTCGTTTGGATAACGGAAGCGGGCGCGACCGCCGCCGGACATGGGTTCCTGATAGACATCATCGCCTGCGGAGACACCAACGAAGGGCGTGAAGGGGCGGTGGGTTTTGTAGAGACCGCCGCCAGTTGCGCCGGCGCCGGTCTGCACTGCGCCCCATTGAATGCGCTTCGAGTACATGTACTCGCCGAGAATGATCGTTGAGGATGTGAACGTGATCATGGAATCGTTCACGAAAGTGTTCTTGCGTTCGCCGCCTGATGCGTAGAACTTGTTTCTGGGGAAGATCGCGCCGTTGCCGCCGAAGCCGATGCGTTTTACCTGACGATCGGCGGGGAGTGCGTTGGGCGCGTTCTTTGTTCCGCCTTGATCGTTCTGCTGGTCATCTTCCCAGTCTTCGCCTCTTGAGCCAGGGTTTGTTGCAGGTGCGCCGCCGCGAGTTGGCACGAGGGGGTTGGTGAAAGCCTCTTCAGGGATCGAACCATCGGCGAACAGCGAGTAGGACCAGTGCACGTAGCCATGTGAGAGATTTGGGTTGGTGACCTGCTGGTCATTGTAATTCCACGAAGTGGTGGTTTCATCGGCTCCGTAGACATAGTGCGGCGGATAGGAGCGAGAGGTTGTCAGGTACGTTGCGACGCCGAGCATAACCGAGCGTGCGTTGCTCGCTGTTTTCAGCGAGCGAGCCGCAAGTCTTGCGCTCGACAGCGAGGGCAAGAGGATTGAGATGAGCAGAGCGATAATCGCAATGACCACCAATAGTTCGATAAGGGTAAACCCACGAGTTGGCTTCCTACCTTGCATTCCCGATTCTCCTTTCAAGAGAGCAGCGAATTTGTGCCGCGTTTGAATATGGAATGAATTTAGCGGGTTGGGAATTTTTTGCGTTTACTTTGCGTTACGTTGTTGCTAAGACTGGGAGTCGCGACTGAGCTGCCTTAGCGCAATTGTTTTACATTCTTCACGTGATTTGGCACACGCTGGACCGCGGAACTGCTAGAGGATCGTCCCGCCACTACCATCGTCCATGCGAATCCTGGGACACGTTCTTGTCTGCACAGCCAGTCTCTATTGGCTTGGAGCACCTGTAGCAGCGGAGACACTGCATGTTGGGCCGGGACACCCATTTGCCCGCATCGAAGAAGCAGTCCGACACGCATCTGCAGGAGACACGATCTGGGTGCATGCTCTTGAAGGCAACAAGCCCTATGAGAGAGTTGCAGTTTCAGTGCGTACACCGCGATTGACTATTCGCAGTGCGGATTGGCCGAAATCTCGTGTTTCGCTGAGCGGATCGGAGTTTGAGTATTCAGGGCGCGGGGAAGTACCGCGCGCGATTGTGCAGTTTGAACCTGGTTCTGACAATTGCAGCATTGAAGGATTTGAGTTTACCGGCGCACACAACGGGTCGCACAATGGCGCGGGAATACGGATTAACCAGGCGAACCACATCACTATTCGTGGATGCAGCATTCATGGAAACGACATGGGAATCATGTCGAATGGAAATGGAAGCGTGGATTCGGCGGTTGATCAGCGCATCGAGAATTGCACAATATACGAGAACGGGGCGGCGGCGGATCCGGGACAGAATCACAATCTGTATCTTGGCGGAACCAGCGTGGTCGTGAGCGGGTGCGAGATACATTCGAGCACGACTGGACACAATATCAAGAGTCGGGCGCATTACACACGCGTGGAGTATTGCTACGTGCACGACTCATCGAATCGCGAGTTTGATCTGGTGGATGCGGCGAAGGATACGGATGTGCCGTCGAGCGATGCGGTCATTCTTGGGTGCATTATTTCCAAGAAGACACCAGAAATGACCGGCAACCGCGGCGTGATTCACTTTGGGCAAGATGGCGGGAATGATCATGTCGGTACTCTTTTCATTCTCAATTCCACGATCATTACACCGTATCAAAGTCCGGTGGTATCACTTTCAGCGGCCAGTGCGAAACTCGAAATCGCGAATTGCTTGTTTACCGATGGGGGCTCGGGGCAGCGCAATCAGGTGATTGCGGAGGCGAACGGAAAGTTGGATTCGGCCGCGCTGGCAGCACGCGTTTCTTCAGTCACGAGCGCGAATGGCGGTCACTTTTCCGGATTGCTGGCCGGGGAGAAATTGGATGCGGTAGTTTTGTTTGCGGATATTGCTGCAGGAGACTTTCACGTATCTTCAGCGCTCAACCAGCTGGCAGGTCGGGGTACTCCACTGATTCAACTTCGAATTCCGATTGCTCCATGGCGCCAAGGCGACACTCTTGGTTCGCCCTTTCTGCAATATCTTCATCCAAGTTCAACAGCAGCGCGAAAGGACGCCGGCTTGCCGTGTATTGGCGGCTTTGAAGCAACTGAGCCCAAACAGCCTAGTCAACGATAAATAGTTTTGCGCCGACATCGGTGCCTGATCGATGTTCGCCATCATTGTCTGCCACCTGATAGCTCATACCGGCGGTGGTCACAAAGGTGCGGCCATCTTTCAATTCGGTGCGGATGTTTCCTTCGAGCACCAGGACAACGTGGCCCTTGCTGCACCAGTGATCCGCCTGATAGCCGGGTGAATATTCGACCATTCGAACACGGATGTTGCCGAGTTCAAGGGTTCGCCAGAGCGCGTGGCCTTGCAGACCTTCATATCGCTTTGGAGGTATCTTTGACCAGTCGGTGTTGAGAAATGGAATATTCTCGAGTTTCAATTCACTGACTCCTGGACATTGCGTCGCGACTTCACAGCCATTTGACTTTCCTGAGGAAGATCGTCAACGCTGCGGCGACGAAGAGAATGAGTCCAAGGGCGTAGGCGTAGCCGTAGTGCCAGCGCAGTTCAGGCATGACATCGAAGTTCATGCCGTAGATTCCGGCGATGAGCGTCACCGACATCAAGATCGTTGAGATTGAAGTGAGCCGCTTCATCACCATGCTCATGCGATTGTTCGAGACCGATAGATACGCATCCATGATGGACGAAAGCATATCTCGAAGTGTGTCGATGGTGTCGGCAACGCGGATCACGTGATCAAACACATCGTGGAAGTAGATATGGGTTTCACGCGCAAAAATCGGTTGTTCGCGGCGGAGCATGGTGTTAAACACATCTCTTAGAGGCGTGACTGTTCGGCGCAACTGCAGAAGCTGCTTCTTGATATAGAAGATGCTCTCGATCGATTCTGGCTTGAACACCTCAAAAATCTGATCTTCAAGCTCATCCATGGTTTCACTGACCGTGTCGAGCAGCGGCATGTAGTCATCGACGATCGCATCGATCAACAAATATGCGAGCAGCCCGCTTCCTTCGTTGGCACGGTCGATCCATCGAGGCCAGACTCGCTTCGCGGTCTCGATTGCCCTGATCGGCTTTGAATGCACCGTGACGAGAAAGTCCTTGCCAAGGAACATGCTCAACTCACGCAGCTCCAGATCTTGTTCTTCGTTGAGATGTGCTTCATACATCACAATGAAGTAGTAGCCTTGAAACTCCTCGATTTTTGGCCGCTGGTGACCATGCTGGCAATCTTCGATTGAAAGCGGATGGAACCCGAATTCCTCGGCCAAGTCGAGAAAGTCCTGGCTGGTTGGGTCGCTTACATCGGTCCAGACTATGACCTCGGGCTTGGCGACCATGTCGCTGATGTTCGCGACGCTGCACTCGGTCGAGAACTGCTTGGTGGCTGTATTAAGGCACATTGTCTTGATCATGCTGAGTTATCGTACGTGGCAGGGCTCGTGCATGAGTGCGTGCGGAAACTGGCCCCCTATGCACTCATAAGTTCCAGCAACCTGGTGGTTGTGCGCCAATTTCGACCTGTGCAGATAGTCTTGAGTTTGGAATCAAAGTACGCACTGGTAAGTTTGGTGTTGCCCATTCCATTTCCGTAGCAGGCGTAGATTTCAGAACCTTTGACCACGTATCGATCGCCGGGTGATCGATTGGGGTCCAGTGATTGAACCGCCTTCGCGGCGGGCTTTTCAGCAAGAAACAGGACGTGCAGGTTATCCGCAGCTGTCGCATCTGCAAATGGATTGCCTGCAACTACCTTTTGAAGCTGTGACGCGCTCCGCACAATGATCGGGACAGAGTACTTGAACTTTTTCGTTGTTTGAGCAGCGATGAGTCCTGGCAGACCGGTCATAAGTTCTTTCTGGGCTTCAAAATATACATTGCCGCTTTGAATAAACGTGCGGACGTTTTCACAGCCAACGCCCGTGAACATATCGATGAGGGCCTTCATTGGGATCATGTTCTTTCCGCCGACGTTTATGCCGCGGAATAGGGCGAGATACGTTGACATGGGAGTTGCCTTCGCGGCGCAATTCGCCTGGTGCACCAAATGGCGACCATGCGACGGCCGCATTGTGCGGATATCGCATTAATCGCAAAGCTGATTGTAAGAAGGAGGTTACTTCGGATTTTTTGGCACATCAGGCCGCGATGGCGGCGAAGATGGACTTGCGGCGGGCTGGCTGGGGCGAGGGGCGGCTGCGGGTGCCGGGGTTGGCGGACGCGAGGGTGGCGCGGGCTGGGCTTGCGGCCGTGATGGTGCGGGAGTTGATGGACGGGACGGCGCGGGGGTTGATGGGCGTGATGGCGCAGGAGCGGCTGCGCGTGGAGGCGATTGCGGCGCGGGGCGCGCAGCCGGAGGCGGCGTTGAGGGTCGCGATGGCGCGGGAGAAGCAGCCGGGGGAGTTGAAGGACGACTTGGCGCTGGCGCAGTCTGGATTGATGGACGCGAAGGCGCGGGGCTTGCCGCCGGAGTAGATGGACGGGAGGGCGCAGGTGCTTGTATTGCGGGCCGGCTGGGGGGAGCAGAAACATTTGGGCGAGCCTGCGGGGTTGGCGGACGTGACGGAGGCTGGGCAGAATTGTCAGGCCGTGATGGAGGCGAAATCGTGGGACGTGACGGAGTGCTTGGGCGCGCGGATGGAACGTTTGGCCGTGAAACTGGTTCGGCTGTTCGCAACGCCGGGACGTTGGGGCGGGTAGGCGCCTGATCAGCGCTTGGCGCGCCGCGGAAACTGTCAAGATTTGTATTGCGCTGGCTTGGCCAATCGGATCTGTCAAAACCGCTGTTTCCGCGGCCAGCATCCGGAGTCACGCCTCCGACCACGCGATCAGAACGTGGCGCATCTAAACCACCTCGAGAATCGCGGTCGCGGTCATTGCGATCTGCCCACTGGCTTTCGCGACCTGGCAGGTGCGTCGGGCGGCTCGAATCACGATGCCATTGATTTGAGGGACGCTCGTGGCGGTCGTAGCGGTCGTTGTCGTGCCGATCGCGGTAGGAGATTCGATTATGTACAATGTGGTGATGGTTGTGCCAGTGATTCCACGTCCATGACGGACGATACACGCAGCGATGACGCCAGTCGCAGTCCATATCAAGCCATGAACCTACATGGAAGCCGATTCCAAAGGTGATGAAACTTGCGGGCTCGCAATACACTACTTGCGGCTGATAGACGGGAACATAGACGACTTCAGCCACTGCAGGAACGATTCGTATGTACTGAACACCAACCTCGCCCTGATCATCAATGACAACCTGTTGCTGGGGCGTGGTCACGAGATTGCCCATGGCCGTTGCTTGCGTGCGCAGACGCTGCACTGACTGCATGACATCTTCGGGCTGCGACACAAATGCCTGGCCAAGCTGCTGGGTCCATTCCAGGTTGGTATCCATGTATTCAAGAACACTGGGGTAGTGGGCGATAGCTTTGACGCTCGCGTCCCAATTTTGAGCGTTGATCTGTTCTTCGGTCGGCCCGCCGCGGACCAGCTGGGCTGCGCGGACGATATCCAGTGGATAGGTCGCCGCGGGCAGGAGCTGTGCGAGCAATGGATCGGGGTAGAGCGCGATGGGACCAATGAGCTGATCGAGCTGCGCTGCGTTGAACATCGGTGCAACTACGACGGGCGCCGGAGTCAGTACTGGCGCTGGAGCAACATACACAGGCGGAACATATGTTGAAACCTGAACTGGTTGGGAATAGGCAACTGGAACATAGGACGAAGCGGCACACCCTTGAAGGAACAGGAGTGCAGCGCCGGCACAGAGTCGGACCGGACGACCTTGCAAAAGAGACGTTTGGAACGGCTTTGGCATCGAGTTTGGATGTTGCATGTTCATTTTTTTGTTCAGCATTGTGCCTCATTTGGCACAATCACTTGAATCCTCTATAGGTCTAACGCCATGATACCAGAAATGTTCCAATCCAGAGACCATTTTATACAGAATGCGCATATAAAAACCGCGTTTCAGGGCTGAAACGCGGTTTGGATGGCGGTTTGCGAGGGGTTCACTTACCCTTGAATATCTTGAACAGCTTCGTTAACGGGTCATAGAACTCATCAACGACACGTTCTTTGAGCGGGATGATGGCGTTGTCAGTGATGGTAATGTGCTCAGGACAGACTGTGGTACAGCACTTTGTGATGTTGCAGTAACCGATGCCGTGTTCGTTCTTGAGATCCGCAACACGGTCTTCAGTATCCAACGGGTGCATTTCAAGTGCCGCCGTATATACCAGGAAACGGGGTCCGATGAATTCATCATGCTTGTGGTGATCACGGAGCACGTGGCACACATCTTGACAGAGGAAACATTCGATGCACTTGCGGAATTCCTGCACGCGATCAACATCTGCCTGCTGCATGCGCCAGGTTCCATCTGGGGCATCGGGCGCGCGCGGCTTGAACTTCTTGATCCTCTTCTTGACCTCATAGTTCCATGAAACATCCGTGACCAGGTCGCGCAGGACCGGAAAGGCCCGCATCGGTTCAATAGTCACTGTCTCGCCGGGTGGCAGCTGATCCATGCGAGTCATGCACATCAAACGCGGCTTGCCGTTAATCTCGGCGGAACAACTGCCGCATTTGCCAGCTTTGCAGTTCCAGCGACACGCCAGATCCGGTGCGCTCTCCGCTTGGATCTGGTGAACCGCATCAAGGACCACCATACCTTCAGTGACCTGCGTTGTGTAGTCCTTGAACTCAGAGGCGGCAGCGTCGCCGCGTTTAATGCGGAAAGTCAGTGGTGTGCCGTTCTTATTTGCATCTTTTGCCATTACTTGTTCTCCTCAACAACCTGCTTGAGTTCATCGGGCAATGCTCGCGTGGGCTGACGCACAAGCTGCATTTTCCCGTCATTTCCGCGCCGAAGCACGGTGTTAAACTTCGCGTACTCGTCACTCTTATTGGGGAAGTCATCGCGGAACTGAGCCCCGCGACTTTCTTTGCGTTCAATCGCTGCGAGTGTTACGGCCTCTGAAACCAGGAGCAGATTCTTCAGGTCGATTGCAGTGTGCCAGCCTGGGTTATATTCGCGATTGCTTTGTGCTCCCACATTCTCTGCCCGCTTGCAAAGTTCGCGAATTCCATCCAACGCCTGCAGCATTTCTGATTCGACTCGGACAATTCCGACCAAATTCTGCATCATTTCCTGCAGATCGTGCTGAATTGCGTAAGGTGATTCGCTCTTTCCGCTCGCTCCCCGATCAAACGGCGCGAGCGCCTCGCGAATCGACACCTCGACCTGGTCTTTATTGACACGACCGGCACCGTTCTCCTTTGCAAACTTGGCGCCATATTCGCCAGCACGCTTGCCAAAGACAACGAGATCCGAGAGCGAGTTGCCACCCAGACGATTCGCGCCGTGGAGTCCTGCTGCTACCTCGCCGGCAGCGAACAGGCCTGGAACGGTTGACATCTGCGTGTCGCCCTCAACCTTTACACCACCCATCACGTAGTGAGTCGTAGGTCCGACTTCCATCGGTGTGGTCGTGATATCAAGGCCCGCCAACTGCATGAACTGATGGTACATGCTGGGCAGTTTTTTCTTGATGTGCTCTGGCGCGTTAGGAACCTTTTCCTTAATCCACGCAATGTCCAGGAACACGCCGCCGTGCGGAGATCCGCGGCCGGCTTTCACTTCGCGATTGATACACCGCGCAACGTGATCGCGCGTCAACAACTCAGGTGGTCTGCGAGCGGCCTTATCGCCGGTCACGTATCGCCAACCTTCTTCTTCGTTGTCTGCCGTAGAAGACTTGTAATTGTCTGGAATGTCGTCGAACATGAACCGCTTGCCATCTTTGTTACGCAGCACGCCGCCTTCGCCGCGGACACCTTCTGTTACCAGAATGCCCTTGACGCTCGGCGGCCAGACCATGCCCGTTGGATGGAACTGGACAAACTCCATGTCCATCAGGTCTGCGCCAGCGCGGTAGGCGAGAGCCTGACCATCGCCGGTGTATTCCCAGGAATTAGAAGTGACGGAGAACGCGCGGCCGATGCCGCCGGTTGCGAGGATGACTGACTTGGCATGCCACACGCGGAAACGTCCGCGTTCACGGTCATAGCCCACCGCTCCCACCACTCGGTCGCCATCTTTGAGCAGATCGATGATGGTCATTTCCATGTAGACATCGATACCAGAGTGCACACCATGATCCTGCAGCGTGCGGATCATTTCAAGACCGGTGCGATCACCGACGTGCGCGAGTCGGGGATACCTGTGCCCACCGAAGTTGCGCTGAAGGATCTTGCCATCTTGCGTGCGATCAAACACTGCACCCCAGGCCTCAAGCTCGCGGACACGGGCGGGAGCTTCTTTGGCATGCAATTCAGCCATGCGCCAGTTGTTGAGATATTGGCCGCCGCGCATGGTGTCAGCGAAGTGAACTCTCCAACTGTCGCGATCATCAACATTGGCCATCGCCGCGGCCATGCCGCCTTCTGCCATGACCGTGTGAGCCTTGCCCAGCAGCGACTTGCAGATGACGGCTGTCTTGCAGCCAAGCGAAGAAGCTTCAATCGCGGCGCGAAGACCAGCGCCACCCGCACCAATGACAAGGACATCGTGCTCGTGAACTTCGGAGACTCCGGGAAACGAACTCATACAGCTGACTCCAGGTTCAGAGTTTGAAGAAAACAGGATCGGTGATTACGCCGGTGGAACACATGCGCACGTAGAAATCGGCGAACATGATCCATATGAGGCTTGCCCAGCCCCAGAGCATGTGCTTGCTGTTCAGACAACTGACGCAGTCGTAGACTGGCTTTTTCGCGCCGATCTTTGAATGCTGGTCGGACCTGCCGCCCACCAGGTGCCGCAAAGAGTGGCATCCACCAACATACATGATCAGTAGAATCGGTTCGACGAGCATGATGAGCGTGCCCAGGCCCACTCCGAGCGTGCGGCCGGCGCTTTCATCTCCTGGAACTTTGAAGAACCAGAACTGTTGATAGAGGTCGTACACCTTCACGGCCAGCAGCACGATGATGATGTACATGAAATAGCGATGCGAATTCTGAAGCACCAGAGGAAACCAGCGTTCGCCGCGATATTTTGTGCCGCGGAAACCTGGCTCACCGACCGCACAACCGGCCGGATCGGCCCAGAGACCTTTGTAGTAGTGGCCGCGGAAGCCGTAACAGGTGAAGCGAAAGCCCGCCGGCGCCCAAAGTATCAGAAAGGCTGGGGAGAAATACAGCACTGAAGGCCACCATTCGGGGTGGCCTGAGAAGAAGGCGTGACCGGAGACCTTGTTAGCGGCGATGGCCTGAGTGGTCTCAAAGAGAAGCGGCGAGAAGAATGGTGAGAGGTAGCTTTGGCCCTGCGGACCGTGGAAAAAGTAGTCGGTCCCGTGAAAAGCCCCCCAGGTCGCGTAGATAACAAAGAAAATGAGACCAAATGCGATGCCTGAAGGCTGCAGCCACCACGCATCCTTACGTGTAGTCTCTCCCAACTTCCGAAGCTGCGGGAGAGGCCGGTTTACCGATTCGCTCATCTATTCATCTCCATTGCCCGCTGGACAAGCGAGACTCATACACCACAGGATACCACGAGTGAGCGGCCATCGTCGTCTTTGAGTTTCCAAATCGATCGCGAAACACACTGAACAGTTCTTGATCGAGTTCGTGTAGCTCAAGGTTGGGATTCAGCTTCTACGTAAATGTTGGTGAATGCGCAGCGCCAGCGGCTGGACTTTCTCGATACGGGGAGTAAACTCCGTAGTTGAGACTCAGTCGCATCGACTATTCGAGAGGTCTTTCCTTGACCAAAAACACATCGCCAACACCTGAACCAGCAGATTCAAGTGGCAACCTCGGAGTGAAGTCACGATTGCTCGCCAGGTTTGGAACACGTTTTGGGCTCCTTGCCTTTTTCTTCTTTCTCGCCAAAGGCCTTGCCTGGCTGATTGTTCCCACGGCTGTCGCGTGGGCGGCGAGTCGCTAATTTCTTCCTTCTTTCTATCCGGAACCACCAATGAGCACATGTCCCTTTGCCGCAATGCCCTCTAGCGCACAAACTGCCATCTCTACCCTGCTCAAGGAATCCACGGCACAGCAGCACATTGATGCGGAACATCATCCTTTGCAGCAATCGCTGATCAAGGGCCAGGCAACCCGCGCCCAATACGCCGCGTGGCTGGGACAAATGCTGCACGTTCACACTGCGATCGATACCTCTCTCACCAAAGCCGCGGAGACTTCGGCCGCAGTCAAGACAGTTTTCCAAGAACACCACCGCCGCCGCGAGCTTGCGCTCGCTGACCTGGCCGCGCTGGGTGTATCGCCCGCGACGATTTCTCCCCAGCCCGCCACGCTTGCATTCGCCGCGCGCATGGCTCACGTGGCCGCCCTCTCGCCCACCTCCCTGCTGGGCGCGCTTTATGTCATCGAAGGCAGCAGCAACGGCGGCGTGTACATCGCCAAAGCAGTCGAGCGGGCGCTTGGAATTGAACCAGGATTCGCAACTCGCGCGATTAATCCACACGCGGGGGCCACTCGGGAAAACTGGGCCGCCTTCAAGACCTCCATCGATTCGCTCACACTTGATGCAACACAGCGGGCGGCCATTGTGGAAATCGCCAGCGAGACATTCAAAGCGTTCACTGCGATCATGAATGATCTGATGCCTGCCGCTCCGCAGGTTGTTGTTGCGCATGCTCCCGCTGCAGCGCATCACTGAACTGGATCCTCGAGTTGGCTCGCCGAGCTGGTCCATGGCCGAGCGCCCCAGAACGTACGCGGCTGGCATCACTCACGCCGAATCCTGAGAATTCCTGCAAATAGTTCTTTGCCCTGAAAACAGGCTCTTTATCCCATTTTCTTTTCACCTGCACTGCAAGATTCTCCAATCTGCCGGTAAGTCTTGTCAGCGAGAGCATGTTGCGACTCGCTTTACAAACTGTTCCGATGTTCAACATTGCTTCTGGAGAATTGACATGCAGACTACACGCTCAATCGTTGCTCTTTCCGCCCTCTCACTGGTTGCTCTGGCAACCTCAGCCGCCAATGCCTCGGTGATTCTCGCCGCCGGACAAGCACAAATCATTTCCGCGCCGCCTTCATGTATGCCTGGGGCCTTATCCGGCTTCAACGCCTTCGCACTCGCCGCCTCGAAATTCTATCCGCGCCGGCCGGAAACAATCGTTACAGTTACCGGCACCAACGGCAAGACCTCGACCGTTGACTTTCTCCGCCAGATTTGGACGCACGCCGGCAAACGCGCCGCCAGCCTCGGCACGCTGGGCGCGATTGGCCCTGGCGGCGTGATCGATCTAGGCCCAACCACCCCTGATCCGGTTGCAACCCC